>JAABSN010000044.1 GCA_011390385.1 Thioalkalivibrio nitratireducens | reverse complement strand
TGGATTGCCGCGCTACGCTCGCAATGACTGAATCCCAATGATTCACTCGCTGCGGAGCTTCCGTTCCAATCAGGTCGATCCATCGCTGGTAATGTCGGATCTAAACATTCGAACTGCCAAGAACCCGAATCAAATCAGGAAGCACTCCGGAACCACTAAGGTTATCGGCGGGCTCCCCGACCTGCGGCCCCCTCTGCTGAAACACCGGAGCGATAGCCCTCTTTCAATGGATTCAAATGCGCCTCGAGGGCACGCCCGGTACCGACAAAGTCGGCGCGCATGGGTGCCGCCACAGCGAGCGATTCCTGCAAATTCAGGAACTGCGCACTCTCCCGATACTGTTCAACCATGTTCAAAATCAGCGGATCCCAGTCCAGTTGCAGAAACTGAAAGACCCTGGTCAGCACTTCATTGGGATCCACGACGAGGTTCTCATAACGTACCTCATGGATCGGGTTGGGCAGAACCTCCTTCCAGAAATCCAGCAGTTCGTCCCAGACCTTGATTTCGCGTCCCAGTGCCGACAGATCGTGAGTAAATCCATGCCCTAACTCATAACCCTTCAAGTAACAGGCAACCCCGAGATCCAGCAGGTCCCGCCGCATCACAATGATTGGAGCTCTCGGAAAGAGAAGCCCCAGGAACGCAAGCCGAAAGATGTTACCCGGAAGCGTCGTGACCCCTAGGCCGGAGCCATGGCGGCAACGAGCCAAATACATTTGCGCGACCTCGCGAATCTCCCGGCGATCAGTCAACGCCAGCTGTCCGGTACCATAACCATCGTTTTTCCACCAAGGAAAAGCCTGATCGATCAGGTCCGGAAATACATGGCTTTCCCCGAGGCTCTGGATTCGCCCGTCCAGCCCCATCAATGACTCCAGTAGCGATTTGCCCGAACGAGAGAACCCGATCACAAAAATACCGGGGACTTCAGCCACGCCGAATTCGGACCGGCACTCGAAGAACTCACGGCTAAGGCAACTTCGACAGGCGTTCAGCACGGCGGCAGAATCCGGAGCCACGGGGCGATGGTTGGCAATAAGCCGATTCGCTGCGTCAGCCAAATGGAAACCCCGATCCTGCTCGCCCATCTTGATCAGCGCCGACCCGGCGGCAAGGGCACTGAGGCCCGTTTCGTACCAATTCCGCTTCGATTCTCCTTCAAGCCGGCGCTCCAGTTCCCCAGCGATCTGCATCAGGGTCTCGTGATCCCTGTCGAACGCCGATACCAAAATTTTTGATCGACCGTCGTCGTCATCAGGTGCGATACGAACGCGTTCGCGATGCATGGCAATAGACCGGTCAATTTCCCCATTCATCGCATACCAATGGGCTAACAGGAAAAGAATGTCGGGATCATGCGGGCACTGCGAATTCATCGCTTCGAGTACCGCAATGGCCTCGGAAAGCCTGTTTTTCTTGTCAAGAACCTTGGATAGGGTCAAACCCGCCTCAATGAGATGCGGACGAAGCTCCAGACTGCGACGCGCCAGATCCTCGGCGGAATCCAGGTTACTCAACCGATATTCCACGCTCGCCAAGTTAGCCAGGATCGTGGCGCGTTTCGGGTCGAGACGCGTACCTCTGCGCATCCATTCGCTTGCTTCCTGAAGCTGGCCGGAATGAGCAAGTGCAAGCCCGAGGTGCTCGCAGAACTGCGCTGTGCGGAATCCGAGGTCGGCCGCAGTGCGCATACGCTCCACCGCGCTTGCCCAACCCTTGGAAAGGAAGGCGGCCAACCCCGACATGTACCAAAGGATTCCCTCCTTGGGATAAGCGCGAAGCCATTGTCCGGAGAGCACCTCCAACGTCGCGTCCCTGCGCATCATCACCAATTGTTCCATCGACCGCACGGCAGACATCAGGCGTTGCCGCGATTGCGGAGTCGCTCGCTGGTCCCGTTTCGTCGCGGAGAACTTCTTCGTCATGATGCCTGCCCAGGTGAGGATGCTTCCTGACCAGAAACGGAAACGAACTCGCTCCGGGTTCCCGTCAGACCCCGAAACAGCGCGTTGGTCGACAGCAGCTCCGACCATGTGCCTTCCGCTACTCGCCTGCCTGATTGCAGCAGCACAATCTTGTCGCAGCTCCGCACTGATTCCAAACGATGGGCAATCATGATGACTGTTTTCTCGTGGCTGAACTCGTGAACTGCGCGCATGACAGCCTGTTCAGTCAGGTTATCCAGTGCGCTGGTGGCTTCGTCGAAGACCAGCAGCGCCGGATCGTGATATAGAGCGCGAGCAATCGCAATGCGCTGGCGCTGGCCACCGGATAGCCGTATCCCACGCTCACCAATCTGAGTGTCGTACTGCTGCGGCAGGCTTTCCATGATGAACTCGTGAAGCTGGGCGACGCGCGCAGAGCGTACCACCGCGGCTTCATCGATCCGCTGGCGCGGTATTCCGAGGGCAATATTCTCGGCAATGGTGGCGTCGGCGAGAAAGGGCGTCTGCGGCACATAGCCGAGTGCATTTTGCCAGGAACGCAGATTTTCCGGCCCGATGGGCACACCGTCAACGCTCAAGACCCCATCGGTCGGCCGCAAGAGGCCGAGGAGAATGTCGACCACAGTGGACTTGCCCGCCCCGGTTCCACCCACCAACCCCAGCGTCGTCCCGACAGGAATGACGAGATTGACCCGCCGCAGCGCCCTGTCCGCAGCGTTGGGATAGGCAAAGGACACATCCTCGAACTCGATGCGCTGCAATGGCCGTAATGCGGGCGCACCGAGACCGTCCGTGTTCCGCGAACCCCGCTGCATCACGTCGGCATATACGAGGTCGACCGCCGCCGCACCGAACCGAACCTTCGCCAGGCCGTCGTAGACGTGTTGCGCTGCACGAAGCAGACGGAACCCGGCGAAACCGTAAAGCCCCAGAACCGGCAGGCTCTTGCCGAGATCATCACTCGCTGCGATCAGGACGAGCGCCACCAGCAGGATGCCACCGAGCCCCAAGGCCTCGATGATGTATTTCGGCACCTCCGCGAGAGCGGTGGCCCTGGCGTGCAGACCCGCGAAGCGCATCGAGGCAGGCCGAAACCGTGCCAGATACGCCTGTTCGCGACCAAGCAGCTTGATCTCCTTGATCGCTCCCAACGCTTCGCCGGCCGTCGTAAACCGTTCCCGGTTGGCAGCAAGCCGTTCCTTGCCGAATCTGCCCAGAATGCGCCGCACGAGCAGAAACAGACCGGCATACGCGCTACCCAGAATGACGGTAACCGTCAATGCGAGCCAGGGATCGATCAGGACCAGCAGGAGGATGATCGCCCCTGCAACGACTGCGTAGGCGAGAGCATCGAATGCGGGTCGATAGACACTACTCACGAGTTGATCGACCTCGGAGAGAATGCCCTTGGCCAGATCCGAGCTGTGGCGGTTCAGAAAGAAGGTGTAGGGCTGTGCAAGATAGGTTTCCAGCAAACGCGAGCCGATGCTATGCCGCCGCATCTCGGTGAACCGTGCAATCACGTAGATCGTCAGACTCCGGAAAATGGCAACGACCACGATCAGGATGAATGACGCCAGTGCCAATGCGACCAGAAAGGCATGATCGGACGAGAAATCCAGCCATTGATACAAAAATGCCAACGCCGCGTTCGACCGGATCAATTCCGGATTGCCGAGCACGGCTAGAAAAGGCATGACCGATGCGACACCCGCAGTCTCGAGCAGGGCCATGATGATGACCATCCCAAGGACCACCCCACCCCGCCAGCGCTCCCTGACCGTCAGTAGCGCAATCGCCTTCGTGTAGGTATTCACGGGCCACACACAGACGCAGATTCGGGGCAGGTCGGCACGCGTTTCAACTCGCGGCGGGGTGCCGATTCATGCGTCGGCTGCCCGCGAGCACTTCCTCGATCTGCGGAATCATGGTTCGAACTCGCTCCTCCCAGCTGCACGCCCCTACTGCATGGGCTCGCGCACGGCGTCCCATTGCCTGCAGGGACTCCCGTGACACCCAGGCCTCCCGCAAGGCATTCGTCAGCGAACCCGGATCCTCGCCGACGAAGAGAAGGCCGGTATTCCCGTGAACGATCGTGCGCTCCGCATCCTCGTAGGTCGATGCCAGTACCGGCTTGCTCATGGCCATGTATTCATAGATTTTCAGCGGCGAGTTGTACATGGCGCCGCAACGGAATCTGGTCTGGCCGGAGTAGCCGAGATCCACACCGGCGATCACCGAGGGGACCTGCACCCAGGGAACCTGCCCAAGGAAGCGGACAACATCCGGCCCCAAGCCAAGACGCTCGGCAGCCTCGCGGCAAGCCGGATACCGCGGTCCCTCGCCGGCAATCACGACCGACCAGGCCACGCCCTCGTTACGCCGCAGTGCGGCGACGTATTCCAGCAGCATCTCCACCCCCTGCCAGGAATAGAGCGTCCCGACGAACCCGATCGTCGGACCTTCGAAGAAACGTGCAGGCGCCACCCGGGCCAGGTCGAAGCGCATCGTATCGACTCCATTCGGAACCACGAGCACCTTGTCGGGATTCACGTTCGGGAACCCGGCAAGAATTTCCTTGAGAGAATTGCTCACGGTAACGATTACATCGGCGTCACGGTACACAGCCAGCTCGGACCGCCGCGCCCAGTCCTGCAGGGCTATGCTCCGACGATCGACGGTACTTTCCAGATGCAGGGGGGCGTTGGCCTCGACAATCCAGGGAATACCGGCACGGGCAAATGGGCGCCCCAGGGACTGGAACGCCCCGAGGCGCTCGTATATCCAGTCACACTGGTCACCCATCTCTCTCCACGCCTGGCTTGCAGACCATCGGGCAATACCGGCGCGTACCAGGTCGGCGTAAAGGCGCCAGAGGCCGCTGCTTTCCAGCTTGCCTTCAGAACGCCTCACCCAGGAAAACGGAGCCCGGTCTCCAGCGATATAGGTGTGAACCGTCCAGCCCAGGGTTCTGAAGGCGTCAACCACGCCCTGAACGTGCGCGCGCCCGGCACCAAGGCTTGCCTCGGGCCGTAGCGAGACCCGCGGCGCACCGGAAAGGTAGCCAAGCCGGAGCGGGATCTCCGTCCGCTCCGGCTTCGATTCATGACCATCCGCGATTGCCCTCACCCTTGGTAAACCATCAATGGTCGAGCCCGGTTGCGATCAGTAAGCGTTTGCATCAAAAGGCCATTTTCCAAAGGTAAGCGCGATGATCTTGAGATCCAGCCATAACGACCAGTTCTCGATATAGTAAAGGTCGTACTCGACCCGCTTCATGATTTTCTCAAGATTCTCCGTTTCGCCGCGATGCCCATTGACCTGCGCCCACCCTGTAATACCCGGTTTGACCTTGTGACGCCGCATGTAACTGTCCACCTGATCCATGTAGAGCTTGTTCATCTCGATCGGATGTGGGCGGGGCCCGACCACGGACATCCTGCCCTGCAGCACATTGATGAATTGCGGCAATTCATCCAGGCTCGTGCGTCGGAGAAAGGAACCGAACCGTGTCACGCGCGGGTCATTCCGCGTCGCCTGCCGATAACACGTGCCTTCAGGCTCATCACGCATGCTGCGGAACTTCCAGACCTCGATCGGACGTCCGTCCCAGCCATGCCGCATCTGGCGAAACAATACCGGGCCCGGAGAGTCCACTCGGATGGCAATCGCAATCAGGAGCATTACGGGAGACACAGCCAGCAGGATCAGCGTGGCCAGAAAGCGATCCTCCGCGGCCTTGATGACTCTGTTCACACCCCGCATCGGTGTATCGGAAAGATTCAGCATCGGAACACCAGCCACCTCTCCGATCGCGTGATGCAACAGCCGAAAACCATAAAGATTCGGAATGAAACGCAGTGTCACGGAACTGCCACGCAGTCGGTATTCGAGCTCCCGTATCCGTTCCTCCTGCTGCAGCGGCAACGCAATCCAGACTTCGTCGGCCCTCTCCCTTTCAATCACGGAAAGAACCTCATCGAGCGAACCCAGCACTGGCAGGTTCCGTGGCAGCGAACCCTGCAAATCAGGCTGGTCGTCGAGGAAACCGCGGATCTCGAACCCACACCAGCCCGCACTGCCGATCCGGTTCGCGACCTCCCGACCCAGTGCGCCGGCACCAAGGATCAGCACGCGGCGATTCCTCCAGCCCCTCTGGTGCATGGTCTGCAGCACTTTGCTCACCGCGAACCGGAACAGCAGAAGCAGCCCCCAGCCGGTGAGGGCCATATAGAAGAACCAGAGACGCGAAAAAAGATCGGTTGTCTTGGTTGCAGCGCTCAGCAGGACAAGGACGAGGAGCACGGTCCCCCAGCCAATGCTGACATCCACAAGAAGTGAGCGGGTAAGGCGGTCGGTCTCCCGAAACATGCCCGTCTGGAAGGAGAAGACCACCAGGGTCAGTAGAACCGCAATGGTCAGCCCGAGCTGATAGTAGTCGGGAAGGGCAATGGTGCCGAAACGGAAAAGGTAGGCCGCCAATCCTGCCAGGAGGATTGCAAGCATGTCGCCCATCCTGACGACCCACTTCAGAAGGTCACCATGATCGCTGAACTCGAAGCGCATGAAGGACCCGCTCACGACTTTTCCGTCCGCACCGTGCGGGCCCGGTGCAACGGCGACCGAAGAAGACCGCCGAGCTTTTCCTGGAGGATCAGCCCGAGAATGACGACCACAGGTGCCACATGCAGCAACGCCCGGTTGAGCGTCTGTCCGTCGACTGCATCACTGTACTTGTCTGTCATGAAGAACACGATGAACAGGAAGGCCATGCCCAGCACCAGGACCAGCCAGACAACCCGCACACCTCGATCGACGAGGCTGAGCCAGGCCCCCGCCAGGACCACGATTGCAGCCAGGGACCACAAGAGATGCCAGGTACCCAAGACCTGCATGTGACCAGCCACCGCGCCCCATACCGGGTGCATTGTCACACCGGAGCCGCGCATGTAGGGCAGGACGATCGTATCCCGGCCCAGAACGATACGCCCAACGCGAGGGAGCTCGATGTCCACGCCGATGGTCAGGACGATAACGCCCAACGCAACCAGTGCGCCGACCGCCAACCATACCAGTGTCCTCAGACGCAGCCGGGCGACAAGCAATACGGCAATCAGGATCATGCCCCAGATCAACCCGGGCGTCTTGAACAGTGGCAGGGCAATGGCAGCGACCAGAACGAAAGGAGCCTGCCGCAGGTTGCCCTGCACGGCCCAGAGATAGAGGCTGAAGGTGCCCAGCAGCATCCACCCGCCGATCCAGAGATCCGCATAGCCAGCCAGCGCAATATGCGTGGACACCAGCGGCAACGAGACCAGGAGATAGGCCCCCACCAGACCCGTTACAGGACTGAAGCCGGCGGCTCTTGCCTGTCCGTAGACAGCCATGACCATGGCCACCCCGAGAAACCACCAGGGCAGATTGATCAGCGCATCATCCCACCGTCCCGCGACCATCGCGACCCAGAGCTGAATCAGCGGTACAGCTGGCGGATGATCCCAGTTTCCCATGGTGTAGAACCCGGCATCGGATCCGCCGGCCATCCAATCATTCCGGGAGACAAAGGGCACCAGCCATTGGTGTTCGAACCACACACGTGCCTTCGGCGCCCAGTTCATCCACGCATCCCAGGGATACAGCGGACGAATCAGCACTTCCGTCAGCAGGGTACCGAAGCGCAGTGCAAGCAACGCAAGTAAGACAGCAACGGCCCATTTCTCCGTCATGGCAAGGCTTCGCCAACCGTGCGGGCCCTGCGTCTGGCTGATGGGCGCAAGGTCCACCCATCGGGTCAGCAACAGCCCAAGCACCGTGAGCAGCAGCAACGGCACCGTTGTCCTGATCACGCCCTGATTCAGACCCAGCGCCTCCAGACCGAGCATGACCAGGACCAGCAGCCCCCAGCCGACGAAAAAGCCGTAGCCGATGACGGCGAAAGGCCTGCCCGCGACACCGCGGCGCCAACCCAAACGAACCCAGACAATCCCCGTGACCCAGGGGAGCAGAAGCGCGAAGAGAAGATTGGGAAAGTCCTGGACGCTCATCGGACTCGATACAGCGTTCCCGCAGGAGACAGGAGCACCGGTTCCAGCAGACGCCGAAGGTTCCCGGAAGAAACGAGCAGCGGCTTCCGGCGCCACTCGAGCGGGGCAATCTCGACCCCCGCGCTGAGCAGGCCGGGGCTTGCCCGTGTCACGCGCACCACGACATGCCCCGCTTCCGACAGGACCACTCCCAGATCGATGACGGTATAACCATCCGGATTCACGGCGACCCGGCGCATGAACCAGTGTTCGGGGCGACCCCGTTCTCCACCGTGAGCACCGACCCGGATCAACGCATCACCCGGCGACTCCCGCGACGCCAATGCGAAGCGGAGATTGTAATACCCGGGCGGCAGAGGTTCCGGTGTCCTCGCCGTAATCAGATCCCCTGCAGACCGGCGCTGAACGCGCGCATACCCACCGGGTGCGTCGGGATCCGTCACCAGCTCCGATCCCGAACCATCCAGCTGCTCCGCAGTGAAGCGAAGGTCGCGCCTACCCACCAGGCCGGTGTCCGGCGAGCCAGGAATCCGGATCTGGCTGAGCTGCAGCCGATCTTCGCCGCCGCTGAGGAGCAACAGGTAATCATCGGCGCGCAGGTGCTCCAGCCGAGGCATCTGGTAATCGGCATTGTGTGGTAACAAATGGTACTTGGCACGAAGAGCGGGATAGCTGTAATCGTGCGCAGCCACCACGAATACGCGCCTGATTTCATCCCCAAGATACTCCTTGACGGTCTGCACCCAGGCGAAGAGCTCACCGTCTTCAGCCGACAGGCGCTTTTCCTCCCAGGTCTTGCCGGAATACTGGGCATGCGTGATCGCCAACTGCCTGGCGAGATCGACCTGCCAACGCAGGTCCAGCGTCACCCAGCCGGCCATGAAGATGAAGACCAGTGACCCACCAACCAACCCTTGACGGCCCGCAGCCGACCAGACGGCATAGACACACATGCTCAGAAACACCCACAGCGCGACGGCCACGACCGGCGACACCGGACCACCGGGCCGCCAGCCCCGGATGAAATTGACGCTATGGCCGGACCATCCCTCGAAGGTCATCCAGTCGGTCAGCAGATCGCGGTACAGTGCGATGATGCCCGCGGAAACGGGACTCAGGAGTGCTTGGGAGATCGTCACGGGCGAACCCGTTGGTCCGCCCATCACAAACGCCGCGCCCTGGATCGTGCCATCCCAATCAGGCTGGTTGCTCAGATCAAGCTCGTGGCGGGTATCGTCGACGCGCTCCATGAGGGCAATGCGAGGCATGGAAGGCTCGTCCGCCAGAACCCAGGCAAACGCGAACTGGTATTCCGGTCGCCGGTCATCGGTCACAAGCACCGCCCGGTCATAGCGCCGCGCGTCGATGGGTTCGGCCATCGGCAGATTGAGGGTCGGTGTCTCGCCCGACCGAGTAATCTCCAGCTGGATCCGTCGCGGTTCGACGTGGGGTCCCGCATCGCCGTGGCCAGACACTGTGGAAAGTGGCGCCACCCGCAACAGGCTGTTTCCTGACTGATCGAGCACCCATCCCAGCCCCAGCAACAGCAGCAAACCAATGGTCAGGCTTACGACCGGGCGAACCATTTCATTCCTTTTGCCAGGCAGATCACGCACCTTTTCGCGACGCGGGCAAGGCCATCCTCAGGCCTTCTGTTGGTGGCTACCGCCCACGACCTTCAAAGGCAAACTCGGTGCTGGTGACGGGGTCGGCGGTGTTCCCAGCGGCACCAGCATACGGAATTCGGGCACCATCACCTGCAGAATGCTCTTGACGGTCGCTTCATCGTGAGCGATGCATGCTCGCTGCAACTGCGTCATGCGTTCGGTGAGCAACTCGCTGCTGACCCGTCTTGCCTCGGCCTGCAGGATCTTGGGATGGTCGGTGCCCACCGGGTTTTCCTGCTCGTGGAACAACTCCTCGTGCAGCTTTTCGCCCGACCGCAAGCCGATGTAGGCGATCTCGATGTCACGTCCCGGCTCGTGCCCGGAGAGACGGATCATTTCCTCGGCGAGATCCTTGATCCGGATCGGCTTGCCCATATCCAGCACGAAGATCTCTCCACCCTGCCCCATCGCGGCCGCCTGCAGGATCAGGCTCACAGCCTCGGGGATTGTCATGAAGTAGCGTGTGATGTCCTGATGCGTCACGGTGACCGGCCCACCCGCCGCAATCTGCCTGCGGAACAATGGAACCACCGACCCCGCGGACCCCATCACATTGCCAAAGCGTGTAACGATGAACGCGGTGTCGGAATTCTGGCTCAATGACTGGCAATACAGTTCCGCCGCACGCTTGCTGGCACCCATCACATTCGTGGGCTTGACCGCCTTGTCAGTCGATACCAATACGAACTTTCCACAACCATGTGCCGCTGCAAGATCCGCAAGCACCCGCGTACCGAGCGTGTTGGTCCGCACGCCTTCCACCGCATTCGACTCCACCAGCGGCACATGCTTGTAGGCCGCCGCATGCAGCACGACTTCCGGCCGATAGGTCGCGAAAAGATTGCGCATGCGGATTTCATCACGCACATCCCCGAGCAATGGCGTGAAGACCACATTGGCATCGAGCGACCCCATTTCCTGCTCGGTGCTGTAAAGGGCGAATTCGGCATGATCCAGCATGATGATCTGGGCGGGCTCGTAGCGGGCCACCTGCCGACACAACTCGGAACCGATGGACCCCCCGGCACCGGTCACCAGCACGCGTTTCTTTTCCAGAAACGCATGCAGACCCTCGTCATCCAGGGTAATCACATCGCGGCCCAGCAAGTCCTCGATATCCACTTCCCGAAGCCGCGACACACCTACCCTGCCGTCTGCCACCTCCTGTAGCGATGGCAACGTGATGCAGGGGACTGCATGATGGGCGGCGGTATCCACGACCTGTCGCATCAGCCGCGGACCAGCGGTCGTCATTGCGATGAGCACGATGTCGACATCGAGTTCACGAAGCCGTCGGTCCAACTGCTCCACGGTGCCCAGTACAGGTAATCCATGGATATCACGCCCGCGCTTGCGTGGGTCGTCGTCGAGAAAACCGAGCGGCAGATATTCCCGGGACTTGATCAGATCCCGGACCAGAAGATCGCCGGAACGGCCGGCTCCAACGATGAGGGCACGCTGCCGGGTACCCACCGGTTGCAAATGGTCCTTGAACCAGCGGTAAAACAGACGCGGGCCGGTCAGGCCCATGGTCAGGAACACCGGATAAACCAGGAGTACGGCCCGTGGCACCGAAGAGGACAAACCGCTCAGGAACACCAGTAGCATGGTCACAGCGGCCCCCACCCACACGGCCCGCATGATGCGCATGAGGTCGGGCACCGACGCAAACCGCCAGATACCACGATACAGACCAAAATAGACATAGGCCACCGCCTGAATGGGAAGGCAGATGGCAACCAGAAGCAGGAACGTACCGAACGTGGAAGAAGTAAAGAAATGAAACTCGACGCGCACCAGAAACGCCAGCGCCAATGCGGCGGGGACCCAGAAAAGATCGTGCAGGAATGCTGCCCATCGGTTCAGCAGCAATGGCAGCACCCGAATGGCCAAATTTCTCTCCATCACGTCCGCACCGTAGTGCGCGTTATCCAAAATATGAGTATCGCATAAATCCCTGCCCATAGCGCCAGGGCGGCCACCGTGTCGGTACCGGCACCCTGTTCCACGACCCAGATCGATGTTCCGCCGGTCATCAGCATGAGCAGGTAACCGAGAACGGTGGTTCGGCGATGGCTCCATCCAGACCGTACCAGACGCTGATAGCAGTGCTGGCGATGAGGGCGCCAGAATGGCTCACGCGCCCAAATGCGCGACACCAGCGTGACCGTTGCATCGACGATGAAGGGCGAGAAGATCAATATACCCACCCAGAGAGGAAACACCTCTTGCTGACTGGCCCAGAGAATGCTGGCCGCAGCCAGAAAACCGAGCAGGGAAGCGCCTGCATCCCCCATGAAGATTCGTGCGGGAGGAAAGTTGAACACCAGAAAGCCGGCCGAGGCAAAGGCGACGCTGAGGTTGGCCGCACTGAACAGGCCGGCTTCCGCCCGCCAGCCGAGAATGGCCATGCATCCAAAGCCGAACACGGCCATCCCTCCCGCAAATCCGTCCATTCCATCCATGAAATTGTACAGATTCACCATCCACACCACGAACAGCAAGGCCACCAGGAACCGTATCCAGTCCGGAATGGGTACCGGGGAGCCCCAGAGGTGAGCGGCATCGGGAAGCAGTCCGGCGCCGAGCAGGACAATGCCGGCGAGGATCTGCACCGCAAACCGGGGGACGATCGCCAGGCTGTGCCTGTCGTCGAGGAGCGATATGACGAGCACCAGCCCTGCGGCAACCAGCAGCCAGGGCCACCAGGCCGGTGGCTTCATGAGCACGCCGGAGAGCATCCATCCCCCGGCGATGCCGGCCAGAATAGCGAGACCACCGGTCCGGGGTACCGCAACCCGGTGCAACGAGCGATCGTTCGGATGATCGAGCCAGCGCAACCGCGCACCCGGCGTCACCAGATAAGCAGTGACACCGACCGACAACAGGAAAGCTGATAACGCTGCGAAGAGGATCTCCATGCGCGCGAAGTGTAACTTCCCGTCATCCTCCAGCCCAGCACGGGGTCCTCACTCTCCACGCGATAGCCCGCTCCACAAGGCGCCGTGAGGCGAAGCCGAACCGTGCCGATACCACACCGGCCCTGACACCTCAGCCCTCGCGCCACCAACGGCGCAATTCGCTGCGCCCATTGGCACCCTACGGGGCCGTGCCAGCGGCTCGCGTAGGGTGCCGTGAGGCGAAGCCGAACCGCACCGACACGGCGCCGGCCCCACCCCGGATCTCGGGGAACCCGAGCGGCGCAAATCGCTACGCTCATTGGCACCCTGCGCTGGCACCTTTCAAATTCCGGGCTGGCGCGTGTAGCCATGACGGTCAACGCAGACCGTCAGACCTGCGCTCCGGGCAGCCCAGATCTGTCGCCGTCGGTCTGAATGCTCTCGGAGAATAGCCCAACAGTGCGCGCGCAGGTGCGTTGTCAAAGGTCATGTCCATACTCATCCGGGCAACCATCGCCGCATCGAGATGCCGGAACCCTGGCACCCGGGATGCCAGCGCCACGGCCCCCTTCATCCCCGCCATGGGCAACCGCACGAGCCGCGCGGGTCGGTCAAGCACGCGGAAAATCCGCAATACCATTTCGCGAAAACTGAGCACTTCCCCGCCTCCAAGATCCACCATGCATCCGTGCGAGGCGTCAAGGTTCAGCGCCGCAACGCAGACCGCGGCAAGATCATCCGCGTGCACCGGCTGCCGGAGTCCCTCTGCCCGGCCGACCAAGGGAAAGAACCCGAAGCGGCGAACGAAACGGGCCACACTGGAAACGTTCTGGTCCAGACCAGCGCCATAAATCAGCGTCGGCCGGAACAGTGTCCAATGGAAAGAATCCGCCTCCAGAGCCAGTCTCGACTCGGCATCGGCCAGTCGGGCAGCGAGCATTCTCTCGGCAGGGCTGGTCGACGCCATCTTGGTGTGTCTGCTCGTCGAACCAAAGGCGATCAGGCGCCGCACGCCCAGTTCCCGCAACTCCGCGAGCACGGGTGGCAGGAGCCACAGCGGCGCCAGGTGCAGCGCCACATCAATCGGCGGAAGCCCGTGGTGCCACCCACGGACGCCCAGATCCCCCGAGTGCCAGGTTGCCAGGGGAGTCGATTCATCCCTGGGGCTGCGGCTCAGGGCATGCACCTCGACTCCGGCAGCAGAAAGCCGGGGCAGCAGAAAATGCCCCACCACGCCCGTGGCCCCGATCACCAGCGCACGCATCAGCCGAGAAGCCGTCGCATCGCAAGCACAAGGGCCAGGGCACCGAAACGGACCCATACGAACATTCGGACTCCCCACCACAGGGGCAGCGGATATGACTCTCCGAAGAATTTTCGATAATAACGGAGCATGCCCCGATGCTTGTGCCATTCCACCCGGATTGGCCGCATCTTACTGCTCGTCCCCTTGTGATGCACGATCTCCACGCTCGGAACGAACAGGACGATGAATCCGGCATCACGGAACCGGCGACACCAGTCCAGATCCTCGCAATGCAGGAAATAGCCGTCGTCCAGGGGACCGACCCGGCGCATTGCCTCCCGTTCCACAAGCATGAAGGCCCCCGAAATCGCGTCCACCGCGACCGGCGCGGCCGGCAACGGATCGCCAGCCATGTTGAAGTCGCTGACGCCGGCACCTTGCGGGAGCCAGCGTTGCAGATGAAAGACCCGCGCCAGACTGCGGATTGGTGTCGGTTCGCGCCGCCGGCACCCCGCCTGTTCCTGACCATCCGTGCCCAGGATCAATGGACCCGCGATCCCCACATCCGGCCTGCCGTCCAGCACTGCGAGCATCCGCTCGAGGGTATCCGGCTGCAGCAGGCAATCGGGGTTGAGAAACAGGACCCAGTCCCCTTGCGCCAGCGGAAGGACCCGATTCGCCGCTGCGGCAAAACCCAGGTTGGTCCCGTTCTCGACAATCCGCACGCGACCCTCTGCCAGTTCGGGTGCACGCAGTGCATCCAGGCTGCCATCGATCGACCCGTTGTCACTGACCAGCACTTCGACCGGCAGCGTGGAAGCCAGCACGGAGGCGACACAATCCGTCAGAAGCGCACCGCTGTTGAAACTGACGATGATGACCGAGCAGACCGGACCGTTGTCCACGAGGCGGGTTTCCCAAAGTTGACGTAAAAGAACCTGCGTAGGGTGCCGTGAGGCGAAGCCGAACCGCACCGATACCACGCAGGCCCTGACCCCCAGGATCCCGGGCCGCGAGCGGCGCAATTCGCTGCGCTCATTGACACCCTGCGCCGTGCGTCCCCCGGACTGGAGCGCATGACCATCATCGCTTGCGAGCAAAGGCGATCGATCCGGCTGTGACTTCCGTTGCGCCCTCGGGACGATTCGGCTGGCTCGCACGACAGCGGGATGACCGGTATCGTCCTCGGCTCACGCCGGATGACGCCGTTCCAGCAGAAGCCAAAGCTGGTAGAGCAGCCAGGCCGCACGGCCACGGCGCACCGTGCGCATTCTCCGGAATGAACAGAGCCGACGCCAGCGCTGACGGTTGCGAAGATTCACGTATCCCTCAAGCAAATCCGGCACGCCGCTGACCGGAATGCAGGACTCATGGGAACGGACCCGGCAGAGGAGCGCGTGCGCCTGGCAGAAGCTCCGCCGAAAATTCCCGCGACTGCGGCGCAGTGCGTCAGGGATCGAGCGGATCCCCGCCCCAATGAGGTTGGTCCCATGCTGCCGGTACAGTACCGTCGGTACCGGATCGAATTCCAGCCGCCCGCAGGCGGCCGCACACAAGGCCAGCCACCAGTCATGCAACACGGCCTCGGCTGGCACCGGAAGCGCCAGTCCAAGCAATGGCCGATTGACCAGTACCGTCGCCCCGGTCACGAAATTCTGTGCCATGAGTCCGCGCAAGGGTCCATCATCCAGATGAACGAGCCCACGCATTTGCAGGAAAGACCGGCCGACGGGCTCGGCATTCTCATCCACCACACGAAGATCCGAGTGAACGAGCAGTGCGACATCGGACCCATGGCGGATTTGCGCCGCGTCCAGAGTGCGCATCTGCCGCTCGATCTTGTCCGGCAACCAGACATCGTCCTGGTCGGCAAGAAAAACGGCCTCGGCCCCCAGAACGAAAGCGCGCTCCAGCAAGAGGGCAAAATTGCGCACGACACCGAGTCGTTCCCCCGGGAGGAGACCCAGCACTTCGATCCTTGGGTCGTGTTCGGCCAGTTCCCGAACGATCCGCAGGGTGTCGTCACTGGAACCATCGTCACGCACGAGCATCCGCCAGTTCGTCAGCGTCTGGTTCTGAATACTCCGGATCTGATCACGGAGATATCGCGCACCGTTGCAAGTCGCGACCACGATGAAAATGGACCGGTTGGCTGCCGTGCCCCCGCCAGCGGCGACGGGGTCGGTTGACCGCGTCAGTGTGCTCGCCACCGAACCCCGGACCTCCCGGCCTTGTCCGGTATCGCCGAGGAATCCCCGCCCGCCTGTACAGACACCGCCGCCGACGGATGACACTGCCATGCCTCGAACAACAGCCTCTCGTATTGCTCGACCATGTCATCGTAGTCGGGCATGTACGCGATCATGTCGCGTGAATTCTCACCCATCCGCCGCCTTGCGTTGTCGTCGCTCAAGAGCGTGTCGAGATGATCCTTCAGCTTGCGGGCGTCACCGAACGGAAAAACCAGGGCGTTCACACCAAACCGCACCTGTTCTGCCACGCCCTGGCACGGCGTGGTGACGATCGGCAACCCGAAGGCCATGGCCTCGAGAATCGTGTACGAATAACTCTCGTTCACCGAGGCGAACGCGAATACATCAGCCGCGTGGAGGTAAATATCGACGGCCGAGGTCTCCGGGACCAACTCGACGATCGCTCCCAGCTCCAGCGTCCGGATCAGCGTTCCGATGTAGTCGTTGTACGGATCGCCTGCCCTCGCGCCAACGAGGTAAGCCCGAAAATCCTGCCGCTTCCGTGCAAGCAGTGCGAAGCCACGCACCAGTGTTTCCTGATCCTTGCGGTCGCACACCGTCCCGACGCTCACGATCACCCGGATGCCTCCGCCACCCAGACCCAGCGCATGCCGGGCTCGCTCCCGGCCGCCGGCCTCGTCGATTCGCCGCAGCCATTCATGTGACAGGCCGTTATGGATGACGCGAAAGTGGCGTCGGGAGTCATAGCGCCGGTACATCTCGCTGGTTTCGCGGGACACGAATACCACGTGCGCGGCGTGTTGAAACGCCGCCTCGCACCGGGGCATTGCAAATGCATCGACGTGCCTTGCGAGTGCTGCCCTGTCGTAACTCTCGTGAATGATCCAGACGGCCGGAATATCGGTCTGGTGCGCCGCCTCGACAACGAAAAAACTGTTCACGACATTGGCGACGACCACATCCGGCGCAAGGTCACGGAGCAGATCCGCGACCCCGGAAAGGGTGGCTTCGAAGTCTTCCGCGGACGCCCAACCCTGCAGGATGTTTCCTGTCCCCTGAGCGGGAAGCACGCGGCACTCGACACCGGCCGCCTCGAGCTCCGCCCGTGCCGGGCCATCGGCCGCCGAAACGACGACCGGATGCACCGCACCGCGTGCGTGCAGACCCTTCGCAAGGCTGATCACAACCTTGGGTGCGCCCTCGAGATTCAGGTTGTGGCTGTAAAACAGGACTTTCAACGGGCGGTTCAAATATGCCGCGTAATCCAGCATCGAGCTGGGACGTACGTGGAAACTCGCGTCGGCGAGCAGGCTGGGGTTGTAATACGGATCGTTGGCATCTCCATGCAGGGCCTTGAACCCTGCCAGTTCATGGGGTGAATCCTCGGCTGGCCGGGTTGCGCCCTCATGGTGCATCAACTCCGCCCCCGGAGCGTAAACGACCCGCATATCCAGCGCCCGCAATCTCTGGCAATAGTCGACATCGTTGAGCGAAACGCCGAAGCGCGCGTGGTCGAAACCGCCGGCCTCCAGATACAACCGCCGAGGCGTCAGCAGGCAGGCGGCCGTGACCGCGGCACACTCGCGGGCGGTTTCGGCGAGAAAGAAATAGCTCAACTGCGCACCCGGCGTGCCCGCGAACGCATGCCCCGGAGCACCATCCTTGCCGGTCGCCAGCACCACACCCGCATGCTGGATCGTGCCATCGGGATAGAGCAGGCGCGCACCGACAGCGCCGACGCCCCCGAGTCCCAGGTAGCAAACCATGCGGCTCAACCAACGGCGGTCGCGGACTTCCGTATCGTTGTTCAACAGAAGGATCAGCTCGGCGTCGCTGCGCTGCACGCCCTCGTTCACCACATGGCTGAACGAGAACCCTCCGTCCGGGTTCTCGACCCGCTCCACACGGATACCCCGGGTCTGAAGATCGCCAAGATAGGCAATGGTGTCCGGCTCCACCGATGCATTGTCCACCACCATGATCCGGTAGTTCCGGTACGCGGTGTACCCGACGATACTGTCGATGCAACGGCGCAGCAGCGGCAATCGGTCCTTGGTCGGAATGATGATGTCGACCCGAGGCCCCTCATCCGGACCATCGAGCTGGTAAACCGGAAGCCCGTGAGCCTCCGCCCATGACGGCTGGTAGGGGCGCGCCGAGCGCTTTCCGGCTGCCAGGAAATCCTCCAGTGCAGCGCGAGCGGCCGTTGCGACCATGGGCTTCACCCTGGCCGAGGACGCCGTTGATTCGGGAATCGCCCGCCAATGGTAAAGCACTTTCGCGATGTGATGGACCCGGTCCGTATGCCGGGCAAGCCGCAGCAACAGATCGTAATCCTGCGCACCCTCATACCCGACCCGAAGGCCACCGACCGACACGAAAAGACTGCGGCGAACACAGGTCAGGTGATTGATATAGTTGTAACCCAGCAGCAACACCGGCGACCAGTCGGGCTTGAAATGCGCGTCGTAGCGCTCGCCTTCCACGGAAATCTTGTCCTCGTCGGAGTACACGAGATCTGCATCGGGGTGGTCCTGCAACAGGCGCGCGATCTCGAACAGCGCATGCGGTTCCAGCACGTCATCCTGATCCATGAATGCCACGAAATCACCCGTCGCCTGCTCTGCAGCGGTGTTCGTGGCCCGGCAGATGTGTCCGTTCTCCGCGCGAAAAACGACACGGATGCGATCGTCACCGGCAAGCTCGCGCAGAACCGCACGGGTATCGTCGCGGCTGGATGCGTCATCGGCAATGCAGAGTTGCCAGTGTGGATAGATCTGCCCCGTCACCGATTCGATCGCCGCTTTCAGCCAGCGTGGCTCCACGTTGTACACGGGCATCACGATACTGATCACTGGCAGGAAGGCGAAACCGGTGTGAGCCGTCTCCAGCAGGGCACGTGTGCGAGGAGTCAATGCATTCTGCTGCACGTAGGCGGCATAAGGCTCCACGGAAGAGACGCCGCGCGCCCCATCCGGACCCGACTCCACCCGCAGGGAGCGGATCTCCTGAGCAACCCGGCGCAGCCAGTGGCGCCAACGTGCCAATGACAACAGATCGCGCGGCTGGACTCCGTGACGAGCCCGCCGGGCAATCCGCCGTACGAGTGCCCGCCCAGCCGAGACGGTCGCCGTACCGACGCTCACGGCATTCCCCGTACGGCTCGTGGCATCCTCCGTATGGTGTGCACCGTTCACGATCGACGATGCAATGACGACGCCGCTGTCGCACGTCACCAGTTCCACCCTGCTCGCACCCGCGGGAAGATAGGCAGTCACCTCGAACCCGGAGTACGTTGCAATCTCCTCCGATTGCGCCAACCCGGCCGCGCGCCGTGCGACATCCGGGCGAGCGCGATTGCAGGAAATGGTGCAGACGGCGCTGTCGTCCGCACGCACCTCCAGGACCAGCGACTCGGGTTGCGTGACCCGGAATCCCCAGCCCCGGATCTCCATGATCGCGTTCCGCCCGAAAGGTCCAGGCAATACGGAAAACCGCTCCACATGAAAACGCAACTCGGGATCCGCGGCATGGGCACCGTCCGCTTTCGAGCCGACGGCAGGCCAGCCACGCCGAAGCTGCCCGAGGGCCGCGGACATGGCGCGCCGGACGCGCGCCACCGCACGTGATGGCAGCGACGACACTGCGCTCATGACCAGGACAGGGGAGACAAGGGCGGATCTTCGCCATCGCGGGACACGGTCATGATCCGCGAACGCAGCGTGGCCGGTTCTGGCGATCCATACCGTGTCGTTGCTCCCGACTTCGTCTGGGTCGCCGCGCTTCGCTGGCGACGAAGGGGCGAACCCCAATGGTTCCGCCGCCGCAATGCCTTCGCGCCAGTCGGGCGCAACACAAAGAGAACCAACACCGCGTGAATCTCCGCGCCGCGAGCGCCCTTGATGTCAAAGTACATCGGCGAACCCGGCGCGCAGTTGATTGAATACCCAACGACCCACCAGCACCGCCACTACCGCCGTCACCAGAGCCGTGATCCAGATCACCAAATCCGGCCATCGCCCTTCAATCAGGACCTGGTGATAGCCCTCGGCGTAGGGAGTGAACGGATTCACCCACATCCATGCGCGCAGGGTCTCCGGAACCTGGGCCAGTGGGTACAGGATGGGGGCGGTGAAGAACATGGCCATGGTCACGATACCGAGCAGATAACCGATGTCCCTGACGTACACCGACAGCGCCGATAGCAGCAGCGAAAGACCCAGCGCAAATGCGAACTGCAGGACCAGCAACAGCGGCAACGCAAGCCATGCACCGCCACTCAGTGGAAAGCCGCCCCCGAAATGCTGGTAGAACGCGAACACAAACACCAGGGGGAAGAACACCGAGTGCGACGCAATCAGCCGCGCTGCCGGAAACACGGCCACGGGAAACGCTCCGTGACGCACTACGTCGGCGCGCGCAACGACCGCGCCAGCCGCCTTGGTCACCCCGTCCTGAAAGGCGAGCCAGGGCAACAGCGCACTGAGGAGAAAGACAATGAAGGGAAGCCCCTCGCCCGGTGCGCCTCTGGGTTCAGGCAGGCGCAGGTCCCACACCACGCCGAACACCCACCAGTACACCAATACGGTCATCATTGGCAGAAACAGCCCCCAGGTCGCGCCGAGCCACGAACCCGCATACTGTTCACGGAACTCGCGCGACGCGAAAACCCAGAGAATGCGCAGACGCCTGTGCATCACGCCAACCACTCGGTTGAGCCGTCTTCCCCGACTCGCAGGGGAGCGGGCGGAAGCCCCGCTTCCCTGCGCTCCCAGATCGCAACCAGCAAGGCCTCCAGGTTCCGGGTATAGCGTGCGGTGTCGAACAGCCGACCCTGATCGCGCCGTTCGAGGACCGTGGCACGCAGTGCCTCGAGGCGCTCCCGGTCACGTGCCAGTTCAGTGACGAGGCGTTCGTAGTCATCCAGATTCGTCGTGATCAATTCGGGCAGTCCCTGGGCGCGTAGCAGGCTGGAGCCGACCCGCCCGGCAAAGGTGTTGCCTTCGCAGGTCACGACCGGCACGCCGACCCACAACGCATCCGCCCCGGTCGTATGGGCGTTGTACGGCAATGTATCGAGCATCAGGTCTGCAAGGCCAAGCCGCGCAAGGTGTTCGCCATTTGTCGGCAACGCCCCGGCAAAGACCAGACGCGCCGGCTCGATTCCGCGCTGCACCGCTTCGCGTCGCAGATTCTCCCGCGCCAGATCCTCGGGTGCGAACACCCACAGCACGGCGTCGGGTACACGGGCAAGCACTCGGCACCAGATATCGAAGAAACGCGGCGTCACCTTGCTCGCCTGGTTGAAACTGCACAGTACGACGGCGTCTTCCGGAAGACCCTGACTCGCGCGCGACGGCACCGGCGCCACCGGCTGCCGGTCATCCCGTGGAAAATAGCTGTCGGGGAGCCAGGCAACGCTTTCGTCG
>JAABSN010000441.1 GCA_011390385.1 Thioalkalivibrio nitratireducens | reverse complement strand
GAACTCGACCAGATCCGCGAATCCCTGCCGCGCCTGATGGGCGATGTGGCGCAGCTGTCGGTACCGTTACTGGTTGAGGTCGGGGTGGGGAATAACTGGGATGAGGCGCATTGAAGGCGCGCTGGTCGCCAGGGCGCTGGGGCACCGAATTGCGTCGTTCGTGAGGTTCGGGCAAGCGCCCCCGATCCGAGCTTGTGCACGCTCACCTTGCACGAGCTGGACAGCGCGCCGACAATGACACTGAAGCCATCGGGAGATCTGACATGGGCGAAGCACAGCCGAGCGCACCGCTGGATCGAGAGCATTATCTGAGCTGGGAAGCGGAGCAGACCGAAAAGCATGAATACCTGGCCGGCGAGATCTTCGCCATGGTCGGGGTGCGGCGGGAGCACGCCCTGGTTGCCGGTGGCATTCACGCACGCCTACGGCAACACCTCAAGGGCACGCGCTGCCAGGCCTTCGTCGCTGACATGAAGCTCTTCGTTGCCGCGGCCGATGCTTACTTCTACCCCGATGTGATGGTCAGCTGCGACGAGCGCGACCGTCGCGCCGAACTCGCCATCGAGCATCCGGCGCTGGTCGTCGAAGTCCTGTCCGACTCCACCGCCGCCTACGATCGCGGCGCCAAGTTCGCCGCCTACCGCAAGCTGCACAGCCTGGTCGAATACCTGCTGGTGGATATCGACGCCCGCCGTCTCGAACTCTACCGCCGCGAAGCCGACCACTGGCTGATGTTCGAAACCGATGCCGACCGTGCGCCGCTCACGCTCGACAGTGTGGGGCTCACGCTGACTGTTGCGGAGGCTTTTGAGGATCTTGAGGCGTGAGACTGAAAACTTGATTTTCCCGCCCCGACATGCAATGTCTGATTGGCGTTCGGGTCGGGAACTTGCTGAAAGCTAGAGTTTGCTCCACTCCATGAACGATCGGCGTGACCGACAGGACAGCGTTTTCGTGGCATGACTTCAAGGCTCGACTGGTCTATGATGGAAACCTATTGTTCAACCGCTCGGGATCATTGGGATCAAACAGTAGTTTATTCATAAGGGGAGTCTCATCATGGCATCTGCAGCTCAACATTTGGCGACTTTCGGGGTTTCGGTGGATCAGGCGAGGGCCTTTATTGATGCCAATATCAATAACCCACAGGTAATATTTAACGTAGCGTCTCAAAACGGCGTCACCAATGCCATGCTTGGGGAAATCGCTGGTGGCTTCTCGGCAGCAGAAGTAGAAGCGTTCTTCGCGTTCAATAATATCGACAGTAGTTCGCTGAATCCTGGTGTGGTCGCGCCGCCGGCCCCGATGCCTGACGATGGACTGGGGCTCATACCCGAGGAATGGCTCGGCATCGCGTCTTCGTTGGTTGCACTCAACACTGAAACCGGTGTCCTGTCGAATGCTTCGATCCGTTCCCAGATTCTCTCGTTTGCGAACATCTCGGAATCCCAGTACCTTGCCGCGCTCGATCCATTGAATTGGGCAGATCCTGCCACGGTGTCCGATGCTGTGTTCAGCCCTGAAGAGCTGGGATTCAGCCATCTCGGCAACCTCTCAGCCACCCCTGAGACTGTGGAGTCCCTGGTTTTTGGCAGCATCATCAAGGTGGTTAAATCGATCGATGCGGTTGAGGCTGCATCGCTTCAGAGCTTTGTCGTCTCGAACGAGACTGCGCTCAGCAACATGGATCCCGTAGTCACCGGCCAACTCATCGATCTCATGGCCGACGTGCTCTCGACCCCCGCGAGCCCTCCCTTGGTTTCCGATGAGCAGTTGAGTCAAAGCCTTGCGTTCGCAGGCGTGGCGCTTGTCGGAGTGTTCGAAAACGGCACATTGCCCGGTTTCGACGACTTTTTGATGTTCTGAGCTTGAAGTAACGATGCTCCTGAGCGCAGTCCTATGGCTGCGCTCTGCGGCAGTGTTCGATATCGAACGGGTCTGAAGTGGGTGGTGTTTCACTCAAAACGCAGTGCGCTAACCGGCTCAAGCATCGCAGCTCGCCTTGCCGGCAACAGGCCGGACAACACGCCCACCCCAATTGCACAGACGAACGCGATCAACACTGCCAATGTCGATACACCCGGGGGAAAGCCTGTCGCGTGGGCCAGCAAATACGATCCGCCCACACCCAGCGCAAGTCCGAGTACCCCGCCTGCACAACTGATCAGCACTGCCTCCAGCAAAAACTGCAGCAGGATGTCGCTGCGACGTGCACCGATGGCCTTGCGTAGGCCGATTTCGCGGGTGCGCTCGATGACCGCGGTGCTCATGATGTTCATGATGCCCAGCCCTCCCACGAAGAGTGACATCAGCGCCGAGACGATACCGACGAGCGTCACTGCGCGCAGAATCCGCTCTGCAGTGCGCTGGTGATCCGCCATCACTTCTGCGCCGTAACGAAAGCGTCCCCGGTGGCGGTGTTCCAGAACAGCGATGGTCTGTTGTGCAGCAAGCCGGGCATGCGCCGGGCTGACGGCCTGTAACTGCAGGCTCCCGATTTCGGTGTCACCCAGCATGCGTTGGTAGGCCGTGTACGGAATGGAGATCCTGTTGTTGTCATCGCGCACCCCGAGGCTGACCAGCGTCTCGCGGTTCGTCTCCTGTAGCACACCGACGACGGTAAAGCGATGTTCGCCAATCCGGAAGTGGCGCCCCAGCGCTGCATGCTCGGTCCCGTAAAGCGCGCGTGCAGCCACCGGCCCCAATACGGCCACCTGATGGCCCGACATGACCTCACGTGGCGTCAGGTAACGGCCGCTGGCCAGACGGTCGCCCGTGATCCCGAGATGGTGCTCCGATACCCCCTCCAGGCGGGCGTTGCTGAAGGCATGACCGTTGCGGATTGGCATGGCCGAGAGGGCTTTGGCCAGCTCGCTGCGAC
>JAABSN010000440.1 GCA_011390385.1 Thioalkalivibrio nitratireducens | reverse complement strand
CCGCCGCTGTTGCCGAGGCACCCGCCGCGGTTGAACCTGCCGGGGATGATTTTGATTCCCTCTTCGGCGAGCAGCCGGCTGCTGCCGAGGAGCCGGCCGCCGCTGTTGCCGAGGCGCCCGCCGCGGTTGAACCTGCCGGGGATGATTTTGATTCCCTATTCGGCGAGCAACCGGCTGCCGCGGAGGCCCCGGCAGTCGCTGATCCTGTCGTGACGGAGGCTGTGCCGGAGCCTGCGTCTGATCCCATGGCGCTGGACGATGATATCTTCAAGAATCTGGCGAGGGAGGCTAAGCAGGATATGAAAGCTGTACCGGCAGCCGTACGGGCCCCGGGGGTGGCTGCTGACCCTTTCGTTGAGGCGCTGTCGCAACCGGCCGACCCTGTTGCCGGGTCTGTGGCAGCGCCTGTCGATGAGGAAGCACCGTTCTCGCTGGATGATTTCGTGGCGGCCGAGTCCGGCGACAGCATCGTTCAGGATCAAACGCCTGAAGCGGCACCGTTACCCCAGCCTAATGCGCCAGAGGGGGCGGCCGCGTTCGAGGAGGCCGAACGCCTGAAGCGCGTGGCTCGGGAATATCACGCCACCAGCTTGCTGACAAGCGGCAAGACGGCCCTGCGGGCAAAGGATTATCCCCGCGCCATCCGGCTATACGAGCAGGCATTCAAATACCTTCCGCCGCGCCCCGATTTGGAGCCGATGCGCGCCGAGGCCCGAAAAGGGCTGGCGGCGGCTTATTACCTGCAGGCACTGTCTCTGGAACGCATGGAGGATTACGAAAATGCCAAGATCGCCGCGCAGAACGCGGTGAAATATGGCTACTTGAGATCGGAAGAAACGGTTGCGCGTATCCAGAACAAGATTGACGCCCCGCCGCCGCCGCCGCCGCCCCGCGCGAAGCGACGTTGGCGCGAGGAGGACTACCAGAAGACGCAGTCACAGATCAATGAGTGGCTCAAGCGCGGACGCGAAGCCTATCTGACCGGGGAATACGAGCGGGCAATCCTCCAGTTCGAATCCGTGCTGGCCCGCGATCCCGAGAACAAGGAGGCCATCCGACTGATGCATTCGGCTGCCAACAAGCAGTACGATCGCTCGTCGATGGAGCTCAATACCACTGCCGCCCGCATGATGGCGACCGTGCGCGACACATGGAATCCGCGCCAGTACGGCTTGCACGAGACCCCGTTGGAGGAAGGTTACGGCAGCTCCACTAAAATGCGCGGCGACGATGAGATCCGCCGGGCAGCAATCCTGAACAAGATGGAACAGATCCGGATACCGGAAGTCGACTTCCGCCAGGCCAATATCCGTGATGTGGTGAAATTCCTTTTCGAACAGAGTGTCGAGTTCGATCCGGCCCCGAACCCCGCGGACCGCAAAGGTGTCAACATCATCCTCAAGTTGGATGCCGATGGGCCTGGCGCGGGTGCCGCCGCGGCCGCTGCACCGCAGGGGGATTTCTTCGCTGCGCCTGAAGCACCTGCCGACGGTGGTGGGGCCAATGAGACGCTGGTCACCTTCAGCGCGCTGGATATCACGCTCAAGGAAGCCCTGGACTACTCGGTTGATATCGCCGGTCTCAAGTACCTGATCCGCGGTAATGCCGTGATGGTGATGCCGCGCGATGCCGCTATCGGCGAGATCGAGCACCGCATGTACGATGTGCTGCCTTCCGCCATTATTCGCTTGCAGGAACTCAGCTCCGCTGTCACCTCCGGCGGCAATCGTGCGCGTGGCGCCGGCGATTTTATCACGATCGAGGGCTCGGGTGGCGGCGGTGGGGAAGAAGTCGATCTCAAGGGATTCTTTCAAGAGATGGGTGTCGAGTGGCCGAACAAGTCGTCGATCAAGTTCGTGCGCGGTCTCGGCAAGCTGGTTGTCGCCAACACGCTGGAGAACCTGACCGTATTCGAGAAGGTGCTCTCGATCCTGAATGTCGTCCCTTACCAGATCGAGATTGAGGCCCGCTTTATCGAGGTGGCCCAGACGGATGTCGATTCGCTGGGGTTGGAGTGGCTGCTGAACGACAACTGGGAGATTGCCCAGAAGAAGGGATCGGCGGGGCTCCCGTTGGGCGCACGCGAGCGGATCCAGATGAACGCGAACGCCGGCACCGGTGGCTTTACGGCAGGGAATCGATTTCTGACGGGAGCTGGCGTGGGCGTCAGTGGTACCCGGATGACAGACACGATTGCCAGTCTCAGCGGCGTATTGACCAATCCTGAGCTCACGGTTGTCTTGCACGCCTTGCAGCAGCGCGGCCACACCGATCTGCTGTCGGCCCCCAAGATTACGACGCAGTCCGGTCAGGCGGCGACGATCAAGGTGGTCACGGAATACATCTATCCGACCGAGTTCGAGACCTCGGGAATCGGCGGTGACAGCGGCAACGCGGCGGCCACCGGTAACGCAGGTGGCGGTATTGTGGGTGCTGTGGTAACCCCGCGTGATTTCCAGACGCGCGAGGTGGGGGTTATCCTCGAGGTGACCCCGGAAGTCAGCCCCGAAGGCCAGATGATCAACTTGGCGTTGTCTCCGGAAGTGGTTTCGGAGCCCACCTGGCGCAATTACGGTTCAAGCTACACATCGTATGATCCGAACGGCAACCCGGTCACGCAGGAGTTGAACATGGAGCAGCCGTTCTTCCATACGCGTAAGCTCACGACCAACCTGTTGATCTATAATGGGGCGACGGTTGTGATGGGCGGGATGATCACGGAAGTGCGCAATACCGTGGATGACAAGATCCCGTTGCTGGGGGATATCCCGCTGCTGGGACGGTTGTTCCGCAGCAAGTATGAGTCCAGCGAGAAGCGTAATCTGCTGATCTTCGTGACCGCGCGACTGGTTGACCCGTCGGGACGCGCACTGGATCGCGAGCGTTT
>JAABSN010000439.1 GCA_011390385.1 Thioalkalivibrio nitratireducens | reverse complement strand
AGCCGGCCTCGGAGCTTGTATTTCTATTATTTTAGAATTATAGTATGCGCATGATGAACAAACGCACCTTTGGCAACACAGTGTTTCCCGAAGGATCCGGTCTCGCCGGGGTCATCTGCTCGCCCGGTTTCGGACGCCAAGGTCCCCTGTGATGTCCATGAAAGCGCAGGTCGATCTTGCAGTCGTCGCACGCAGGCTGGAAGCCCTCGGAAAGCCCGTCAGGCTGTCGATCTTCCGGCTTCTCGTCCGTGCCGGGGCCGATGGACGAACGGTCGGCCAGATTCAGCAGGCGCTGGACATCCCGTCATCGACGCTTTCGTTTCACATCCGGCGGTTGGTCGAAGTGGGCCTGGTCAACCAGGAACGTGCCGGAACCACCCTGATCTGCCACGCGGATGACGCGGTCATGGACAGCACCCTGGGTTTCCTGCTGCGCGAATGCTGCCAGGACGAAGCGACCGAGGCGAGTCCACGAATTCGGCAGATCGAATGAACAAGTGCATTTTTTGGATTTTATTTCGATTTTACTGGTTATATAGAGATATAACGATGGACAAGCCGCTCAACATTTCCCTGCACGCCGCGCGCCCGAAGCTGCCCCGGATCGACAAGGTCCTCCTGGCCTTCGCACTCATCCTCGCCGCGCTGGCGATTCACGATCCCGGCCTGGCGCGGGAAGGGCTCGCATTCACGCTCACGAACCTGGTCAGGATTGCGCCTTTCCTCGCCGGATCGGTTCTGCTGACGGCCTACGCGGCGGCAAGCGATCTCGACAACCTGATCGCGCGCGCATTTTCCGGAAATGCGATATTGATGATCCTGCTGGCAAGCGTCGCGGGCGCACTGTCGCCTTTCTGCTCCTGCGGGGTGATCCCGCTTATCGCCGCGCTGCTGGCCATGCGTGTTCCGCTGGCTTCGGTGATGGCGTTCTGGCTCGCCTCGCCCCTGATGGATCCGTCGATGTTCGTGCTGACGGCCGGAACCATCAGCGCCGAATTCGCGATCTACAAAGCATTCGCGGCATTCCTGACCGGTTGCATCGGCGGCGCCGCTGTCATGCTGCTCGATCGGGGCAAGGCGCTGGACAATCCGCTACGGCCGGGTGTCGGCAACGGCGGATGCGGCGGCTCGCGCGTTCGGGAACCGAAGCCCATCAGCTGGAAATTCTGGCAAGACCGCTCACGCATCAGGACCTTTGGGGCCTGGGCTACGAAAACCGCCGGGTTCCTGGGCAAGTGGCTCGCCCTGGCCTACCTCCTGGAGAGCATCCTCTTGACCTTCGTTCCCGCAGAGGCCGTCATCGCTTTGATCGGGGACGACGGATTCCAGTCGATTGCCGTGGCGGTCGCCGTAGGCGTTCCCGCCTATCTGAACGGTTTCGCCGCCCTGCCCCTGGTCGCCGGCCTCATGGACCGGGGAATGAATCCCGGCGCCGCCATGGCGTTCCTGCTGGCCGGCGGCGTGACCAGCATCCCCGCGGCAATGGCGGTGTTCGCCCTGGTCAAGCCGCGAGTGTTCGCGGTCTACATATCGGTCGCACTCGTGGCTGCCTTCACCCTCGGCGCGGCGTTCAACCTGGTGACATCGCTGTCCTGAATCCGCCAGGCCGAAAAGAGGCCGTCCGGGCGGCCTCTTTTTTACTGCCAAGGCGGATACCTTTCGTGAAATACGATTGCCGACGTCTTCCGCTGCCGGTTTTCCGGGAGAGAGTGTCCAGGTTTTTTCACGGACACCGTATTGATACGCAGGATCCAGACAATCCTCAAGGTTTGCCAATGCCCGCACGCAGCCCCCTTTCGATCCAGACTTTCTTTCTGCTGGCAAGTGCCCTCGCCATGTCATCCCACTCATGGGCACAACCCACCGATCTTCTGATCTCCGAATACGTGGAGGGCTCGAGCTCCGACAAGGCGATCGAGATCTTCAACGGCACCGGCGCAACGGTGAATCTTTCCGACTATCAACTGGAGCTTTACGTCAACGGCTCTTCTACGCCGACCTCTCTCATTTCCTTGTCCGGGTCACTCGCCGACTCCGAGGTGTTCGTGATCGCAAATATCCAGGCGAGCTTCACAGGTGAGCCGTACGTCGACCAACTTTCAGGGTCGATCAATCACAACGGCGATGACGCCTACGTGCTGCGCCACCTGCCCTCCAATTCGATAGTGGACTCCTTCGGCCGGCTCGGCGAGGACCCGGGCACCGAGTGGCCCGCGCCAAACGGAGGAACAGCGGACAACACCCTGCGGCGAAAGGCTACGGTGTGTGCCGGCGATACGGATCCCGCCGACCTCTTCGACGGCGCCACCGAGTGGGACGGCTTCGGCGTCAACGCTCTGGACGGTCTCGGCAGCCACGCTGTGAGTTGTGGCGTGATCGTGATCAACGAGATTCTTGCCGACCCTGCCGTTGGCGTCGATGTCAACGGCGACGGGGCCTCGAGCAGCAGCGACGACGAGTTCGTGGAGATTGTGAACGTCAGCGACGGGAACGTAGACATGTCGGGCTGGACGCTGGCCGACACCGCGGACGTACGACACACCTTCCCGCCGAACACTGTGGTACCTCCAGGATGCGGCGTGTTGGTGTTCGGCGGCGGTTCACCCACCGGCAGTTTCGGGGGGATGATCGTACAGGTGGCCAATATTCAAATACTGGGACTCAACAATGGCGGGGACACGGTTACGGTCGCCGATGGTTCAGCCGTCGTGGGCGAAAAGGCTTACGGAAGCGAGGCCGGAGATGACCAGTCGATCACCCGCGACCCGGATGTCACCGGCGCCTTCGCCCAACACACCGCAGCCACCGGATCAGGTGGATCGGCTTTTTCACCAGGCACCCGCGTGGACGGCTCGGACTTGGCCGGCTGTAGCCCGCCTGCCGCCGATGTC
>JAABSN010000438.1 GCA_011390385.1 Thioalkalivibrio nitratireducens | reverse complement strand
TGATTAATGCGTCATCGCGAGGAGCGGAGCGACGCGGCGATCCATAAGGCATTGATTTCAAAGACGCCGTGTAGATTGCCGCGCTTCGCTCGCAATGACAAGTGCATTAATCAGCGCTTCCTTAGTGCAGCGCAGCGTTGCACTAAAGGTTCCATCTGGAGTAAGGAGTCAGGATGGAAGCCGAACTACAGGAGATACGCGACTTCCTCGCCGGAAGTCCGGACTTCGCGACCCTGCCCGAGGCCGCAATCGACCGGCTGCCCGGGCAGCTGGTCGTGCGTTACCTGCGTCGGGGCAGCAGCTTCCCGCCGCCAGCGGATCTTGCATCGGGAGACCTTTGGCTGGTGCGCTCGGGTGCCGTGGAACTGCGCGACTCGTACGACGAACTGCTCGACAAACTGGGCGAGGGCGATGTCTTCGCGACACCCGCCAACGGTGACCCGGTCATGCCAGTCATCGGGAGGGCGGTCGAAGACACTCTCTTCTACATGCTGCCGGCGACGGAAGCCGAGAAACTGCGGCGGCAGCACCCCGAATTCGCGGAGCGATTCGAGCATGCCAGCAGCCGCCCGAAGGAAAAGGCGCTGGCCGCACTGCACGGCGGCGGCAGCCGTGGCGACAGCGTTCTGACGGTTTCGGTCGGTGAACTGGTCACCCGTGCTCCCGAGTCCACATCGCCCGATGCCACCATCCAATCCGCCGCGCAGCACATGAGCGAACAGAACGTATCCGCGTTGCTGGTGATGGCCAACGACGAACTGGCGGGAATCGTCACCGACCACGATCTGCGCAAGCGCTGCCTGGCCACCGGGCGCTCGCGCAAGGAGCCGGTGCGCAACATCATGAGCAGCCGCGTGCAGACCGTCAGCCCGGAGACACCGGCCTTCGAAGCGCTGCTGCTGATGTCCCGGCAGGACATTCACCACCTGCCCGTCCTCGCCGGCAAACGCCCGGTTGGGCTGATCTCGACCACGGACCTCATTCGTCACCAGGGGACCAATGCCGTTTATCTGGTACGGGACATCCGGCGCTGCGAATCGGTGGCGGCGCTGTCCCGCGTTGCCGGTTCTCTGCCGGAACTGCAGATCCAGTTGGTGCAATCCGGTGCCACCGCGTTCCATCTCGGCCAGGCGATTACCGCCGTGACCGACGCGCTCACCCGGCGCCTGCTGAAACTGGGCGAGGCCGAGCTGGGCGCGTCACCGGTGCCCTACGCGTGGCTGGCCTGCGGCTCGCAGGGGCGCCGCGAACAGACCGTGCATACGGATCAGGACAACGCCCTCATACACGCCGACGCGAAGGACCCTGGTATCGACGAATATTTCCAACGGCTGGCCGAGTTCGTCACCAACGGGCTCGACACCTGCGGGCTACCACATTGTCCCGGAGGGGTCAGCCCCAGGAACAGCGACTGGCGCCGCAGTGTCAGCGAGTGGCGGAGGGAATTCGCACGGGTCACGCAACGCCCGGACGCGAAGGGTGCGATGCTGGCCGCGCATTATTTCGACCTGCGCGTGGTGCATGGGGACGCGACGCTGTTCGACCCCCTGCGCTCGCAAAGCCTCGCCAGCGGTGCGTCCCGCCCGTTCATCAACCAGATGGTCACCAATGCCCTGCGTCATTCACCGCCACTGGGGTTTTTCCGGCAACTGGTCCTGGTCCGGGGCGGGGAGCAGGCCGACACGCTGGACATGAAGAAACAGGGCCTGCTGCTCGTTTCCAGCCTGGCACAAATCTATGCGCTCCTCGGGCGCCTGACCGGAATGCATACACTGGAACGGCTGCGCGGCGCAGTGCAAACGGGGGTACTCACCCGCGATGCCGGGGCCAATCTCTGCGACGCCTTCGAAACGCTGGCCACACTCCGGAACCGTCACCAGGTCCAGCAAATCAAGAGCGGCCTGCGCCCCGACAACCACATTCCCCCGAAATCGCTGTCCGCGCTCGAGCGCGGACACCTGAAGGACGCATTCTCGGTGATCGCGACCATGCAGAAGAACCTCCGGGTGCAGTTGGCGGGCATGGGATCTCTGTGATCCGCCCGGGTCCTTTCCTGTTTTGCTGGCGCCGCCATCGCCTGGCGGCAAGACTGCCCCGAAATCCGCTGCGCGATTATCTCAGTCGCAACATGCCGGATGTCGACCGGGATTGTTGCGCGACTCCGTTCCTGGCTGTCGATCTCGAAACCACCGGGCTGAACCCCGCCGAGGATCAGATCCTCAGTATCGGCTGGGTGGCGATGGATGGTCTGACGATCCGTCTGGCCACCGCTGAGCAGCACTGGGTCCGGCCGACGCGGGACATCCCGGAGGCAAGTGCGGTGATCCACCAGATCACCGACGATCAGGCCGCACGCGGGGGCAGTCTCGGTGCTGCGCTCGCACGTCTGCTCGACGCACTGACCGGTCGCGTGATGCTCGCCCATCATGCTGCGGTGGAGATCGGGTTCCTCGATCGTGCGTGTCTCGCGGAATACGGTCACCCGTGCATGATCCCCACCGTGGATACGCTGAAGCTGGCCCAGGAAGAACTCGAACGCCGGCAGGAGACGGCCCGCTCCGGCGGTCTGCGGCTGAACGCGCTGCGCGAGCAGTACAATCTGCCTCGGTATCGCGGACACGATGCCCTGCTCGACGCGCTGGCGGCGGCGGAATTGTTCGCCGCGCAGGTCAGCCACCGGGCCGAGGGTGGCGCGTTGCCACTGCATCGGGTGCTGCACCGTCCGGGACCGCTCTGGTGAACATGACCGCGCGATGGAATCCGCCGGCGGCCTTGCCGCTGCATGCTATCCTCACCAAGCCAGTCGGCATGGCATCAGGGGGGCCGGCTTCTGCCGCAATACACTATTTTCGTTTCACAGGCCCAGCAGGGACCACGACGATGGTTCCGTGA
>JAABSN010000437.1 GCA_011390385.1 Thioalkalivibrio nitratireducens | reverse complement strand
CCGCCATGTCCTCGCACGCCTTGACCGCCGTGCGAACGTGGCCTGTGGCCCGCGCAACCGGAATCGCGCGCCCGTCCACCGCAATAAACTGCAATTCCTGCCGCACAATCCCCAGCGCAGAGATCTGCCAGCGCGGCGCGACCGGCGCCGGTTCCGGACGGTTGTCTGCAAGCCACAACCAGTCGGGCGAGGCATCGGGCTGGTGCCGCCACCAACCCTGTTTAGGTTCATTGCCGGAGGATGTGATGTAGAACTCCATCGCGCGAGCCTCCGAGTCATAGCGCCCGGCGGTCACGCCATAAGGCCGGGTATCATTCAGGGGGCCGGGCGCGAGCCGATCGGACCGAATCATTTCTTCAGCCGCACCCATTCCCGGCGCCCAGCGAAACAGGATGCCCGGTGAGGTGCCGATGTAGAGGTGTTCGTTGCCAGAAATCAGCGCGGTGATCCGTTGCGCGCGGTTACCGATCGGGGGCAGCCCTGACACCGTTCCGGCTTCTGCAACACGAAGTGATCCCGTCGCCGGATCAAACGGTACGACATGTATTCCGTCATAAGCCGAGAGAAGAAGGTGGTCCCGCCAGCTGAGTAACGTTTCCTGGTTGCTCGCCCAGGGAGCAGGAACGGCCGTAATGCGCTTGGCACCGGTCCGCATGTTCACTTGAGCATAAATGATCTTCGACTGCTTGCGCGTCGGGTCATCCGGGTAATCCTTGTAGATGAACCACGAGATCCAGACATTCGACGAATCGAGGCAGAACCCGCAGTTATTGATGTCGACTCGATACCCATCACGATATTCGGCAGGAACATCCGCCATGTAGGAAAAGATCAGTTCAGTTCCGTCACGGAGAAACTCGATTCCTTCGAGTGACCCGAGTTTCGCCGGGTCGGCCAGCGGCAGGAGACTCGCGTATCCTTGCCTGAGCAAATCCACCAACGACGTATGCAGCGTACGGTCCGGCGCCCCAGACCACTTATCGAGATAGGCGTTCAAATACCGTCCGACCTCGCCACACGCATCCGGATCGACCGGGTAGGCATCGCGGACACGCTGCAGCGCGCCCAGAACTTCGTGGTGCGCCGCTTCGGCGCCGCCGCCAAGTACCCGGGGCATCATCAACGGACCAAGATACTGGCGCTGGAAGGATGTATCCATGTGGGCGAAACCAGCCCACACCTCCCGGCTCATGTAATGGCAGATATGGCCGTACCGCGCCGGATCCGCAGCCAGCCAGGAAAACAGGTCGCGGACAGCCTGCAGCCCCTCGGGCGATGGATTCTCGCCGTAGCCGCCATGGAGCATCGCAATGGACCGCATGGCGTAGTACTTGGCCGATCCGTCGCGGTGATCCCGTATATCGTAAAGGAATTCCTTCCACAGCTTCTCTGCCTTGGTCCGATCCCAGTACTGAATTGCGAGGAAGTTGCTGTACGACAGGCGCAGCCAATCGGCATCGCCGACGGCCAGCAACGTTCGCATGTACTGCATCGCGACGTCCGGGTTGTCAAAAAAGTACGGGCTCATCACATGCAACCAGGAGAGGCCACGCGCCGCACTGACGCCGGCATCATAGCCGTACAGCCATTCCATGTAGGTACGGAACCGCTCTCGAAAACGTGTAACCTGTTCGCGGACGGAGGCGTCGAGCGGCTCGGGTATGCGCTGCAGGAACCTAGGCAGGTCGTTCCACGGGTAGGTGTTGTGGTGGTAGGAATCATTGAAGCAGCACGTATTTGTTCCAAGCGTGTACTGCGCCAGGTCCATGGCCTCGATCAGCTCCTCCATCTTGGCCAGCTGCGGCGTATTTTCGCCAAGCGGGCCGCCGACCAGGGCATCGACCAGCGTCCCGGTGTAGCTCGGCTCCTGCGGCGCCAGGATATGCGCCACGCGCAGGCAGCGCAGGCCATGCGCGCGCTGCCCCCGGCTCAGGTACACACGGCCCAGCAGGTACTGCGCTTCCCCCTCGAGCGTTCGATCCATGCGCCCCGCGCGCGGGCGGTCCACCTTCATTGTGCTGAGGATCCAGTCGGTCATCGTCGCTGCCGACGCATCCAGCGTGCCAGCCTCGACCGTGAACGGCTCGCTGAATGCCTTGCTGCCCTCTGCAAGGCCTTGCAACTGCAACGTGACTCTGGCGACACCACGGTCATCACGGTTACAAACGCCTCGCAGCAGCCAGTCGGCGTGGATCAGCGCGTTGGTGCCGCTCGACGGGTCGAGCCCGCGCTCGAATGCCACATGGTCCAGCGACTCACGTTCGACACACACGATGCCGGGCCGGGCCGCGAGATGAATGGCCACCAAATCGGCCAGCGTCCCGACCGCCGCAGGCGGCAGTGTCTTGCCCTCTGGCAGGAACGGCTCGACGGCCACGTATTGCCGCGCGTCTGCGGGCAGCGCCAATAAGGCCGCATGTCGTTCCAGTTGCCGCCGCACAACGTCGGCAAGGCGCTCGGCCCCGAGCACCGAAAGATCATCCATGGCCTCGAACAGGCGTACGCCGTGAACCGTTTCGACGATTCGTACAAATGCCTGCTTGTCGTCCGTCCTGATCAGGACAAGCGCATCGGCCTTGCTTAGGCCGCCCAGTCTGACCGGGTCGACCGTTGCCAGCGTGGCGAGGCCGACTTCGCGGGCGATTCGATCCAACGCCTCGCGCTCGACCAGTTCAAACGTCTCTCCCTCGGCCAGTTTGGCAAACAACAGGTCGTCCAACGCTCCAGGCGCGTTCGGGTTGAGAATCGCGAGCCGTGGTGCCGGCGATGCATCTTCACCATGCACGCCATTTGACAATGCTAACGCACACACGATGACACAGGCCAACCGCAGTTTCCGCATCGTCGCCACTGCAACGAATGACGCCGCGTTCACCGCGCCACCGCGGGGCACC
>JAABSN010000436.1 GCA_011390385.1 Thioalkalivibrio nitratireducens | reverse complement strand
AGTAGATGATGATGGCGGCGAGCAGGTTCAGCCCGGCAATTCGGAAGTGTTGGCCTTCGGTGGTGCGATCGCGGATGTCGCCCTGAAGGCCGATGCGCAGGGCATTTTTCGGCGCGTGATGGGCCTCGCCCTTGTTGAGCCCGACCTGGGCACGGCGCTGCATGTCGGCATCGAGCAGCCAGTCGATGATGAACAGCGTCCGCTCGACCCGTCCGATTTCTCGCAGTGCGACCGCAAGTTCATGCTGGCGGGGGTAGGCGGCGAATTTTCGCAAGAGTTGGCTTGGAGGCATGGCTCCTGTCGCCATGGTGGCCGCGCTGCGCAGGATGTCAGGCCAGTTTGCCGTGATGACGGATTCCCTGACCTTGCCGCCGATCAAGCCCTTCAGTTCCTTCGGGCAGGCTGCTGGATCGAAGAGGTAAAGGCGCTTTGATGGCAGGTCCCGGATGCGGGGGATGAACTGGAAGCCCAGGAGAGCGGTGACGGCGAAGACATGGTCGGTGAAGCCGCCGGTATCGGCGTACTGCTCGCGGACCTTCCGGCCAGCTTCGGTCATCAGCAGCCCGTCCAGAATGTAGGGCGCTTCGTTCACCGTGGTCGGAATGGTCTGGGTGGCGAAGGGGCCGAACTGGTCGGAGACATGGGAACAGGCCTTCAACCCGGGCTCATGGCCGTATTTGGCGTTGATCAGGTTCATCGCCTCGCCCTGGCGTGCGGTCGGGAAGAATTGCCCGTCGCTCGAGGCGGTCTGCCCCGCGCCCCAGACCCTTGCCATCGGCAGGACGGACTGGCCCTCGATCACCATGGCGAGGGCGCGGTCCATCGCCTCGCTTTCGACATGCCGCCGCGACAGGCGCGAAAGCTGGAAATGATCATGGGTGTTGGTGGCCCCGGCCATCTTGCTGAGGCCAAGGTTCAGCCCTTCAGCCAGCAGCACGTTCAGCAGGCCGATCCTGTCCTTGCACGGCACGCCCGTGCGCAGATGCGTGAAGGCCTCGGTGAAGCCGATCTCGTCATCCACCTCGAGCAGGAGATCGGTGATCCGGATATCGGGCAGGCGGGCATAAAGATCGAGCACCATGGCCTCGGCGTCTTCGGGGACGGCGGCGGTCAGCCGGTCGATTTTCAGGACGCCGTCCTCGATGGACCCGCCCGGTATAGCTCCGGCCTTCGCCGCACGCGCCAACCGCTGCAGGCCGTCAGCCAGGCGAAGTTTCCGATCCATCAGCCATGTTTTCGGCTCGAACGGCATGGCCGGTCTGGGCGTGGCCTGGGCAACTTCGGCCGGGACCAGCGCGTCCTTGAGGTCGCCATACCGGCGGGAATGGGCGAGCCAGATGTCGCCAGCCCGGAATGCGTCGCGCAGGTGGCACAGGACCGCAACCTCCCAGAGCCGGTGCCCATCGTCGTTATTCAGATGCCGATGCCCTTTCGAGGTGCGGTGCAGAAAGGTCAGGGGGCGGTCGATGGTCGTTTCCGCACTCGCGACGATTCCGGCGGCGGCCAGCAACGGTTCGGCGACCGGTGCAGCCTGAATATCGAGCGCCCGCAGCATGCGCGGCGCATAGCGCCGGAAGCGATGATACCCGTGAACAACATGTGCCAGCGGATCGGCCGCCAATGTGTCGGTGAGCTTGGACGCCGTGGCGACCAGCCCCTTGAGAGACAACCAGCCACCCGCACAGCCGACGGCCTCCCCGAGCGACGCCCTATCTTCATGGGCTTCCAGCAACGCCGATCCAAGGGCCGCAAAGGACTGCAACGTGTCCTTCAACGCGGCCTTGGCGTCGTCCGTGCGGGCGTCACAGCGGGATTTCGCCTCGCGCCAGGTCTTGCCGACGATTCGATCATGGGTCTCGACCACCGCATCGGCAACGGCACTGCGACATTCGAGAACGCAAGCGGCAAGAATGGCAAGGCGGCGGTTGCCCGATATATCTCGCAAATCACCGGCGAAATACCGTTCCCCTTGCCGTCGGAGGCGCGCGATGCGGTGGGGGTGGCACGTCTGACAGGACGGTTCTGTCCACGGCCATGTCCTGCAAGAATTCCAGCCGATCGAGCAGGCGGTTCATGTCCGCCGAGTTCTGACCCACCTCAAACTGGCGCAGCCAGACAAAGCGGGTGCGAGAACTGTCCGCACTTTCGCTCAACAGGGCATCAAGTCGGCCGCGCATCTCATCATCCAGTCGGTCGGCAATCCGGGTGTCGATCCGTCGCTCGGCAGCGACAAGTGCATCCGCGCAGAGGCGTTCGATAACCGTGATCCCCGGCAGAATGGTCCGGGTCGTCCGACACTGTTCCACGAAGCGTCGCGCCAGATCTTCGTTCGACCGGGCCGTTTCGGCAGAACCCTCCAGCCAGGTCTTGAGATCGCGCGCCCCTCGACCCGTGAACATCTTGTAGCCGTAGAGTTCGCGCAAGGCTGCCAGGTGTTCACGGCGGGTTTCCTCGCGGGTCGCATAGTCGGACAGCTCTTCAGGCCGCAGCCCAAGTTGCGCAGCCAGAAAGCGCGTCACCGCCTCGGGAATGACCTCGCCCGGGGCCAACAGCCGCCCCGGGTATCGTAACGCGCAAAGCTGCAGGGCGACGCCGAAACGATTATGGGGACGGCGGCGGGCACGGATGATTTCCAAATCGTCGTCCGCCAGTGTGTAATGGCGCAGCATAGACGTTTCGTCCGTCGGCAGCTCAAACAACGCCGCCCTTTGGCGGTCAGTCAGGACGGTCCGATGCACCATGTATCTTTTGATTTCCAGATAGGGTTTGAGTACCTTTGATTTTGATACCCGATAAGAGGCAATCGCCGTGCTTGAAATTGGCTGCCACGTGGCAATTTCACAAACGAACGTTTGTGAAACATGCTGATCGGCTATGCCCGCATCTCCAAGGCTGATGGATC
>JAABSN010000435.1 GCA_011390385.1 Thioalkalivibrio nitratireducens | reverse complement strand
GCTGGCGAGTACGCCGGTATTCACAACGCTGCGGCGCTCAACACGCCGGAGGACAGCGACGGCTTCACCGCACCGCTGCTCGCACACGGCGAGTCATGGAGCCATGTATTTGAAAATGAATACGAGTGGGATTACAACTGCACTCCACACCCGTACATGCTCGGCAAAATCATCGTCAAGGCCCCCGAGTACAGCTTGGCCGACACCAATGTCGCCAGTAGCGCTCCGCTCGGAAAGTGGGTCCTTCCACTTCTCGGACTCTGCCTGGTTCTCGCCAGCGGGTCCTTCGCATTCAACCGCAAAAACGTATCAGAATAATGAATACACTACAGTACCATGCACATAATGTGCTCGAATTGATTCACCTCCACAGTGGCAAATACACTGAGGCCGATATTATTGATGTGATCAATGAACACTTCGGCGCCGATGCGCGCTTCTATGCCTGCTCCGCGGACAATATGGACGCGCTCCAGCTGATGGAGTTCTTTCACCGTAAGGCTAAGGTAAAGCTCGCCGACGGCAAGCTGCAGCTTAACCTCGACAACGTCTGCAACCACTAATTCCCGGACATTGAGTAGCGAAATTCCACTACAGGAAGCCGAAGCACCGGCCACAGCATTCACCGCGCCAGCGGGATATCTGGCGCTGGTTGGTGCCGGCGAGCCCTACCGGCTGATGTTCCCCATTGGAACAGCATGGGGAATCATCGGCGTGATGTTGTGGCCGGTGTTCGTGTGGGCAGGCGGAACTTATCCCCTGCTGCCCCACGCTGGACTGATGATTCAGGGATTCCTCGCCAGCTTTGTCGTCGGATTTCTGGGCACCGCCCTGCCGAGGCTGCTAGGGGTGCGGCGGCTCGGCCTCGCTGAAGCGGTCATTCTCGCTACCGCCTTGTGCTTCACGTGCTTCGCGCACCTCGCCGGCTGGCACCAAGTTGCCAATGCCGCTTTCCTCGCCACCCTCTCAGCCTTTGTTGTCGGTCTGCTATGGCGGGCGCGGCATCGCCAGGACCTTCCGCCGCCGGGTTTCGTGCTGGTGGCGTTGGGGATACTCTGCGCGCTCGTCGGAACCGCCCTGCAAATCGGCGCCGGACTCTGGCCCGTGCAGGTCGACGCGGGCCTGCTGATTCTCGGCAAGCGGTTCGCCCACCAAGGGTTCCTGCTGTTGCCCATCATGGGCATCGGCGCCTTCCTGCTGCCGCGCTTTTTCGCCCTGCCCAACCGCCAGTATTTCCCGGAATCCCTGCGGCCGTCGCACGCATGGATGCGGCGGGCCGCATTCGCAACCGCCTGCGGCGCCGCAGTTATCCTCAGCTTTGTACTGGAAGCCGGTGGCTGGTTGCGCACAGGTTGGATCCTGCGCGCGGCGGCATTTTTATTCTACATTTTTAATGAAGTACCCGTTCACCGCGCATGGCGTGCCCGAGGCAGCTTGGCTGCGGCTCTGCGTACGGGCCTTTTCGCCATTCCGATCGGCTACCTGATGATGGCAATTTTGCCTGGATGGCACATGGCGTTGAGCCACATCGTCTTTGTCACCGGATTCAGCCTGATCACGCTCACCATCGCGACCCGGGTACTGCTCGGCCACAGTGGCCAGGACCACAAGTTCACCCGCACCCTCCAGCCTGTGCTGGTGATGCTCGGACTGCTGATACTGGCCATGCTCACGCGCGTCAGCGCCGACTGGATGCCGGAGGTACGCATGACCCACTACGCCTATGCCGCGATCCTCTGGGCGCTGGGCGCACTTTGGTGGGCCATTCGGCTGCTGCCGGCGGTGCGCATCGCCGACGAATCCTGATCCGCTGAAGTCGCCTCTTGATCTCATCCTCCAGCTGACCTTGTGTAGGGGGGTGAATGCTCGGAATGAATTAATGAACCAAGGGGCCGATAGCTGATGGCGTCCCTGCACCTGCAAACCCTTGCCGCGTCCACCGGGCGGCTGCTGATCGTTGGGGATGTCCATGGCTGCGCTGAAGAGCTGCAGGAAATGCTGGCGCGCTTCCAGCCCGAGCCGGAAGACCAGATCGTCGCGGTCGGCGACCTGATCAACCGCGGCCCGGATAGTGCCCGGGTCCTCGATCTCGTGCGCAAGCACAAGATTCAAACCGTCCTCGGCAACCACGAGCTGCGCTTGCTGCACGCCTATCACAGCCGCAACCGGGAAGTCCTTAAGTCAAAGGACCAACCCACTTTTGACCAACTGACTAACACAGACTTCGAATGGATAGCCGGCTGGCCCCACGTCATCCGGGTGCCCAAGCACGATGCCCTCATCGTGCATGGCGGGTTCTCGCCGCACCTGCCATGGCGCTGCCAGAATCCAAGTCTGGTCACGCACATTCAGGTCATGGACGATCAGGGCCGCTGGCACCGGCGCACGAAATTCCCGGAGGGCACCCCGTGGGGAGCACTCTGGAAAGGCCCGGAGCGGGTGTTTTTCGGCCACACACCGATGCCCGATCCGCAGGTTCATCCGCTCGCACTGGGCCTCGATACCGGATGCGTGTACGGGTTCTTCCTGACAGGTATTTCCCTACCAGACGAAAAATTCTATTCCGTAAGGGCGAAAAAGGCCTACATTGAGGCTTAATGGATCCCGTCACGGAAAAGCCTGAAGGAGCCTACACGCCCGAAGAACTGCTCGACTGGCCGCGCGAGCAGCTTGCACTGCTGGATCCTGAACGCCTTGAATCCACCTCCGCGCACGCCCTCGCGCAGCTTCTCGAACGCCTCGAAGTCAGTGAATGCCGCCACCTGCTGCGCAACGTCACCGCTTCCCGCGCCGCGGAAATCCTCGCTGAAATGGATGAGGAAAGCGCGGCCGATGTGCTGGCGGAAATGCGCCCGCACCGGGCAAGCGCGATCCTTGATGACTTTGAGCCGGACGACGCCGCGGACAT
>JAABSN010000434.1 GCA_011390385.1 Thioalkalivibrio nitratireducens | reverse complement strand
GTCGCGCTGCACATGAGTTCAGGGCAAGGTGAGATTCACTGCATCTGGAACAGCGATATCCTGGAGCACGGCACGGTGCTCTGCTGGATGCAGAATTATCTGGAGGTGTTACGGAATTTCGCTGCGGGTCCATCCCGGCGGCTTGAAGAGACAGGTTCGACCCCAGCCGGGATCCTTGACGCCTGGCGTGAGCAGCAGAAGGCCTGCACAAGGCCCCTGCCCGGAACCTGCTGGTTGGAGGAATTCGACGCGCAAGCGCTGGCGGCGCCCGATCGTCCGGCGGTGGTTTTTGCGGGGCAGAGCCTCACTTACGCCGCTCTGCGAGCCCGCGCGAGAGCCATTGCCAGTGCGTTGCTCCGGCGTGGCGTAAAGCCGGAAGACCGGGTGGTCGTATTGCTCGATCGACAGCTGGATCTGCTCGCGGCCCTGCTCGGCGTACAGTACGCTGGTGCCGCCTACGTGCCGGTCGACCCCGGTTATCCCGAGGAACGTTTACGCTGGGTACTCGAGGATGCTGCCCCCGCGGTTATCCTCACGGAAGAGGCGCACCAGAGCCTGGCGCCGCTGGCGCCATTCAACACGCTGACGGTTGAATCCATCGGCGAATGTGCGATTGATGAGGCGCTCCCCGGGCCGCGCGTCGAGTCGCTCGCCTATATCATCTTCACCTCGGGCTCGACCGGCAGGCCCAAGGGTGTGGAAATCGAGCACCGGTCCCTGCGCAACTTTTTGCGATCCATGGCGCGCGAGCCTGGCATGTCCGCCGATGATGTCATGCTTGCCGTCACCACGGTCTCTTTTGACATAGCCGTTCTGGAACTCTATCTGCCACTGATGGTCGGTGCGCGGGTAGTGATTGCTGATCGCATGACAGCGGTGGACGGCCGCGCCCTGAGGGCCATGCTGGGAGAGCAGTGCATCACCTGCCTGCAGGCGACGCCGAGCACCTGGCGACTGTTACTCGATGCGGGATGGCGGGATGCGGGTGGCCTGAAGGCGCTGTGCGGCGGAGAGGCACTGCCGACGGCCCTTGCCGACGACATCTGTGCGGCCGGAGCCGCCCTGTGGAATATGTACGGCCCCACGGAAACCACCGTCTGGTCATCGGTGCGACGGGTGATGCCCGCAGTGCGGTCGTCCCCGTCAGGCAATGTGCCGGTGGGCGCGGGTATCGACAACACTTTCCTGTACGTGCTCGATGAGCGGGGCGAGCCCGTCGGCCCGGGGGCGGTGGGGGAACTCTGGATCGGAGGATTGGGGCTGGCTCGCGGTTACTGGCAGCGGCCTGACCTCACCGCGGAACGCTATCGACCTGATCCCTTCAGCCCCGTTCCCGGTGCACGGATGTATGGCACCGGGGACCTGGTGCGACCCCGCGCGGGCGGTGAAATCGATTTTCTCGGTCGCATCGATAATCAGGTAAAACTGAGGGGTTTCCGCATCGAACTGGGCGAGATCGAATCGGCTCTGCGCAATCTTCCCGGTGTGTCGGCAGCGGTTGCCATGGCGGTCGGTGACGACCCGGCGTCGCGGCAGCTGGTGGCGTTTGCCCAGACCTCCGACACCGATGCCGATCTCAAGGCGCCACTGCATCGCTTGCTTCCGGCCTACATGGTGCCTGCCACGGTGTCGGCACTCGAGTCCCTTCCGTTGACACCCAACGGCAAGGTGGATCGGCGCGCGCTGGCATCGCGGGTGCGCAAAGATAGCACCAGGCTGGCGGCGCCGACACCGCCCGGAGGCAAGCTCGAACAGGTCATTGCCAGCGTGTGGGCAGCCGAGCTGAACATCGAGAATCCGGATATCGAGACGAACATCTTTGAGCTCGGTGCACACTCACTGATGCTCGCACGCGTGCAGCGCGAACTCGAAAAAGCGCTGGATCGATCGGTGGACCTCATCGAACTGTTCAAAAACCCCACCATTCGGTCGCTCGGCCGTTATCTGGAGAGTCACCGCCCGGCCGTTGCACGCGGCCCGGAAAGGCGGAGCGGCACAGAGGGGCATGAGGATGTTGCCGTGATTGGCATTGCCGGCCGGTTTCCCGGCGCAGCAACGATGGAAGCGTTCTGGGAGCTTCTCCTGTCGGGCGCAACGGCGATCCAGCGTTTTACGGCCGAGCAGCTGCGCGATGCCGGGCTTGAGGAGGCGTTGATCGCCTCGCCCGATTTTGTCGCCGCTCACGGTGCCATCAACGACATCGACATGTTTGATGCTGAGTTTTTTGGTGTCCGCCCGAGCGAGGCGCGTCTGATCGACCCCCAGCACCGGCTCTTTCTGCAGACCGCGGTTCACGCCCTCGAAAACGCAGGCTACGCGAGTTTCGATCAGGCCCAGAACATCGGTGTGTATGCGGGCTGTGGCCAGAACGACTATCTGGTAAACCATGTACTGCCATACCTTCAGGACAACCCCGATGAGGATGCCTTCAACGCGATGCTGGCATCGGAAAAGGACTTTCTGACAACCAGGGTGTCCTATCTGCTGAATCTCACTGGCCCGAGCCTGGATATCCAGACAGCCTGCTCGACAGGCCTTGTGGCCGTTCACGTCGCCTGCCGGGCGCTGCGTGGTGGTGAGTGCGACATGGCCCTGGCCGGTGCCGTGGCGCTGAGGGTGCCGCAGATCAATGGCCAGCTGTACCAGGAAGGCTCTATTGTGTCGTCTGACGGGAACTGCAGGCCGTTTGACGAGGCTGCGGCAGGCACGGTCTGGGGCAGTGGCGTGGGCGCCCTGGTGCTGAAGCCGCTCAGCCGTGCCCTTGATGACGGCGACCCGATCGTCGCCGTCATCAAGGGCACGGCGATCAATAACGACGGCGCCGAAAAAGTGGGATTTACGGCGCCTGGCGTCTCGGGGCAATCCGCCGTGATACGCGCTGCCCTGCGCGATGCGCGGGTCGATCCATCTGCCCTA
>JAABSN010000433.1 GCA_011390385.1 Thioalkalivibrio nitratireducens | reverse complement strand
CACTTGCTCTCGCAGGGGTGGTAGCAGGCGCGGCCCATAATCCCGGGCAACGGGTTGTCCTGCATGATCACCTGCCAGGCGCTGTGGTAGTCGCCTTCCTCGGCGTGGGAAAGCCAGCCCTGGATGTTCTCGCCAGCGGGGCAGGCGTGGTTGCAGGGCGGCAGCCGGTCGATGTAGACCGGTCGCTCGGTGCGCCAGCTCCCGGTCTTGTTTTCGAGACTGGTGCCGACATCAAGGGTGATGGCGAATGGCGACTGATCGGGATGCTTGCTCACGGCAGGGTCTCCTCGTGCTCGCGCAGCAGATTGAACTGTCGTATGTTTTCGTCCGCCATCGCCTGCAGACGAGCGATGGACTGCCTGCCGTACTCGTCACCTTTGAACAGGTGGGCGAAACGGCGCTGGGGTTTGAGGTATTCCTCCACCGGCACCTGCTGGCGGATAGGCACCGAGGCGGTTACCCGGCCGCCCTCTGCCTCGAACAGCGGGAACAGCCCGCAACGGGTCACCAGCCGCGAGATGTTAATGGTGTCGGCACTCTTGGTGCCCCAGCCCAGCGGGCATGGCACGTAGATATGGATGTAGCGCGCGCCGCGGTACTCCATCGCCTTGGTGACCTTGCGCTCGAGGTCGTGTAGATCGGAGACCGCCGCCGTGGCGACGTAAGGGATGCGATGCGCCATCGCGATCAGCGGGAGGTTCTTGCCGGTGCCGAAGACGTTGCCCGGCGAATCGCCCAGCGGCATCGTGGTCGCGGTGCGGGCGGTCGGAGGCGTAGCGCCGGAGCGCTGCACGCCGGTGTTCATGTAGGCCTCGTTGTCGTAGCAGATGTAGAGCACATCGTCGTTGCGCTCGAACATACCCGACAGACAGCCGAAGCCGATGTCCACCGTGCTGCCGTCACCCCCCTGGGCCACGACCCGGGTGTCTTCGCGGCCCTTGGCGCGCATCGCTGCCGCGACGCCGGTCGCCACCGCCGGGGCGTTGCCGAACAGCGAATGCAACCAGGGGATCTGCCAGGATGTCTCGGGGTAGGGCGTGGTGAACACCTCCAGGCAGCCGGTGGCATTGACCGCCATCAGCTTGCCGTTGGCCGCGCGCATCGCCGCGTCGATCGCATAGCGTGCTCCAAGGGCCTCGCCGCAGCCCTGACAGGCGCGGTGCCCGGAGGTGATGGCGTTGGAGCGGTCCATGCTGGCCTGTACACCGCGGTTTTCCGGGTCCACGAGTCGATTGCCGACAGTGAAGGTGCCTTTCTGGTAGAACTTCACCTTCTGTTCGGGAGTGAATTCGTCGATTTGGCTCATCTGTAGGTCTCCTCAGGCGCCCGCGGCGTCGCCGCCGCGGGCGATGTCCCGGATCAGGTTCTCGGCTATGGGGCCAGAGGTGATGGATTCGCGCTGGCGGGCGAGCTCCCGCTCCACCATTTCCCGGTTGAGATCCAGGAAGTGCAGATCCTCGAGCTGGCCGGCGATCGCGCTGGCGAAAAGTCTGTGCAGCGAGGGCTGGGTGATGGACCGCCCCCCGAGGCCGGCGATCACGGTATGCACGTGCGTGTCTACTCCCTGTAGCGCCATGCGCACATTAGTGGCGACGATCCCGCCGAAGCCCACCGCGAAGCCTTTTTCCAGCACCAGGATGCGCTGGGCGCCGGAGAGCACCCGACGCAGCGCGGCGCTGGGGAAGGGACGGAACGAGCAGATCGAGACCACCCCGATGGCCTCTCCTGCCTCGCGCATGGTGTCGACGACGTCTTTGACGGTGCCGGCCACCGAGCCCATCGTGACCACAATGGTCTCCGCATCCTCGAGTCGGTATTCGTGAATCAGACCGCCTGCCTCGCGTCCGAAAACCGTCTGGAACTCGCCGGCCACCTCGGGAATCACCTCAAGTGCCTGGAGTTGTTTTTCATGGGCCAGGTAGCGCACCTCGGTGAAGGCCTCGGGGCCGACCATGGCGCCGATCGAGTAGGGCTTGGCCGGGTCCATCACCTGGCGCGGCTCGAACGGCGGCAGGAATGCATCGACGGTGGCCTGGTCCGGGATGTCGACCCGTTCGTAGGCGTGAGTGAGGATGAAGCCGTCCATGCACACCATCACCGGGCAGGAGAGCCGCTCCGCGATCTTGAACGCCTGCACGTGCAGGTCGGCGGCTTCCTGATTGGTTTCGGCGAACAACTGGATCCAGCCGGAGTCCCGCACCGCCATGGCGTCGGTGTGGTCGTTCCAGATGTTGATCGGGGCACCGATGGCGCGGTTGGCCAGGGTCATCACAATGGGCAGACCGAGGCCCGCGGCGTTGTATACTGCCTCGGCCATGAACAGCAGTCCCTGGCTGGCGGTCGCGGTATACGTGCGGGCGCCTGCAGCAGAGGAACCGATGCCTACTGACAACGCGGCAAACTCGCTTTCGACGTTGAGGAACTCGCAGTTCTTGAGTTGGCCGGACTTCACCAGCTCACCGCAGGCTTCCACAATATGGGTCTGGGGGGAGATAGGATACGCGCAGATGACCTCGGGGCGACACAATGCCACCGTTTCGGCCACGGCGTGGCTGCCTTCGATCTGCTTAAGCATGGAATTCCTCCGCGGCTTGACCTATCGCGGCCTGGTAGGCGGCCTGCGCGGCCGCAATGTTACCCGCGGCGATCTTGCCGGCGAACTTTTTGCTGATGGCCTGTTCCACGGAGGCGATGCTGATCTGCCCGGTAACCGCTGCGAAACCGCCGAGCAGCGCGGCATTGGGCACCGGGCGACCAACGTGCAGGCGCGCCAGCTCGGTGGCGCCGACCGCGCGGATGTGGCCTTCGGGCAGCTGATCGGCGACCCCCTCGATTCCCAGGGCGGCAAAACTCTTGGTTGAGTTGACCAGTACGAAACCGTCGCTGCGCAGGCCAGAGAAAACGTCCAGGGCATGGAACA
>JAABSN010000432.1 GCA_011390385.1 Thioalkalivibrio nitratireducens | reverse complement strand
CGACCTGGCGGCGATCGGCCCGGATCATCAGCAGCAGAGGCTTTGGCAGCGGGGTGGCGACTGCGACCGGATCGCACCGCCGATCGACAGCCTCGGCTGGTGGCTGGAGCGTGGTTTGCCGGTTGCTCTGCCGCTGTTGCTGCGGTTTGAGATTCCGACCCGGCTGCTGGTTAATGGACGGCCGCTGCGGAACCCCTCATTTGCACAGCTGTTCCCGTTCATGCTGCGGCGGGTGACCTCGATGCTGCACGCCCATGCCGAATGCGAGCTGTCGCTTGATGCGAGTGCCCTGCTGCAGGCGGCGCAGGCCGTCTCGGCCGGAGCCGCTCATTTCGATTGGCATGACTGGCGGGAAATGTCGGGCCGGCGGGCGATGCAAGCGATCGGCGGTTTCACCGGCAGCATGACGCTGCAAGGCGATGCTCTGCGCGAGATTTTCTGGGTCGTGGCCGTGGCCAGCCTGTTCGGTCTGGGCAAGGGTGCAGCCTATGGCGCCGGTCGTTTCAGCCTGTCGGCCCGGGACCATGGCGAGCGGTGACTTGATCGTGTCTGAGATTCCGTTATAATAAAGAAACACCAGTAATTTCAAGGAGGTGTTTGTATGACAGACGCATGGGAAGAACGCAAGAAAGCAATCGAAAATGAATATTTCTATAAGCTTGCGCAAGAGCAGATCGCAAAACTCAAGCAGGATGCCAGAGAGCATCTGAGGCGTGAACTGTGTCACAACCGGTGTCCCAAGTGCGGCGATCACATCATTGCGATGGAGTTTCGCGGTGTGCCGCTGGACAAATGTCAAAGCTGCGGCGGGGTTTGGCTCGGCCCGAAAGATCTGCAGATGCTGGCGGAGAAAGATCACCGGACCTGGTTTGACCGCTGGTTCAAGGAGGAGGGCTAAAACCAGCCCGGATCGTAGGGGCCGAAGCGAAAATCCGGTTCATGGCCGGGCCGGCGAGCCTGCCGGGGTCCGCGCGACTTCAGTCTGGAGGGTTCAGGCGCGGCTGTACACATAATATGCGACTTGCTCTGTTCCGCAATATTTTCATCGGGTTCCTGGCTGTGACGGTCGGCTTGTTTCTCTGCGCGCTGATTGCGATGACGATTCTCGGCCAGGTCGCCGATCAGCTGGAGGACTACCGGGCAACGGTCCATGACCCGGTCGCCATCGATGCCGGCGCGCCGGTAGCCCCGGCCGAAGGGCAGCTCGACGGTCTGATCAGAACAGCGCAGCGCGGGCAGGGCCTGATTCTGCTGTGCGGTCTGGCTGGTCTGCTCGGCGGCCTGATGGCAATGATCATCGCTTCGGGCCAGGCGGCAAACCTGTTGCGGCGCCTCAAGCAGGCAACGCAGCAGTTGGCCGATGTCGTCCTCGATCAGGAACCGCCGTCGGTCAATGCTGACGCGGTCGACAATCTGGAACTGGAGATCCGCAAAATGATGCGCAACATCCAGGCGAGCCAGAGGCTCTGTCTGGATGCGAGTCCGCTGACGCGCCTGCCGGGCAATCGCGCGATCGAGCAGGTCCTCAGCGACAAGATGGCCCGCAACGAGCGCTTTGCACTCTGTTATGTCGACCTCGATGATTTCAAGGCCTACAATGACCGCTATGGCTACGCCAGAGGCAGCGAACTCATCAAGTTGACCGGTGAAATCATTTACCGGGCCAAGGATCTGCACGCCGAGCCGGATTCTTTTGTCGGCCATATCGGCGGAGACGATTTTGTGGTGATTGTTGCTTCGGAACACGCGCAGTCGGTGTGTGAATCAATCATCGCCGAGTTTGATCGGCTGATCCCCACCTATTACGATGAAGCGGACCGCAGACAAGGCTATTTCGAAGGCACCGATCGCTATGGTACTGTACGGCAGTTCCCGATCATGACCATTTCGATCGCCGTCGTTTCCGACTCGCAGCGCGAGTTTCATTCGCCGATGGATATCGCCCGGGTCGCCACTGAGATCAAGGATCATGTCAAACTCCTGCCCGGCAGCAACTACCTGATCGACCGTCGGACCAGCCCGCGGGCCGAGACCTGAAAGCGCCCCTCGATCCACGTCACCTGAAATAATGTCCATCCGGGAACTCCGGATGGACGTAGTGAAGTTTTCAAGTTGGAAACGAAATAGAACCGGCGACAGCCCCGGGTTCGCCCGGAGCTGTCGCCGTTGATTCATGCGGTTCGGGCAAGGTCACCGCCTCATCCCGCAACCGGTGGCACCGAGGTTCAGATACAGTAAAATACGTCCGTGCCGCGGAACACGGCGAGGTCGCCGAGTTCATCTTCGATGCGCAGCAGCTGGTTGTACTTGCAGACACGGTCCGTGCGGCAGAGCGAGCCGGTTTTGATCTGGCCGGCATTGGTGGCCACCGCCAGGTCGGCGATGGTTGTGTCCTCGGTTTCCCCGCTGCGGTGCGAAACGACGACGGTGTAGCCGGCCCGCTTGGCCATCTCTATGGCGTCGAGGGTTTCGGTCAAGGTTCCGATCTGGTTGACCTTGATCAGAATGGAATTGGCCACTCCCTTGTCGATGCCTTGCTGCAGAATCTCGGTGTTGGTCACGAACAGGTCGTCACCGACCAGCTGAACGCGATCACCGAGGCGTTCGGTCAAAAGCTTCCAGCCATCCCAATCGTTTTCGGCCATGCCGTCTTCGATCGAAATAATCGGATAGCGTTCGAGCAGGTCTTCATAGAAAGCGACCATATCTTCGGCGCTTTTGACCTGCTGCGGTTCATTCTCCAGAATGTATTTGCCCTCTTTGTAAAGCTCGGAAGCCGCGACATCGAGAGCGAGCAGCACATCGTCGCCCGGTTTGTAGCCAGCCGCCTTGATCGCCTCCATGATAACTTCAAGCGCTTCTTCGTTGCTCTTCAAATTCGGTGCGAAACCGCCTTCATCGCCGACAGCCGTGCTGTAGCC
>JAABSN010000043.1 GCA_011390385.1 Thioalkalivibrio nitratireducens | reverse complement strand
GCAATCAAATAGATTGCCGGGTTAATGCCCGGCCGGAACGGCCGGGACCGCGAAGCGAAGGCATTTGCGGACATGTGCCGCAAATGCCGTGCAACGAATACCGTAGGAATTTCGTTACCGGGTTAATAATAGTATCCGGCGACGCTCGCCTGGCCGATTGAACCGGCGTCATGCGTTCAGAAAAACACCAGGCAGCGCGTCTCGAGACTCTCGCGCGGCGGGACATCGTGGGGCGCGCTCGGGTCCTTGCATGACGAATGCGGCGTGAAGCGTGTTCGCCCGTCAAGCGCAGAGTCGTAGGTCTTGAACAGCAGGACTTCGTCGCGCGTCATGCGCGGATAGTAATACCAGCGCTGCGCGGGATCGTGCAGGGCAACCTGCAATTCCCCGGTCCGGTCCTCGCCACGCCGCTCCACCGGGGCCAGTTGATCTTCCTGAACCGTCTGCGCATCGCAGACCACCAGTGGATGATCCATCACCGGCGCGCCGATCGACCGCCACGCATTGACGATGGCAAAACGGCGCTGCTTGAGCCGCTCGGCCTCCTCGGGAGAAGCGCGAAAGAAATCCTCCAGCCGCCGGATGCCCGAGGCCTGCGTGTAATCGTTGTGCGCAATGCTGGCCGGATCCCGACTGCCGTGCTCACGCTGCTTTGCCGTCGATGAGCTGCGGCGCGTATCGTCGAAGACTTCGACGCGGCGGGCATCGGTCATCCCTTTCAACAACTCGACCAATTCCCGGTGATAGGTCAGGCGCAGCGTTTGATCATCATAAAAGTCGCGGACCGCGCTCTTGTGCTGCACCAGCATGAACCCCTCGCGATCGAGATCGGTGGCCGTCAACCACCTCCGTGCATCATGAATCTCGACCGTGTGGTTGCGATAGTTGCCCTGGTGTTCGGTGCGATCCCCACCGCCTCGGGACGGGACGTATACCCGCGGCGCCGAGCGGTCGGCAAGAAACTTCAGCGTCGCTCTCATGAACTCTCGGTCATCACGCGCCCACGTACCGCCGCGAAATCCTGGTGAATATCAGGCTCAGGGATCAACCGCACAACGGCGAGACTCGAATCGTGGCGAGCTGAGCGTGATCGAGCACTGGCGTTTTCGGATAGTTCGACTGGGTCGCATGCATCAGGTTCTCGCGGCTCGCATGATGCACCGGGCTGTAATTGGAAGTCAGAAGCACGTGGCCAACCTCATGGGCCATGTCATAGCGATTCGCATGAGCCGCCACGATACAGGCCGGATGGTTCTTCAGATGACCTCCGCAGCCGAGGAGACCACCATCCGAGAACCTGCTGACATAGAACACGCAGATATGGTTACGGGGAACCTCGCGACCCCTGCGCAGGAGTTCGGCGTACTCACCGCTGCTGATCTCCCACGTGCAGGATCCATCCAGTTTCTTGAACTTCTTCGCATCCGCCTCGCTCAGGCCCATCGAGAGTCCGGATCCGAACACAAGCTGAATGTTGTACTGTGCATATACCTGCTGGGCTGCAAGCAACTGCGACTGGAAAGACACGTTGGTCAGTGCCAGGCTGCGAAAGTGCAGTGTGACCCTTCGTTGGCGCTGCGGATTGGCCCCCGAGGTCAACAACAGGTCCAGCGCGCTGAAGGTGTCATGGCCCGCGATGCCGTCGACCGTCAGATTGTTCCGTCCCTGGAAAAAGCTGATCGCGTCCCGGGTTTCCCGACCGAATATCCCGTCCATCACCCCGGATCTGGTGGAACCGGGCATGGGAATGCCGCGATCAGCCAAGGCCTGCTGCAGCACGGCCACCGCCGGCCCGCGCTCGCCCCACTTCATGCTCGGGTTGTTGATCGAGGCCCTGACGATGCGCTCGTTGCTTTTGAATGGCAGATACTGAAGGGGCATGGGAATCCTCCCGAATGAACGGTTTATGGCATCTCGACTGCACTCAGCAACCAGTACGAGAACCCGGATCGAAACGGGTCATCATTCAGGCTTGGCGAACTGCGCCATCCAGCGCCGGACCTCGTGATACCAGTACACCGAGTTGTTGGGCTTGAGAATCCAGTGATTTTCATCCGGGTAGTAGATCAGCCGCGACTCGACGCCACGGGTCTGCAGGGTGCGGAACAGCTCGAACGCCTGGCCGACAGGCACCCGGTAATCAAGCTGCCCATGGACAATCAGTGCCGGCGTATCGAAATTTCCCGCATAGTAATGCGGCGAGATGTCCCGGTAGATCTCCGGCGCCTCCCAGAACGAACCGAAGCGCGTCGAATGGACGGCGAAGTCCGCCGCCATCTGCGAGTACATGTTGTAGACCGGCGCGTGAATCAGCAGCGCATTGAACGGATGCGGCTTGCCAAGCAGGATCGAGGACAGGTAGCCCCCGTAACTGCCGCCGCCGGCCACCATGCGCTCGGGGTCGATCCAGTCCTTGTCGGCAAACCATTCGGCCGCCGCAATCGTGTCGTGGTAAGGCGCCGTCATCCAGTCGGGATTGATGGAATCGGCGAACTCCTGGCCAAAGCCGGACGAACCGTGAAAGTTGTGCCAGGCCGTCACGTATCCCCAGGAAGCGAAGGTCTGTGCATTCCAGCGGAAGTGGAACGTATCGGTGATGGCATTGTGCGGACCGCCGTGGATCAGCAGAAACAGCGGGTAGCGCTTGCTGCGATCGAACCCGGGCGGATAGTGAACCCACATCTGGATATCGGCGCCGTCATGACCGGTGTAGGTCACCGACTCGTACGTTCCGAGGTCCACGTTGGCCAGCACCTCGTCATTGAAGGTATCCAATCGATTCACTTCGCCTGATTCCTCGACGCGGACCACGCGCGGCGGATAGAGGAAGCTCTGATTGGTCGCCACCAGGATGCCATCGCCGGAAATGCTCAATGCACCGAAGCTGGTTCCAGCAGTCACCGGACGAGGCGCCCCATTGGCGGCATCCACGAAGTAGATTCGCCGCATTCCGGCGTCATCGATCGCCCCGAAGAAACCGGAACCGTCCGACGCCCAGACCAGACCGGTCGCCGACCGGTCCCAGTCACTGGTGATCTCGCGCGACTGTCCGGACTCGATGTCATACAAGACGATATTGATGTTGTCGGCATAGAAGCCCGGAATCGCCTGGCGTGTATAGGCGAGAGTCGCGCCATCGGGGCTGAACATCGGGTTCCCGTCCCCGGCCTCGTTCTCAGTGGTCAGGTTTTCCGCTTGACCGGAGCCGATCCGGCCGACAAATACGTCGATATCCGCATCCACGGACTCGCCGTTGCGGGAGTCGGACGTGAACGCAATCAGGGTCTCATCCGGATGGATGTCGTAACTTCCCAGGCTCTGCGTGGAGCGAGGCAATTCGCGACCCATGGTCTGGGTGATCGCCTCGACGTCACCGCCGGCAGCCGGAATCCGGAACACGTGCGCCTGCCGATCTTCTTCGATCCAGTGGTCCCAGTACGAGTACGGCAGCGCATTCCACTGATGCGCCGAAACCTTGTCGTCCTTTTCGCTCTTGACGTGCTCGGACATCTCTTCCCAGGTCTTGTCCGGCCAGACCCTGGAGATGAAATAGAGGTGCTGACCTTCCCAGCGCAGTGCCGAAACGCCGGTCGGCACTTCGCTCAGACGCGTCGCCTCACCCGGGCCGTCCATGGGCAGCTGATAGATCTGGGAAGCATCATCCTCGTCGCGCTTGCTCGTGAACGCCAGCATCGTTCCGTCCGGGGAAAATGCCGGATTCCCGGCCGAAGCGCCCTCGGCAGTCAATGGTCGCTGCACTTTGCCGTCGACGGAGAGCAGCCACAGCCGCGTTTCCGATTCGTCTGTTTCCATGTCGTAGGAGGTCACCGGCACGACGACATGACCACCGACCGGGGCAATGATCGGAGACCCGACCCGGTCCATTTCCCACAACACCTCGACCGAAAGCGGCCGCGTGTCTTCGGCCAGCAGCATCGTGGGCAACAGCAGCGCAGTCCAGAAAATCTTCCTCAACATTCCATGCCCTCATTCAGTTCTCGCAGTTGGAAATCCGCGCGCCGGCGCATTCCGACAGGCGGGGAAGCATTGTGCACCGGCCGAGGATAGCCCAAGCGCGGCAGCATCGTGCCGAGCATGTTGCGGGAATCGATCGACCCCGTTGAAACGCCCGGAGATCCGCCGAGCGACCAGTGACTCGAACCCGAAGATGCCGGTCGCATTCGATATCGCCCTGCACTCATCACGAGCTGAGGCTCCGGCATCCGGAGGCCGCCAGCAACACCCTGATACACTTTCACGGAGCAACAAGGAAACAATCCATGGAACCGAATGGATGCGCAATGTCTCTACACGGGAAGTCGATCTCCCTCGGGAGTGCAGCGCGGATGAAACAGATTGTTCTGACCGCGATCCTTGTTGCCGCCTGCATCACGGCGCAGCCGGCCATTGCCGAGCGATTCCATTGGAGCGGTATCGACCGCATCGTCGCCATCGGCGATATCCATGGCGACTGGGGGCACTATCTCGAAACGCTGCGTGCGGCGGGTCTGGTCGATGATCGGAACCGCTGGTCGGGCGGCGCTGCGCATCTGGTCCAGACGGGCGACATTGCGGATCGGGGGCCCGACACTCGACGCATCATCGAGCACATGATGAAACTGTCACGCCAGGCTGAACGGCAGGGTGGGCGGGTGCACCACCTGATCGGCAACCACGAGGCCATGAATGTCTACGGCGACCTGCGCTACGTCGACGAGGGTGAATTCACTGCCTTTCGCACACGTCGCTCGGAGGCCCTGCTGGATCGCTACTATCGGGCGCTGATGGACAACCTGGAGCAGCAGGATCCGGAGCGCTTCGAGGCCCTGCCCGATGACCTTCGCGAGCATTGGGACGCGCAACATCCACCGGGCTGGATCGAACATCGACAGGCATGGAGCCCGGCCTGGGGAGTCGACGGCGAGATGTTCGAGTGGGTGATGGAGGCCCAGATCGCCGTTCAACTCAACGACACGCTGTTCGTCCACGGCGGCCTGAGCGGGTTCTATTGCCAGGAGTCACTGGAGTCCCTGAGCCAGCGCGCCCGCGAAGAGCTTCGCGCCGGCGATGAAGAGGCGCTGGACATGGTCGTCGACCCGCTCGGGCCGCTCTGGTATCGCGGTCTGTCCGGGGGCGAACCGGCGGCGACCGAAGCCGCCGTCGAGGCCCTGCTGGAACGGCACGCCGCCAGTCGCATCGCCGTCGGCCATTCCCCCACCGGCGGCCTCATCTGGCCGCGCTACGACATGCGCGTCGTGCAGATCGATACCGGCATCAGCTCGGCGTACGGCGGCAACGTTGGCTACCTGGAAATCACGGAAGACGGCGTCTTCGCCGGCTATCGCAACGGCCGCGTCCAGCTACCGGGGCCCGGCGACGCGCTCGATGACTACATCCGTGAAGTGATTGCGCTCCACCCCGACAACGAGTCGCTGAAGCGACGTGCGGCAGAACTGAAGGCCGATGCGATCGAACTGGAGCAAGCCACCGATGACGCCGACGAGGAGATTCCGGAAGCGGCCGACGAGCCCGAAGTCCCTACGTGCGGCACTCTTCTATGATTTCGCGCTGGAACTTGCGCTCATCGCGGAATACGTCGAAAGATCGATCGAGATAACGTCTGGCCGTTCGCCGATCCGACCGGGACAGCGCTTCCTGCGCATCAACGAGGCCGAGAATCCTGTCTTCGAGGGCAAGCAATTCTCGTCGCGCAGACTCGAGGCCGTCGTTATGCACGCAGAAGCCGCGATACAGCCGCTGCGTGACCCTGCGGATCGGCAGCGACTCCGGCGGCGATGCATAGTGGGCATCGACCAGCCCCGAGCTGTCGAAGTCGTAGGGCACGACGTAGACCGGGTCCAGCGAGTCTTCTCCGATCAACCTGGCGTTGTGACAGCATTCGTCACCCGGCCCACTGAGCGCGGACCAGTCCACGTTGCCGATCAGATACTGAAATAACGCAAACCGGCTCGTTTCGACCGAAGGCAGGTCGGAGGCCGAGATGTGGTTCGCCTCGAGCTTGTCCAGACCGTGGCGATCGCCGACCAGCTTGTCATCCTCGATCATGAAGCCGAAACGCGGCCCGTCGACCTCGTCGCGCTCACTGTCTTCGTATTGAATCGAAAACTCCCGCACCCGGAAGCTCAAGTCCGTGATCGCGTTGTAGATCCGGTAGGCCAGCATTTCCAGCTTCGGATAATCGGCCCACTGGCTGCGACGATCGCAGTGCGTGACCAGCTTGATCGACTTGTTGCCCTCGAACAGCGTGCCGTCGACGTCTTTCTTCTCCAAGCGCAGCCGAACCGGCGGCATCCTGCAGATTCGCTGCCGGGTCTTGCCTCGTCGCTCGACGGTTGCCTGCATGGTGCGCAACTGTCCGTCGCCATCTGTGTAGCTCAGGCTTGCCGGATACGGACCCTCTTCCTCGGTTTCAGTCTTCAGACGGGCCCAAGGCGCGGTGATCTTGATGTCGAGCCTGCCGGCTTCCGCAAACAACGGAACGGGCGGGTCCGGCGTCTCGGCACGCAGACCCTGGACCAAGCAGCACAGCACGATGACGGGCAGGAGGTGCAGTCGGTTCATCCGGATTCCTCCGGGTCGCCGGTTCCGCTTTCCGCGCCGTCCGTCGCCTGCTGGGCCCGTTCCTTGCGCCGCCGTTTCTCGGCCTTGCGCTGAGCCGAGAACTCGGCCTCGAGACCATCCCCGAAGCAGCACACGTACAGCGTTGCGTAGCAGAAGAACACCGTCAGCACCGCGGCGATCTCGAGCGCATTCACGCCGGCGGCAATCCCGGTCCCGATCGCCACGAGAATGAACAATGCATCGAACGTGTCCTGCAACGCACGACGAAACTGGACGCCGGCCACGATGCCGGCCAGACTGAAGGCCAGTGCCAGGCTGTGCTGCACGACGAGCACGATCGCCGCGACGACACCCGGCAGGATCAGTGTCGTTTCGTCCATGGAATGATCGGCCGTGTCCGCGCGGTTCATGTTCTTCTGCACCCAGGACACGGGCAGGACCAGAAGCCAGGTTCCGATCAGCACGATCGCCAGCCGCCGCGCATAGCCAAGACTGTCCAGCTCGACAGTCGCGTTGATCACGGTGCTGACGATTTCACCATCGGCGTTTGCCGGGGATGAATCGACGTTGGTCACGCGCACTTCGCCGCCCTCGGCCAGTTCGTTGACTCCACCCACAGGCAGATAGTCGATCGCTGAGGGAAACGCCACGATCAGCACCAGCACGCCGACTGCCAGCGCCGCGTGATAAGCGAGCAGACGGCGCAGCAGGCGAAACCCGGCACTTCTCCGCGCGGCACGCGAGACCAGGCCGGTCCGATGCTCCAGGTCCCTGCTGCTGATCTGCGGATCAGCCATGACGCAGTTGGACTCTGGCGAAGGCGATCACCCGGTCAGCGGGCGACATACTGTGCAACCTTGTCGGTGATGCGCCAGCTTCCTTCCGCATGGATCAGGTTGAGATAGTCGACATACCCGTGCTGGCCGTTCTCACCCCAGGTGAACTCGACCGTGGCATTGGCCGCCTTTCCGGTCTGCAGCAGGTTCGTGATCCTGATGTCTGCATCCCAGGTTTCCCCGGTATCGACCACCTCGGCGAACTCGGTGCGCGAAAAGAATCGGTAGTCGCCATCGACATTGTAGTACTGAATCTCCGCGTTCTCGGAAAACGCCGACAGAATGTGCGCGCCGGAACCGGTGCTCACGCCGGTAATGTAGGACCGAACGGCATCTCCGGGTTCCGCGAACTCCTCAGCTGCTGATGAGACAGAAGCCAACAGCGAAAGCAAAAGCAGGCCAAGCAGCAGTTTCTTCATCTCGAGGGGGTTCCTGGATGGCGCATGAAAGATCCTGATTCTCGGCAGATCATACGCCAGCGTCAAGTGCAGATATTGCATGCAATGAAAAGGTCAGCAGGGAAGCGGTCTGCCGCTGAGGTAAACTGCCGGCCACGCTCAGGGAAGAAAGCTCGCGCAGTCATGCAAGCTGATAGATCTCGATCCGGTACGACTCGCCGCTGATCCGGGTCGCGCACGATGAGGCGAAACGCGAGAAACTGGCTCGAGCGCTGGATGTTTCCGTTCAGTGCCGGGCTGATTGCCGCAGCGGCCGCGGTTGGGTTTGCGCCCAACTCGATTGCGATCCTGACCGGGCGCGCCGAGAACCCGGCATTGATCATTCACGCCCATGCGGCCGTCATGAGCGCCTGGATTGCCTTGCTCGTCGTGCAGTCGATGCTGGTTGCGCGTCGCCGCGTTGCCATCCATCAGCGGTTGGGACAAAGCGCGCTGATCCTCGCGCCGATCATTGTCTTGCTGATGATCATCATCGCGATCGAGTACTTTCCGGGCGGACCGATCGGCCCGGCCGTCATTGCGACCCAGCTTCGCCGCATTCTCCTGTTCTCGTTGTTCATCGGCTGGGCACTCTGGGTCCGACGAACGGACCCCGAAAGCCACAAGCGGCTGATGATCCTGGCCGCGGTCGCTGTGATCGATGCCGCTTTCTTCCGGATGGCCCGGTTCCTGCCGGACTTCGGCATCGACAGCATCGTCGTCGCCGCACATGTCCAGCAGCTGGTACTCCTGCTTCCGATGCTGGTGCTGGATTTCCGCAACCATGGACGTCCGCACGCCGTGACGCTGACCAGCCTCGTGCTGCTGGGTGCGTTCACCGCGGCCATTGCCGTGCTCTGGCCGAACTGATCGGTCAGACGCGGTGTTCGGAAATGCCGCCGCAGGACGTTCTGCGGGCTATGGACTTGCTCGCGCCGAAATCACGCGCTGGCGCAATGCCTCGGCGTCCTGCAGTTCAAGACGGGCCAGGTTGATCGAGATTCTGAGGTCGATGATCCAGCTTCTCAGTGCTTCGATGAGATCGCTGCGCGCTGCCAGCGAATCCAGCAACGCGCCTGCCTCTTCGGTGCCGAGCGGCACATCGCACTGCCCGAGGCCGCCGGACAGGTCGCGCTCGACGTCGTAGCAATCGCTCCAGTAGAACGTCTGGAAGGACAGCGGCATGATGCCGCGTACCCGTCCGCGATAGGCCGGGTTCACGCCGAACAGCCAGTCGGAACGTGCCGCGCTGAGCGCGTAGTAGTCCGAGAGATCTGCGCGTAGCTGTGCATCACGAATCAGCGACAGTTCGCCGGCGCTCTTGAGCTCGGCATGGGTGGTATCCGTCGCGAAATAGGCGTTCGCCTGCGAGGCATGCATGAAGGCCAGCAGCGCGGCTCGCGGATCGGAATCCGTCGCCTGCTCGACATCGACCGCAGCCAGGGCCTGCTCACCGTAGCCGGCCACCTTCTCCCAATAGCTGATTCTTGCCGTCAGCCCCTCGATGTCCTTGCCGAGGTCGTCCTCGAATCTCGCAAGGTAGATCTGCCCGCGCTCAATGTCCAGCCGATCCGCGTTCCAGTTGTCCACCTGCAGTGCAATCAGCACGCCGACAATGACCAGCGTGAATTCGATCAGGACCATCGCCCAGTCCTGCCGGCGCAGCGCGTCGGAAATTCGCCGAAGAATCATGCGGTCCCCTGTATCGAATTCAATCCACGCCGATTCTACTAAGCCATGCGCGAGTCATGCCATGCACACCGAGAGGCAAGCTGAACTTGGCATGAAGAGTGGCGAGAGTCCATCGGCTCTGATTGAAGCGATATGAAGCCATCGCGGGCCACGGCCCGGCGGCTGCGATCAGGCTCACCAACCCTCGGGCAGATCACCGACCCGTTCAAGCCAGGCCTCATTCGCGAACGGGCCGCCGCTGAATCGCAGCGCCGTGGCCCGGCTGCTGTCATCAAGCCGGAACTCGATCTCGATGGGCTCGTTCGCGCCCGCGCTCAGGCGTGCCTGGACAAACTCGGTTTCCGACAACGTGCGGAGCTGCCATGGGGCCACATCACCGAACATGGCCCCGAGCATCAGGTGACCCGGCGGAACGTCGGGCGCAAATTCGGCGTACTCGGGATTGCGCGCCTCGGTGATGAACCACTGGCGATTCGGTCGATCCGGCGCGGCATACAGGCCGTAGTAGCGTTCCGGGGACTGGATGGCAGGGCCGAGGCCGGAATCCGTGGACGGGGCCAACGTCCCATCAGGCAGTTCGTTGGCCCGTCGCGCGCGCTCGGCGGGCGCAGTCGAAGGTTCTGCAACGCCCTCTGCAACCGGCTGCGAATCGCTGGATTGCTGTTGGCCGCAACCTGTCGCAAGCGCCAGAATCGCTCCAAGAACCAGCGTTCTTCTCGGCTTGCTCATCGCTTTTGCTCCTACCGTGGAAACTCGTGCGCAGTCTACGGAGACTCTACGGAAATAGAACGGATAGAAGGTCAGGGAGCAGGAGCGGTTTCTGAGCGTAGACCACTTTCGGGTGATGTTTGAAAAACCGAAACGACATGAGGCTCTGTCACCGACAAAAGTCAGCAGGCACGAAGATCTCCCTCTCGTGTCATCTTGACATTCGGCCTCTTGGGAATGCCCGTTTGGCTTGCGGCGGCCAATCGTTATCGAATTGTGCGCGGAGCCCATTCGGATATTCAGTGGTTCTTCGCTGCATGCAGCAAATAGCCACGCAACCAGATCAGCGCATCCGACGACAGGCCACCCCCAGCGGTAAACTCGCCACGATCCGACAGGATCCAGAGGTGTTGGCCGCGAATCTTTAGCGTTCTCGCGTAGGCCTGGTCCGCCTCCCGGTCGCGGATTTCAATCCCCTCAATTCTGGCCAGCGGCACTTTGAAGTTGGTGTGTCTCCGGTTCGGGTTGATATATCGGAGCTCGCCGTCCACGATCTGCAGACGTCGCGGATTGGCTTTGCCGATAAACTGAATAAAGAATCCAGCCCCGGCAAACAGAATTCCGCCGAACGCCAGGCCGAATTGCAACGTGAAGAGCCCCAGCACCACCATGATCGCACCGAGAATCATGAACAAACGTGCGACAAGCGGTGCATCGGTCTGCCGGATCACGACAGCCTCGGTCCCATCACTCTCGGATTCGATCGCCAGCGGTTCGGGCGGTGAACCTTGCTTCCAGTCCGTGACTTTCCTGCCCTCTTCCGCCAGTTCTCGGACCGTTTTATCGAGGTCTTCGACCTGGCGAATCGTCTCACCGCCATCACGTGCGTCGATCGCCGGAAGATTGAGCAGCGCAGCCATTTGCTCCCATCGCTGCCGCAGATGATCACCGCGTGACTGACGGGCCAGATCTTCTGCAGCGGCCTCCATTTCCGCTTTCTGCTCATCGCTCGGATCGCGCGTTGCGAACGCTGTTCTTGCAAGCGCCAACGTAGCCGCTGCATCGGCGCGGCCCGTTGTGTAGACCATCAGCGCAAATGTGTGCTTCGGGTTCGCATGCTGCAGCTCGATCACGTTGCGGTAGCGTCGCTGTGTCTGACGGCTATTATCGTTTCTGCTGGTCACGAGAAACCGCTTCCATCGCACGCCCTGGAAAGCAGCCAGGGGCTCGCTCCAGCCGCGCGTACCGATGGGCGTTCGAGTCGCCATCGAAACCCGGTCACTGGTGATACGGACCAGGCTGAGAGCGAACTTGCGGAACAGCGCACGTATGGCGAAGAGCGCTGCCAAGACGGCGATGGCCAGGGGCAGGAATTGCTCGGCCATGGCACGGTACTCGCCGAACAGGTGAAACGGGATGATCTGCTCGGCGTTGTAGGCCAGTAGCGCGAGCAGGCCGGACATGACCAGGCTCAGAAATACGGCTTTTCCGGATGTGCGTATTTTTAGTTCCAGTGGCAACGCATCCATCGAACCTTGTGGTTCGACAAGGATGCCGTCATAACGATTCTCTCTTGCCATTTCCTGCTTCCCGATCCGCTCTGTGCTGTGCCGAGGCCACCGGGCCCCAAGACATCCGTTGCCCCGTGGAGTTGCTACCGACGCATCAACGCGGACTGTTGGCGAGAAAACTCACTGGTTTGCGATCATGAAACCGGGCTCCGCGAGGTCATGCAGGCCCATCGCGCCAAGGTCACGTGAAGATCGTGGCGAATGCTTCGAACGTTGCGCAGCCTCATTCGAATCCATCAAAAAACAACCGGTCAGGATTGAAGGCTCGCGCGATGATGCCATCATCCTGCTCGAACGCGTTGATCGGGTTGGACCGCCACGACACCACGGCCTTGGCCCCTTCGGCACCAACTCCCGGCGCGGTCTGGCTTCCCTCTTCGAAGAGATTCACCTGGAACTGGGTACCGTCGAACTGATTCCGGTCCCGGACAATGCGTCCGTTTACGGCCGTGTTCGGGTCGGAAATCAGCGCCCCGTTCGCCGTCCAGACAACCATGAAATAGCCGATCCCGCCCGCGACCTTGGGATCGAATTGCTCGAAGTCCGGAGAAAGACTGGGGACCAGAAAGTCATCGCCGGCCGGTTCTAGGTCCGCATCGTAAAGACGGGCACGAACACTCGTGTCGTTGGCGCCGGGCGATTCAAAGACCACAAGAATCCGACCATCATCATCACGGGCGGCCTCCGGAAATCCCTGGAGCCCTTCGGTTGTCGTATCGACCCGGAACTCGGGCCCGAGCGACGCTCCGTTCGCGGAAAAACGCCGGCCCTGGATCGAACCATTGACGTCAACGTTGCGGCTGGAACTGCCCCAGAAGACGGCAAAGCCACCATCGGCAGTCGCCACCACCGCGGGATGCGACTGACTTCGGCTGACGTCCGCGTTGACCTGGAACTGGCCGCCGATTGCCGAGCCCTCCGCGCTGATCAGTCGGGCCTGCACGCTGAGCGAGTCACAGCCAACCGGCAACGTGGTTCCGCACGGCTGGGAGTCATCCTCGAATCCATTGAAGCTTTCCCAGGTCACGATAAAACCGCCGTCATCAAGGGCGGCAACGTTGGCATCGATATCGGTCGACGTGCCGGAAGAAACCTCGCTGATCAATAGCTCGCTCCCTGCGGGCAGACCGTCGGCGCCAAAAAGCTGACCGCGGACCCAGTGCCGGTTCTGCTCCTGCTCGGGATCGAATTCATCACTTTGCCAGACGACGTAAAAGCTTCCATCCGACTGCACCGCGACGCGGGGGAAGAACTGGTCATCCTCGGTAAGGGAATTGACACGTAGAGGCAATGTCGGGCTGCCCGATTCAGAAAAAAGCCGAACAAAAACGTCATGGCGCTGGGCGGCGAAGGCATCCCAGACGTGAATGGCCGTACCATCCTGACGGATGCCGACATCGGAGAACCTGCGATCCGAGCCCGGCTGAATGTCGTCTGGGCCGTCCACCCAGTACTCGCCAGAATCCTGGGCCTCAACAGATGCAGCAATGAGTAGTGCGGCGCCAAGTACTGAAGCGGACAGCAGGGCCAATGGATTAGATGTCGTATTCATGACGTTCTCTCCAGGCAGTTTGAATCTTGAGCCGAAGCACGTTCATGCTCAAGAGGAGTGAGAGAGAACACTATAAATGCCCTGCGCCCCGATTGCAAAATCGGCCCCGGACAGGCCGCACAACGGGACGCAGTGGCGTTGCGGGACGATTCCGGTGTGCGCAGGGCAACTTGCTGAATCGGACGCCGGGCCGCTCAGGAGTGGCTACGGGCCGACGGTCCGGCCGTGCCAACGCGCCCGGAGCCTATTGCCCCCGATATTTCGCCTCGAAGCGCTCAAAGAGTTCCTGCTGCATGCCCTTGAGCTGGATTTCCCGGCCGTCGATGAATGCATGCGTCAGGTCGTTGCCGCGCATGTCCAAGGCATCGCCGGTCGACAGGAAAAAGGTCGCGTGCTTGCCCGTCTCGATCGAGCCGACCCGATCGTCGATGCCGAGAATCTCGGCGTTGGTGAGCGTGATCATTTTCAGCGCCTGCTCGCGACCGAGGCCGTAGGCCGACGCGGTCCCGGCGAGGAATGGCAGGTTGCGGGCGGCCATGATCCAGCCCGGATAGGTCAGCCCGGTCTGGACGCCTGCAGCGACGAGATCGGCCGGCAGGCGGTACGGCGCATCGATGGCGTCGTGACCATGCTGCGGCAGCCGATGCACGCCGGAGACGATGACCGGCACGTCGTTCTCGGCCAGGTAGTCGGCGGCCTCGAGCAGGCCATCGGCGCCGATGATCACCACGTGCCCAACGGCCTGATCGCGCGCAAACTCGACCGCGCGAACCATGTCGACCGGGTTGTTGGTCCGGACGAAAAGCCGCGTGCTGCCATCGAACAGCCCGCGCATGGCCTCGAGCTTGGTATTCGGAATCTCGGGATCGTCCTGTGCAACGTAGGCGCGCGCATCGATGAAAGTCTGTTCGATCGCGTTGATCTGCGCCCGATAGCTGTCATTTTCCTGGTACGAGAAACTGAAGGTCGCCCAGTCGAAGCGACCGACCTTCTTCGCCGGCCACGACAGGAACATCCCGTCATCGGCCTGCACGGCGGCATCCTCCCAGTTCCAGGCATCCAGCTGAACGATCGATGATCGCCCGCTGACGATGCCGCCGTTCGGCGAGACCTGGGCGACCAGGATGCCGTTGAAGCGAAGCGTCGGGATCAGTTCGGAATCGGTGTTGTAGGCCACCAGCGAACGTACGCTCGGATTCAGGCTCCCGGCTTCCTCGGAATCGACGGTGGCGCGCACCGCGCTGACTTCGTTGAGGCCGAGGTCCGAGTCCGGCAGCACGAAGCCCGGATAGAGATGATGTCCGGTGCCGTCGATGACTCGATGTCCCGCGGTATCGACGCTCGTGCCCACCGACGTGATCTTTCCTTCGGCGAACGCGACCGTTGCGTTGTCGATGACCGTACCGTTGCCGACATGGACCGTCGCATTGACGATGGCGATCGGGCCCTGCTGCAGCGGTGCCGGTTCCGGCACCAGCGCGGTCGAGGTCGAAGCGGCGAGCAACGCGAGAACGAGGATCGTGATTGCGATGATGTTCTTGGTCATTTTCATGCCCCTCAGTGCGTGGACTGGCCGATCAGGTGCTCGTAGCCATGCAGACTGTCGCATTCCCAGACGCGCTCGGCGCGGCCCCAGGGCCTGCCGCCGCCGGTCCCGCTGCCAGGACCCTCGTCGGCCATCTTCGCCATCAGCCGCGCCCGCTCGGCCCGGTTGGCTTCTCGAAGGGCCGCATCGCGCTCGCGATCGTAAAGCGGAACGCCGTCGACGAAGGTCGTGATGACCTGAGCATCGATCGAGAGCGGAGGATCGGTCCAGATCACGACATCGGCATCCTTGCCTTCCTTCAGGCTGCCCATGCGGTCGTCGAGCCGGAGCAGCTTTGCCGGGTTGATGGTCACCATGGCGAGCGCGTCGAATTCGCTGACGCCGCCGTACTTGACGGCCTTGGCCGCTTCCTGGTTGAGTCGACGTGACATCTCGGCGCTGTCGGAGTTGATGGCCGAGACCACGCCGGCCTGGTGCATGAGCGCCGGGTTGTACGGGATGGCATAGCGCACTTCCCACTTGTAGGCCCACCAGTCGGCAAAGGTGGATCCACCGGCGCCGTGCGCGGCCATCTTGTCGGCGACCTTGTAGCCCTCGAGAATATGCGTGAAGGTGTTGATCCGGAAATCGAAGTCCTCGGCCACTTTCATCAGCATGTTGATCTCGGACTGCACATACGAATGGCAGCTGATGAAGCGCTCACCGGCCAGGATTTCGGCCATGGCGTCCAGGACCAGGTCGCGGCGCGGCGCCGGAGTCCGGGACTGTTCGCGTCGCGACAGCGCGTTCCACTCGTCCCAGCGCTGCTGGTAGTCCAGCGCCTCGGTGAATGCGGCTCTGTACGCTGCCTCGACCCCCATGCGACTCTGCGGAAACCGGATCGACGCCGGGTTCGACGATCGCTTGACGTTCTCGCCCAGCGCAAACTTGATATAGCCCTCGGCACCCTCGATGAGCATTTCATCGGGCAGGCTGCCCCAGCGCATCTTGACCAGCGCCGACTGGCCGCCGACCGGGTTGGCCGAGCCGTGCAGCAGCTGGGCCGCCGTGACGCCGCCGGACAGGTTGCGGTAGATGTTGACGTCCTCGGAATCCAGCACGTCGCCCATCCGGACCATGCCCGAGTTCATGGCCACGTCGTTGACGCCGTCCAGGGCGATGTGCGAGTGCTCATCGATGATGCCGGGGGTGACGTGCAGGCCGGTCCCGTCGATCACCCGCGCGGATCCCGCGCGCAGATCGGTGCCGACCCCAACGATCTTTCCGTCGCGGATCAGCACGTCGGCGTTCTCGAGCACGCCTTCTTCTTCCATGGTCCAGACCGTGGCGTTCTGGATCAGCACATGCTCGGCTGCGGCTCGTTCGGCGCTCCCGTAGGCCAGAAACGGGAAGATCACCTCGCCGATCGAAGCATCGCCTGCTTCAGACTCGTTGTCCGCCAGCGACTCGTTTTCCTCGGTCGAATCGTCTTCGGGCACGGCCCCGGTGCGCCGGGCCGACCAGTCCATCCACACCCCGTCGCCCGACTGACCGCGACCCGACCAGTCTCCGTCCAGCGTCCAGCCCGTCAGCCGGATCGGCTCGGCATTCTTCTCCGGCGCGAATGCAATGTTGACCCCGCCCTCGTCGAAGCTGAGCTCGGCCTTGACGGTCTTCGGTGCGCTCGTATCATCGGTTTCCGATCCATTCTCCCGCTCCGGAAGAACGATCTCGCCCTTGTGCTTGCCCGGCATCCCGGTGATGTCGAGGGTCCGAACCTCGTCACCGACGGTCAGCGCATACCGGCCCGAAAAGTCCTCCGCACGCACCGCCAGCACATGGCGATGGCCTGCAATCCAGTTTTCCTCGATTACGCTGTCTTCGTCGAACAGCGGACCGGTCGTGATCAGCAGATTGGCCTGGGCACCGGGCGTGAGCGATCCGAGCTTGTCCTCAACGCCGAGCAGACGCGCCGGAACGGTAGTCAGTGCCGCCAATGCGGTTTCTTCGCCGAGACCGCGCTCGATGGCCTTGCGTAGATTCGCATGAAAATTCTTCGAGTCACCACCGCTCGTGATCGCGAACGTGATGCCCGCCGTTGCGAGCGCAGCCGGGTTGCCCGGAGCCATTTCCCAGTGCTTCAGTTCGTCGAGGCCGATGCGCTCGGCCGCCAGCGGATCGCTGACGTCCGTGGCTTCCGGAAAGTCGATGGGTATGATCAACGCGGCGCCCGTGCGACGAACCGCATCCAGTCGCTGATATTCGTCGCCTGAGCCCCGGATCACGTACTGGACATCGAACTCGTCCCCGGTCCGATCCGCGCGCAACACTTCCTTCCAGTTGCTCGCCTCGAAGATCTGGGGCATGGATCGGTTGGCGATCCAGGCGTCAAGCGACTGGTCAATGAACGGCTTCGGATCCTGCTGCTCATACCAGCGGGCATCAAGGAACGTCTGGCGAAGCAATGCGATCGCTCCCATGGGCGAGACGGGAAAGCTCTGCTTGGATGAACCCTTGTCGAACGAGTAGAAGGCACCGGCGTCCGGGACCAGCACCGCTTCATTATCGCTTTGATCGTTCAGGTTGACGAGCGCACCGGTGCCGCGCGCAATCCCGTCGGCACTGAAGGTCAGCGTCGCGGCAAAACCCATGCCCCGCCAGGTCTCGGCGGCTTTCGGCTCTGCAGAGAACGACTCGACTGCGCGGTGGTCGGCCCGAATGGCATCATTTGCGCTGTAGGCGCCCGGACGCTGTGGCTCGATCACCTCGGGTTCATTGAACGAAAATCGTGCGCGCGGAGCCGGGTCGGGCAATCCGTAACTCGAATACGCATCGATCAGGCCGGGATAGACGTGGCGACCGGCGAGATCGACGGTCGCGTACCCATCGGGCACCGAACCCTGGGAACGGACGGACTCGATGAGACCACCACGAATCAGAATCGTGGCGTCAGCGATTGTCGTACCCGGCGAGACCGTCGCCGTCGCATTGACGAAGGCATAGGCGCCGCTGCGATCGTCGGCAATGTCGTTCGGGGTGACGGTCTCCTGCGCGTGAGCCGCGAAGACGGTGCTGGCCAGCACGGCCTGAAGAAATAACTTTCGCACGATGGAAGATTCTCGTTTCGGATATCAGAGGAAATCAAGGGGGAAATGAAGCGTGATACGGCCCGCAGACGTTGAACAGAGCAAGCTGGCGAGCTCGCCACGGTGATCGAAGTATACGAAACTTGCCGAACCGGAACGCGATTCGTTCCATTTGCCCTGGCGCACCCCGCCACTCATCCTGTAACTTTCAGAGCGTGGCTGAGTCGACAGTGCAAGGCGCACTCCGCAGTGAATGGCACGCCATTTACAAGCATTGCAACGCCGCAATGTCGTCTCAGACGCGCGCCCGTCGGGCGAGTCGGAAAGCGCTCATCCGCGGCGTCAGGCCTCTTGGAAAGGGCGCTCCCTTGCCAAAAAACGCAACGCCGAGTCGTGCCGGCACAGGGGCTCCCGCCGGGCCGTCGCACAAGCGCCGTGGACTGCGTTCCGCTCGCTTGACGGCCCGGAAAGGACGCCTTCGCTCGCCCGCCTCGCCCGCGGCGCTTGTGCATCATTGTTCAGAGGTGCCCAGCTGGCGGTGCACCCGCACTGCACCGTTACGGGGGATGACCGCGTGGCCACGCGCTTCGAACTGCGCCCGCGTCAACGCGGCACCAAACAGAAGAATCAGGGACGAATAATTGACCCATAACAGCAGCAACGCCAATGAACCTGCTGCACCGTAAGCCGAAGCCGTTGCCGTGTTGGCGAGATACATCGCGATCAGCGATCGGCCAAGCGTGAACAGGAGCGCGGTCACGAAACCACCGACGAGCACGTCCCGAAGCGAGAGCACCACGTCCGGCAGCACCTTGAAGATGGCCGCGAACAGCAACGTCACCACGGTCATCGAGACCACGATCTCGGCGCCAACCATGACCCAGCCCGGCACGGGCAACCATTGCTCGGCGAATACGATGACCGCGCGCAGAGACACGCTGAGCGCGAGCGACACCAACAGGACGAAACCGATCGCCAGGACCACCGTGAGCGACAGCAACCGCGCCTTGATGAACCGCCAGATTCCGCTGCGCTTGGGACGTGGCGCAACGTCCCAGATGGCGTTCAGGGACTGCTGCATCTGTGCGAAAACCGTTGTGGCTCCAACGATGGTCGCCGCGATGCCCGCAATCATCGGCAGCCAACCGGATTGATCGATCTGCGAATTGAGCACGGCGGTTTCGACCGCGCTGGCCGCCTCCGGGCCGACAAATCCCCGGAGTTGCTCGAGCAATTCGCCCTCGGCGACCCGCGGGCCCAGGATCAGGCCGACAACCGCAACGGCCATGATCATCACCGGCGCGATCGAGAACGTCGTGAAGAAGGCCAGTGCGGCAGCGTAGATGAATGCCTGGCTTTCAATCCAGTTTCGCCCGGCGTCAACCACGATCCGGAGCCCCTTACGCACGGGTACCGGCATGAAGTCCAGCCATGACGAAAGACGGATCATGCAGAAACGCGATCGCTATACCGGCAACGCTTACTATTAACCCGGCAATCAAATAGATTGCCGGGTGAATGCCCGGCCGGAACGGCCGGGACCGCGAAGCGAAGGCATTTGCGGACATGTGCCGCAAATGCCGTGCAACGAATACCGTAGGAATTTCGTTGCCGGGTTAATAGTAAGGGCGATAGCTGTCATTCGTGGCGAGATGCATTCGACGAACCCTGCCCGGAAAGAAAAGCACCCGCCGAGAGGTTCCCGGCGGGTGCTCGATACACCGACTGAATCAGATCAGGAGTTGTTGTCGTCAGTCAGCTCCTGCCAGAATCCTTGCAGGTCGTCCATCGATTCCTGAGTCCGATCGCGAAGCGTGTCCCATGCTTCTCCGCCGTATTCCTGGGCTTCTTCCATGGCTTGCCGTGCCTCATCGCGCGCTTGCATCGCCTCGTCACGCATCTGTGTCCAGACATCGGAGCCGCGTTCGTAACCGCTCTCGGCCAGCTGTTGCGCCTTGATCCTGGCGCGGGCGGCAGCTTCCGCAGCGCGGCGCCAGGCAGCTTCGGCACCATCCTCGAAGTCGTCTGCCATCTCACCCATTCGTTCGCCGGCCTGGTCGGCCATTTCGCGCACGCGGTCGCCTGCCGTGGCCGCAGACTCCTGCGCGTCTTCCGCGACCGCCTCGGCCGCTTCGCCGGTTTCTTCGGCGGCCTGTTCAATCGCCTCACCGGCTTCCTCGATGGAATCGTCGGGCTCTTCGGACTGACAGCCGATCAGCGCAATGATCGCAATGATCGGAAAAATCAAACGTAATTTCATGAATTTGCTCCATGCTTGCAGTGAAGAGATGTCTTGTAGCATACAGGTATGAGTTGAAGAGTTTGGCACAGAAAAGTTGAAGTCAACCGCGAAGATGACCGGCCTGGAACTGCTCTCGAGCTCCCTTTTCCTGTCTTTCCAGACGCCGTTTGATCAGCTTTCAGGCTCTCGACCAGATCGGCAATCCGGGTTGCGCGACGGTCCAGCGGACGGCAAGGACAACCTGCCCCATCCGGGCGGAAGAAACCTTGTCCAGCAATCTGGCAGGTCCTTGGGATCAGCGCATTCCGCCGCTGATGTCCCGAAAAACCGGGCTTCTGCGTACTCTTCAAATGTATCGGCAGCGCGACGGCGCGGCCGATTTTCGACTCGTCCCACACCCACCGAATCCTCATGCAAAGACGGACCGACGACGAAAATTCATTTCGTAACTGCATCTGCCCACGACCCTTGCAGCATCCGGCTTCCGGCACCGAAACGCTCGCACTGAAGCAGGGTCGGCGCAGGCTCCTGCGCGCGGGTCGGGTTGCGATGATCCTTTTGGCCGTCCATGCTGTCTCCAGCACCCTGCAAGCCGACGAATCGCAACCGATCCAGCATCAGGGTGCGACAGATTTCCTGACCACCGACAAGCGGGCCAAGAACTCTGAGTCTCGCTTCGTGCGCGATCTCACCCGCGCCGAATGGGACGCGGCCACGGCGTTCCAGTCGCTGCTGGACCGACAGCCCACGGATATCGAGGTGCGCTGGACGGGCAGCGAGGAGCGTTTCAGCGGCATCTTCTTTCCTGTCGAGGGTACGGTTCATACACTGATCCAGGGATCGACCAGCCAATGGACGGATTTCTTCAACGAAGTCGGCGCGCTGAACGGTCGCTTCCTGGACGTCGAGGTGGGCTATTTCGGCGCCGACAAGCGCTACTCGGCGATCTTCCTCGAGGACGGCGATGACTACAGCTTCGCGCTCCACACGACCAACACCGAGGAGCAATTCCAGGCCTGGCTGGACCAGTATTTCCGGTCAGGCTTGGCCATCATCGACTTCGAGGCCTACACCGAGCCGGACGGCGACGTGCGTTTTGCCGGCGTCTGGGTCAACGATCCGAATCAGCCACGCACGGTGCTCCACTATCACCTCGAATCCGCAGACGTCAGTGACCTGCTTCGCCCGCTCGCCGGGCGACTGATCGACTTCGAGCGCTACTGGAGCCCGCTGCACAACGAGTGGCGCTATGCCGTGATCACGGCGATGTACCCGAGCGGTGCCTGGGGACATTACCGCTCGATGACGTCGGCCGAGCTCGATACCCGTCATGACCAGATCTCCGATGCCGATACGCACCTGACTGACCTCGAGACCTGGGAATCGGGTGGAACGCTGTATTACGGCGGCATCTGGGGCGACGCCAGCAAGAGCCTGCTCGAAGTGGACGCCATCCCGTCCGATCTCGATCCGCAGACGCATTCGGCCGATCTCG
>JAABSN010000431.1 GCA_011390385.1 Thioalkalivibrio nitratireducens | reverse complement strand
GTGGCCCCGCCTGGGAGAAACTGCCGGCCAGCGAACAGCCGGAGCGGGCGTCGCTGCTGCCGCTGCGTGCCCATTTCGGGCTGTTCTGCAACCTGCGTCCGGCGCGGCTGCATGGCGGGTTGGAACATCTCTCCCCGCTGCGTGCCGATATCTCGGCGCGCGGCTTCGATATCCTCTGCGTGCGCGAACTGACCGGAGGCATCTATTTCGGTCAACCGAAGGGCCGCCAGGGCGAGGGGGAGGCGGAGGAGGCGTTTGACACGATGCGGTACAGCCGCCACGAGATCGCCCGCATTGCCCGTAAGGCTTTCGAGGCGGCGCGTATCCGACGCGGCAAGGTGACCTCGGTCGACAAGGCCAATGTGCTGACCACATCCGTGCTGTGGCGCGAGGTGGTCCTGGAGGTCAAGGGCGAGTTCCCCGATGTCGCGCTCGAGCATATCTATGTCGACAACGCGGCGATGCAGCTTCTGCGCCGGCCTTCGGAGTTCGATGTGCTGCTCTGCCCGAACCTGTTCGGCGATATCCTCTCCGACGAGATCGCGATGCTGACCGGCTCGATGGGGTTTCTTTCCTCGGCCAGCATGAACGAGACCGGTTTCGGTCTGTTCGAGCCGGCGGGTGGTTCGGCGCCGGACATCGCCGGTAAGGGTATTGCGAATCCGGTGGCCCAGATCCTGTCGGCGGCGCTGATGCTGCGGTTCAGCTTTGCCCAGTACGAGGCGGCCGATGCGATTGATCGTGCCGTGGCCAAGGCGCTGGCGGAATCATACCTTACGGCGGAACTGCTGCCGGCGGATCGCAAGCAGGAGGCGAAAACAACCGTGCAGATGGGCGACTTCCTGGCCAGCGCCATCCGCGACGAGGCCTAGGACAAAAGCAACTGGATTTTGTGGACTTGGGCATGATCGTATCACATCGCGAAAATACCGTTTGACGGACGATGCTGCCGCAGGGCAGTATGCTGTTCCGTGAAACAAAATGTGAAATATGTTCCCTTGTTCGGATTCGTCTTGGTGGTTATGGCTGGATTTATGCTTCCAGCATCCGCCGCCCCACATGCCGTCTGTGCGTCGCCAATCTATGATTTCGGTGTGTTGAAGGATAACGATGTTGCCGTGCATCAGTTTGTCGTGGAAAACCGGGGCGATGAGACCCTGACGTTTAGCTGGGTACGGGCCTGTTGCGGGGCGACGGCCTCGCTCCGCGATACCAGCGTTGCGCCCGGCACAAACACGGTGATTGAGGTTAGATATTTACTGAAAGGCTACCACGGTAAGGTCAAGAAAAGCGTTTATGCCGCCACCAACGACCCCAAGCAACCGCACCTGAGACTCCATTTGAACGGTCGGGTTGAACGGTCGGCTGGCAGTTCGCCGCCGCTCGCTGGTGGCGTCCCCAAAGATCGCCGGTCTGCCGATATGAACACAGGTGGCAGTGATATCGTGGCGGTTCCTCCTGTCATTATCGATTATTTTTTCGAGCCTGGGTGTCCCGAATGCCTCCGTGTTTCGCGGGAAATTCTGCCTGAGCTGCGTGAACATTACGCGGGATTCTACCGCATCGAACGCCATGATACCGGCGTGGTCTCCAATGTCGTCATGCTGATCGCCTATCAGCAGGCGCTCGGGATTACGAATAACGCATCCGTCTCCATGGTTGTTGATTACGGGCATGCCCTTTGCGGCATTGACGAGATCAGCAGCGGGCTGACACCTTTGCTGGACCGATTGATTGAGGAGCGGATGTTCCCTGGCTGGCAGCCTCCGCAGCCCGTCTTATGGGAGGCCAATAAGGGTATTGAAACGGCGCGGGAACGGGCAAAAGCCTTTACCGTGCCAGCGGTGCTTGCCGCCGGACTCATTGATGGCATCAACCCCTGCGCCATATCCACCCTCGTTTTCTTCATGAGCATGCTTGTCGCTGCCGGCGTTAGGGGGGGAGGTCTGCTGCTTATGGGTGCTGCATACACGTTCGCCTCGTTTGTTACCTATACCGCCATCGGTTTCGGTCTGTTACGGTCCTTGCATATGCTTGAGGCTTACCCCGCCGCCCGTATCGCCTTTGAAACGGCTCTGGCGATGATACTCCTGATCCTTGCCGCGCTCTCCTTCCGGGATGCATTCCGGTATCGTCGATCGCATAACCCGGTTGATGTGACCGTGCAATTGCCGGCCAAAATCAAGAAGCTGATTCACGCGCTGATCAGAAACGGCGTCAGAAGCCGCCACATCCTGATCGGTGGTTTTGCTGCCGGTGTCTTTGTAACCGCTCTCGAAACCGTCTGCACGGGACAAGTCTACGTGCCGACGCTGGCGCTGGTCCTTCGCGACGCTGGCGGCGCCGTCGGCGCTTTCCGGGCAAGAATGTGGGGCCTGCTGTTGCTTTACAACGCCATGTTCATTCTTCCGCTCATGGTCGCTATTATCTTGACGCGCTATGGACTTACAACCCAGGCCATGCTCAAGCTCAGTCGGAAGAACGTTCCCTTCAGCAAGATCCTTCTCGGTCTTTTCTTTCTCGCTCTCGCCACCTACCTTATCCTAAGCTAGACCCCAGACGAAATCCTTTTCGGGCGGGGTCTGGCTAGGCGATATAGGGCTTGAGTTTGTCCAATAGGGCGGTCTTGCTCAGGGCGCCGACCATTTGCTCCTGGACCGCACCGCCCTTCATGATCAGCAGGGTCGGGATCGAGCGGATGCCGAAATTGCCGGCGATCTGCGGGTTCTTGTCGACATCGACCTTGACGATCTTGACCTTGCCGTCGAGTTCGCCGGACAGGTCGTCGAGGATCGGCGCGATGGCCCGGCAGGGACCGCACCACTCCGCCCAGAAATCGACCACTACCGGAATCGCGGCCTGCACGACTTCGGTTTCCCAGTTGTCACCTTCTATATGCACGATCTTTTCAGCACTCATTCGTCAT
>JAABSN010000430.1 GCA_011390385.1 Thioalkalivibrio nitratireducens | reverse complement strand
CAGCAGCGGCTCCAGCATGCGCTGGCCCTGCGCCTGGCCGTTCGCGGCCTCCCCGAGGCTCTGCCGTTCATGGCTTCGCTTCCCGAAAACGTCTTCGACGATCAACTGCGACAGTGGCAGCTTCGCTCCGGACTGCGGGATCGCGACTGGCCCATGGTCGTTGCCGCAGTCGACGCCATGAGCGCCAATACCGGTGCCGAGGCCCAATGGCAGTACTGGCGCGCAAGGGCACTGGAACAACTGCGCCGCAGCGTGGAGGCCGAACAAGCCTACCGGCGCGCCGCGCAGGAACGAAACTTTTTCGGTTTCATGGCGGCAGATCGCCTCGACCAGCCCTACCGAATCGACCATCAGCCGCTATCGGTCCCGTCCGGCCTGCTGCAACAGGTGGCGCGCATCCCCGCAGTCGAACGCATGCGCGAACTCGTGCTGCTCGATCGCTTGCCCGAGGCGCGTCGCGAATGGTCCCACATGATCAATGATCTCACGCCCGACGAACAGGAGGCAGCCGCACGCCTGTTCGCGGACTGGGGCTGGCACGACCGGGCGATCTTCACCGTGGCGCGGGCGCGCAATTGGGGCGACATCGATCTGCGCTTCCCGCTCGCGTTCACCGACCTGATCGTCGATGGTGCACGCAACCAGGGCATCGACCCGGCCTGGGCGATGGCCATTGCCCGTCAGGAAAGCGCCTTCCTGCATGACGTGCGCTCGGGTGCCGGTGCCCTCGGCATCATGCAGATCATGCCCGCCACTGGTCGCTCGGTTGCCAGGAGTGCCGGGGTTCGCATCCGCAACAACAACGATATCCTCGACCCCGCCAACAACACCCGCCTCGGCACCTACTACCTGCGCCGCAATCTCGACGGTTTCGGCGGCCACAGCCTGCTCTCGACCGCCGCTTACAACGCTGGTGCGCACCGCGTGCGCTCGTGGCTACCCGAAGCAGGTCACATCGACCCGGATATCTGGATCGAACTGATCCCCTTTCATGAAACGAGGGACTATGTCCAGCGGGTGTTCGCGTACCGCATCATCTACGCGGTAAGACTGGGGTTGACCCCGCCGTCGCTGAACGCGATCCTTTTCCCGGTAACGCCTCCCGACCGATTGGCGCAGGCACGGGAAGATCACCTCGCCGGACTGGGCATCCCCGACCCGCGACAGGTCACCAGAAGGGATTTCTGCGACGCTCCGGGTTACACGGCCGCCGGCTGTATCTGAACTCCGGGAGAACCCGCAGCATGGAGCCATGGATCGAAACCATACGCGAGTCCATCAGGAATGCTACCGGGGCGGATTTCCTCCCGGCGCGCAGTTCCGGTGTCGGCGGTGGCTCGATCAGCCAGGGTTTCAGTCTGAGCGGCACCGACGGCCGACGTTTTTTCGTCAAGAAGAACCATGCGCGGCTGCGCGCCATGTTCGAGGCGGAGGCCGCCGGCCTGGAGGAACTCGCGCGCTGCGAAGCCCTGCGGATACCGCGCGCCATCGCCCTGACGGATCATGGCGATGCCTGCTTCCTGGTCCTTGAACATCTCGACCTCGGCGGTTCCGCCGATGGGGCGGCGCTCGGCCATGGCGTCGCCGCGCTGCACGCCATCACCGGCGCACATTTCGGCTGGAACAGGGACAACTTCATCGGCAGCACACACCAACCGAATTCACCCAATAAAGACTGGGTCGCCTTCTACCGCAAACACCGACTGGCCTTTCAACGCCGACTGGCCCGCGACAATGGCGCTGGCGCCGGCCTGCTGGACGCGGTCGGCCGACTGGAGACGGATCTGGACATTTTCTTCACCCAGTACAGGCCCGAGCCTTCGTTGTTGCACGGCGATCTCTGGAGCGGCAACTGGGGGTTTCTGCGCGACGGTTCACCAACCATTTTCGATCCCGCGGTGTACTACGGCGACCGTGAAGCAGACATCGCGATGATGGAACTGTTCGGACATCCCGGCGCCGAATTCTTCGCCGCCTACAATGAAGCCCGGCCTCTCGATTCGGGCTACACCGTGCGGCGCGACCTCTACAACCTCTATCACATCCTCAATCATTACAACCTCTTCGGCGGCGGATACGCCGGGCAGGCCGAACGCATCGCGCGCACGCTATTGGCGGCGTTACGCTGATTCAGCGCCGGCTCCGGTAACCATCAAGAATGCCAACTTGTTACCGTGGAGCTGCACACAGTCTGGACTCTGAGCGGGGTCCTGATCTCCTCCAACACCGTGGCTGAGCTCACGTCCTTTGCGGACGTTCGCACCGTTTCTCCGGGATGCCTAGTGTCCTGTCACGCTGCAGTGTGGAAGGAATCAAAGCACAATCCGGGAGTCCGAGACTTTGAGCGCATCAGACAGGAGATGACAGCATGGTCTTGGCCGATCACCAGCAGGCGCTGTGCGCCGAAAACCATATCGACTTCGGAGGGCTGTCCGCCCTGTTCGTGAACACCTCGCTCAAGCGGCAGGCAAAGGATAGCCATACCCGGCTGCTCCTGGGTGTCTCCGCGACGATCATGGAGCGCGCCGGCGTCGCGGTTGAGCATCTGCACATGCTCGACCACACCGTCCCGCCTGGGATCTATCCCGACATGACCGAGCATGGCTTCGACCGCGACGACTGGCCCATGCTGTGGAAAAAAGTTCTTTCGGCCGACATTCTCGTCATCGGCACGCCGATCTGGCTCGGGGAGGAAAGCAGCGTCTGCCGGGTACTGATCGAGCGGCTCTATGCGATGTCGGGGTTGCTGAACGCGGCGGGGCAGTCGATCTTTTACGGAAAGGTGGGTGGCTGCGTGATCACCGGCAACGAGGACGGTATCAAACACACGGCCATGACACTCGTCTATGCCCTTTCGCATCTGGGCTACAGCATCCCGCCACAGGCCGATTGCGGCTGGATCGGCGAGGCCGGCCCAGGGCCGTCTTATG
>JAABSN010000429.1 GCA_011390385.1 Thioalkalivibrio nitratireducens | reverse complement strand
CCACCACGATCGCATCCTTGACCAGCACATTGCGACATTCGTTGTAGGTCTCTGCAAAAGCGGTCACTTCAATGCGCGCGCTGCGATCGTCAACCACCGCGATCGCCATGGTGCCCCGGGCCGTCTTCACGGTCCGCAGAGAGATAACAAGCCCCGCCAGACGCTGGGTGCCCTTGCCGTCCGCACGCATATCGACGATGCGCACCGGCGCCATGCGCCGCACTTCCGTTTCGTATTCGTCGATCGGATGTCCCGTCACATAAAGGCCCAGGGTTTCCTTTTCACCACTGAGACGCTCTCGATCCGACCAGGGACGAACCTCGCGGAACCCCGCGTAGGGATCGCCGGCAGCGGCATCGGCGGTGACCACGGATTCTCCGAACAGGTCGAGCATGCCGGCGTCGCGATTGGCGGCATTCTGTTCGGCAGCGCGAAGCGCGTCGTCGATGCTGGCCATCAGAATCCAGCGCGCAACCTCGAGTGAATCGAAGGCACCCGCGCGCACCAGCGCCTCGATGGCCCTGCGGTTCACTTTGCGTGGATCGGTACGCGCGCAGAAATCGAACAGGTCGGTGAAGTGGCCATCACCGGCTCGGGCAGCAAGCAGCAGCTCGACAGGTCCCTCACCGAGGCCCTTGATCGCCCCCAACCCGTAGACAATCTCGCGTCGCACATTCACGGTAAAGCGGTACTCGCCCTCATTGACATCGGGCAGCTTGACTGTGAGTCCCATGCGCCGGGCTTCCTCGATCAGCACCACCACCTTGTCGGTGTTCTGCATTTCCGAACTCATGACCGCCGCCATGAATGCCGCGGGGTAATGGGTTTTCAGCCACGCAGTCTGGTAGGACACCAGCGCATAGGCGGCGGAGTGCGACTTGTTGAAACCGTAGCCGGCGAACTTTTCCACCAGGTCGAAAATGCGCGTGGCGAGATCTGCGTCAATACCACGACCGGCCGCGCCCTGCGCGAACACCTCGCGCTGCTTGGCCATTTCCTCGGGCTTCTTCTTGCCCATGGCGCGGCGCAGCAGATCGGCTTCGCCAAGACTGTAACCAGCCAGCTCCTGGGCGATCTGCATGACCTGTTCCTGGTACAGAATGATGCCGTAGGTGGGCTCGAGAATGGGCTTCAGACAAGCGTGCTGATAGCTGTGGTCCGGGTAGGCAATAGCCTCGCGCCCATGCTTGCGGTTGATGAAGTTGTCGACCATTCCCGACTGCAGCGGTCCCGGGCGGAATAGCGCAACCAGCGCGATGATATCCTCGAAAGAATCCGGCTTCAGCCGCGCAATGAGTTCCTTCATGCCACGGGATTCCAGCTGGAATACCGCCGTGGTTTCTGCCTGCTTGAGAAGCTCGAAAGTGGCGCTGTCGTCAAGCGGGAGTTGCTCGATCTCGAGCGGCATCTCCCCCAGCCCCGCGCGCTCGTCGTTGATGATGCGCACGGCCCAGTCGATGATGGTCAGCGTGCGCAGGCCGAGGAAGTCGAACTTCACCAGACCGGCGTCCTCGACATCGCCCTTGTCATATTGCGTGACCAGGCCACTGCCGCTCTCGTCGCAGAACAGCGGTGAAAAATCGGTAATCCGCGCCGGGGCGATCACGACACCGCCGGCATGTTTGCCGACGTTCCGGGTGAGTCCCTCCAGGAGCTCCGCCATGTCCCAGATTTCCTGGGCCTGCGGATCCTCGGCGAGGAATTCGCGCAGCGTCTCTTCCTGCTCCAGCGCCTTGCCGAGGGTCATTCCCACTTCGAAGGGGATCATCTTGGACAGCCGGTCGGCAAGTCCGTAGGGCTTGCCCTGCACCCGTGCCACGTCGCGCACCACGGCCTTGGCCGCCATGGTGCCAAAGGTAATGATCTGGGAGACGGCTTCGCGGCCGTATTTGTCTGCCACGTAATCGATGACCCGGTCACGCCGCTCCATGCAGAAGTCAACGTCGAAGTCGGGCATGGACACCCGCTCGGGATTCAGGAACCGCTCGAACAGCAGGTCATACTGCAGAGGATCGAGATCCGTGATCTCGAGCGCATAGGCCACCAGCGAGCCGGCACCCGAGCCGCGCCCGGGGCCCACCGGAATACCGTTCTGCTTGGCCCAGCGGATAAAATCCATGACGATCAGAAAGTAGCCGGGGAATCCCATCTGAATGATGGTGTCCAGTTCGAAATCGAGGCGCTGCCGGTAGGCAGCCACGGTATCCGGTTCAGCATCAAGCCCGAGCTTTACCAGCCGCTCATCCAGCCCCTCGTGCGACAGTCGCCGGAAATAGGCTTCCATGCCCAGATCCTTGGGTACCGGATAATCCGGCAGGCAGGGCTGCCCGAGGGTCAGGCTGAAATTGCAGCGCACGGCGATACAGACGGAATTCTCTATGGCCTCGGGCAGATCGGCGAACAGCTCTGCCATTTCCTGTGGCGAGCGCAGATACTGCTGCTCTGAGTAGCGCCGCGCCCGGCGCGGATCGTCCAGCGTGCGACTCTCGCCGATGCAGACCCGCGCCTCATGGGCCTCGAACTCATCGCTCTGAAGAAAACGCACGTCGTTGGTGGCAACCACCGGACAGCCCTGCGCCCCAGCCAGCGCGACGGCGGCATGCAGGTGATCCTCATCCCCTTCGCGGCCGGTTCGGTGCAGCTCCAGATAGAAACGGCCGGGGAAGCAGGTCATCCAATGCGCCAGACGCTCCGCCGCCAGCTCCTCGCGACCGACCAGCAGGGCGCGACCGATATCGCCTCTGGCACCGCCAGACAGCGCAATCAGCCCTTCACTATGCTCGCTCACCCAATCCCGCGTTACCCGCGGCAACCCGAGATGCTGCCCCCGGGTATAGGCGACTGATATCAACCGCGTCAGGTTGCGATAGCCGGTTTCATTTGCGACCAGCAGCACAAGCGGAAATGCATCCTCGGCATCGTGACTGTCCACAACCG
>JAABSN010000428.1 GCA_011390385.1 Thioalkalivibrio nitratireducens | reverse complement strand
GTCTGAGCGGGCACCCTCTGTTCGCATTCGAAGAGCCGATTCCACCGCAGCAGTTGTTGCTGCTGCAGAACGTCCGTTGACCGGCTGTCATGCAAGACCGTACTTGATGGGGCGTGCCCAGTTCGGTTGCTGGAACGGTCCGTGCACGACCGGCGCGGTGGGGTTTGGATTCCCGCGTGTGGCGGTGTCTCCGGGCCGGAATCTTGTTTCCTGTCGGATCCGCCGCGGTCAGCAAGAGTGATTCGTATGCGCGGCCACACCCTTTGCCGTGAATCGTGCGTCGACCCGAAGGCAATGAAACTGTCGACGAGGTATGGCCGGATTGGAGCGTCATTTGCCGCGGATCATGCGTTGCTGTTCCGCGAAGGCGGCCGCGGCGCGTCGTCAGTGTCTTGCAGCGGCGATACTGGAGCGCCTGCGGACGCTGTAGATGTTGGGTAACGACTGAATGCGATCAAAGAGGCCGCTGAGCTGACTGAGGCTTTCGACTTCGGCCGTCAGTTCCATGTGTACCGCGCGGTCGACCGGGTTGGTGCGCGTCTGCACCGCGAGCAGGTTCACGTTCGCATTCGCGAAGATGTTGCTGATGTCGCGCAGCAGGCCCGGACGGTCCTGCGCTTCCAGGAGCAGATCGACCGCCTGTGTCGGAGCTTCCTCGCCCCAGCTCACCGCGATCAGCCGTGAGTGCTTTTCTTCCGGCAGGTGCAGGATGTTCACGCAGTCGCGCCGATGTACCGACACACCCTTGCCACGGGTGATGAAGCCGATGATGGCATCTCCCGGGACCGGGCTGCAGCAGTTGGCCAGGCTCGTCAGCAGGCCGCCCACGCCACGGATGTGAATATCGCCCCCTCCGGACGGGACGCCGTCGTTCACGGGGCGCTTGCGCGCGCGCAGTATCGGCGGACTCGGCGCGTTATCCACCTGCAGTTTCTGTGCGACCTGCCCCGTGGTCAGATCTCCGGCACCCAGCGCCACCAGCATGTCTTCCGAGCGGCGGTAACCCAATCTTGAGGCCAGATCGTCATGGTCGACCTGGGTGAGTCCGAGGCGCTGGCACTCCCGGTCGAGCAGATTGCGCCCGTTTGCCAGATGCTCCTCGTGGTTCTGCTGGCGAAACCAGCTTCGCGCCTTGTTCCGGGCACGACTGGTACGCAGGTAGCCGAGATTCGGGTTCAGCCAGTCACGACTCGGCCCGCCTTGACGGGTGGTGAGAATTTCGACCCTCTGCCCGGAGCGCAGACGGTAGGTCAGGGGTACGATGCGTCCGTCGACCTTGGCGCCGCGGCAGCGGTGACCCACCTCGGTGTGCACGTTGTAGGCGAAGTCGAGCGGCGTGGCCCCGGCGGGCAGATCCAGCACCTCGCCCTGGGGTGTCATGACGAAGACGCGCTGATGCAGTACTTCGCTCTGAAAATCCTCGAGCAGGTTCTGATCGTCCCCTTCCGCTTCCAGCAGTTGCCGCAGTGAGGCGATGGCTCGATTCAGAGCCTTGTCTTCCCGCCCACCCTCCTTGTAGAGCCAGTGTGCGGCGACGCCGAGTTCGGCGAACTCGTGCATTGCCCGGGTACGGATCTGTACCTCGACGACCTTGCCCTCGGGTCCGATGACGGCCGTGTGCAGGGACTGGTAGCCATTGTCCTTGGGATTGGCGATGTAGTCGTCGAACTCGCGGGGCAGGTGCGGCCAGCGATTGTGCACGATCCCCAGCACCGTGTAGCAGGTCGAAAGATCGTCGACGATGACCCGGGTCGCGCGCAGGTCGGTCAGATCATCGAGCTCCAGTTGCTTCTTCTGCATCTTGCGCCAGATGCTGTAGATGTGCTTGGGCCGTCCGAATACCCTGGCCTGAATGCCATCCGAGCGGAGGGCGGCCTCGAGTTCCCGGGTGAAGCCATCGACGTAGGCTTCGCGCGCACTCCGGTTGGCATCGAGCCCGTTCGCGATGGCGCGGTACGCTTCGGGTTTGAGGATGCGCAGCGACAGATCCTCCATTTCCCATTTCAGTGAGCCGATTCCCAGCCGGTTGGCCAGCGGCGCGATCACGTCGAGCGTCTCCTGCGCCAGGAGGTGGTTATCCGGGTCGTCCTTTTTCGCCGCGATGCGCAGGTTCTGCAACCGGAAAGCCAGCTTGATCAGCACTGCACGCACGTCGTCGACCATGGCGAGCAGCATCCGGCGCAGGCGTTCGGCCTGTTCGGGGCGTGCCGTTGGAGTTTCGAAGCGCCTGCGCACCAGGTTGCTGACATTCTCGGTCAGCCGGGCCACCACGTCGCCGAATTGCTGCGTCATCTGCTCATGGGTGATCCGATGCGCGAAGACCGCGGGTATCAACAGGGTGGCGATCAATGTCTGGCGGTCGACGTTCAGCCGCCGGAGGATCTCCGCGACATCGAGCGGATGTGTCTGCAAACCCGACTGGTCCACCGAGTCCAGTGCGTAGGCGAGGGCCGCTGAAAGCTGGGCATCGGGCTCTTCGGAACCGGCAAAGTGCCTGCACAGCGCGGGGCGTTCCATGCCCTGCAGCTTCTGATCGGTCAGGAGTGAATGACGCATCCGTTCAGTATATCCGTGCCATCCGGGAAGTTCTCGAATGACCGAAAGCCCTCGGAATCCGCGGCCCGGAGCTGCCCCTCATTCGGGACCGCGGAGGACTTTCAGCGGGGCCTGTCCGAGCACACGGCGGGTACCCATCCATCCGGCCAGACCGATACCAAGAGTGCCGCCACCGACGCCGAGAACGAAGGTCATCGGGTTGATCGTGTAGTCGAAGCCGAAGACCCGCCAGGCCAACAGGGCACCGACCGCGGTGGCGATGATTGCGGCCAGCAGGCCCGACAGCATGCCCAGCGCACCAAATTCCGCCAGCAGGCTGTTGCGGATCTGCTGGCGGCGCGCACCGAGGGTGCGCAGCAACGCGGCCTCGCGTCTTCGAACATCG
>JAABSN010000427.1 GCA_011390385.1 Thioalkalivibrio nitratireducens | reverse complement strand
TCTATTGTGGCGGTCCCACCTGCCCTTACACCGCTGAAGCCGTCGGTATCGCGCAGAACCTGGGCTATACCAACATCAAGGGATTTCAGGCCGGGCACCCTGGCTGGCAGAAGGCCGAACTGCCCCTGCACGCGGAACCTCAATGGGTCGCGGAAAACCTGGATGATGCCCACGTGATCATCGACACGCGCAATCCCGTCATCAGCGCCCAACGGCACCTTCCTGGCGCGGCAACGATGCCGGCGGCGAACTTCGAGGCACTGACCGAGCAGTTCATTCGCGATCAGACCATTGCCGAGCTGCCGGGCGTTGCCGACCAGCGGGCGCCGATCATCCTCTACAGCGATACCCACGCAAGCCGCGACGTACTGGTGGCATTTCGTGAATTGCGCAGTTGGGGGTACCGCAACACCACCATTCTCAAGGGTGGCCTCGAGGGTTGGACCTCCGCCGGACTCCCGGTCGAGAGCAACCAACTGGCGAATACGATTCGCTATGTGAAAAAACTCGCTCCAGGCGCGATCGCGCCCGAGGACTTCATCGCACTCGAGAAATCCCGTGACGGTGTGATCCTGCTCGATGTACGTTCCGATCAGGAGGCGGCAACGGGCACGATTCCCGACTCGGTGCACATCCCGTTGGAGCAGGTCGAAGCCAATCTCGATCGGCTCGACAAGGACAAGGAGATTCTCGCCTATTGCGCCAATGGCATCCGTGCGGAGATGGTTTACCGTGCATTGAAGGGCCAGGGTTACAAGGTGCGTTACCTGAACGAGAACCTGGAGATCGCAGAAAACGGAAGCTACCGGATTCTGTGACGCCGGATAGCGGGGACGGGGCCTCGGGCCCCGTCTCCTTTATGTCTACAGCATGTTCCGGGATCATCGCATGAAACGTCGTGAATTCCTGAAACTCTCCGCAATGGTCGGCGCTGGCGCCGCCGCGTCGGGTCTCCTGACCGGGTGCGCGGACCCGCCGCTACCCGGGGCCGGCCAGGTACGGACATCGCCCACTGTTTGCAACATCTGTTTCTGGCGTTGCGCCGGAACGGTTTACGAGGAGGATGGGCAGCCCTGGAAGGTTCTGGGCCATCCCGAGGACCTCCATAGTCAGGGCCGGCTATGCACTCGGGGAACGGGTGGGCTGGGCAGCTACAAGGACCCGGACCGGCTGCGCCAGCCGATGCTCCGCGTCGAGGAAAACGGGCGTCAGCAATTCAAACCCGTCTCCTGGGACGAGGCACTCGATCATATCGCCGAACGCATGCGTGTGATCGCGGACAAGCACGGGGATGACCGTCTCTGCCTGTTTTCCCACGGCGTTGGCGGTAGCCATTTCCGCCAATTGCTGACCGCCTACGGGTCCACCGGTTACACCCAGCCCTCCTTCGCCCAATGCCGCGGTCCGCGGGATATCGGCTTCGCCCTCACCTACGGCGAGGGTGTCGGCTCGCCCGACCGCACCGACATGGAGCATTCCCGCTGCATCGTGTTGATCGGCTCGCATCTGGGCGAAAACCTTCATAACGGTCAGGTACAGACATGGATCAAGGCGCTGGAAAAGAATGCCAGCGTCATCACCGTTGATCCGCGCTTTTCGGTGGCGGCCGGCAAATCCAGGCACTGGCTACCCATTCGGCCTGGCACCGATATCGCACTCCTGCTCGCCTGGATGCATGTCCTGATCCACGAGGATCTTTATGACCACGACTACGTGGCCCGTTACACGAAGGGCTTCGAACAACTGGCCGAACATGTCAGACCCTTCCATCCGGAGTGGGCCTTTCTGGAGACGGGTATCCGCCCGGACCTGATACGCGAAACAGCGCGGGAAATGGCACGTCACGCACCCGCGACCCTCGTCCACCCCGGTCGCCACGTCACCTGGTACGGTGATGACACCCAGAGGAGCAGGGCGATCGCGATTCTGAACGCGCTTCTGGGCTCATGGGGGCGCAAGGGCGGGTTCTACATCCAGGAGCGGGTCGAGCTTGCCGAATTTCCCACTCCCGATCCACCGAAGCCGAAGAGTGACTGGAAAGCAGTGGTTCAGAAGGACTACCCGCTGGTGCCATCGGGCATCACCAATGTCATCATCGACGCATCGATCGGTTCCGACGCCTTCTTCAAGGGCTGGTTCGTCTACGGCACCAATCTCCCATACACCATACCAAGCAGTGCGGAGAAGATTGCCGCCGCTGCCCAGTCACTGGACCTCTTCGTTGTCATCGATACCATGCCGGCGGAAATCACCGGTTACGCCGATGTCGTGCTGCCCGAATGCACCTACCTGGAGCGGACCGACCCCATCCGGAACAGCCCCGAACGCCACCCCTCACTCGCGGTGTCACTACCGGCGTTCGAACCGCGGCATGAAAGCAAGCCCGCCTGGTGGATGGCCAAGCAGATCGCCGAGCGTCTGGACCTGGGACACTATTTCCCGTGGGATGACTATGCCGAGGTCGTCGACTGGCAGTTGCAACAAGTGGGTAGCTCCCTCGAAGAAATGCGCCGCATCGGCGTGAAGAACTTCCCACGCAAGACCGCGATGTATTTCAAGCCCGGAGAGACCGTTCAGTTTCGCACCGAAAGCGGCCGCATCGAACTCTACTCCGAGACGCTCGCCTACTATGGCCACGATCCCCTGCCCCGATATACGCCGCAGCAGCGGCCAGAGGATGGCTATTTCCACCTGAACTATGGCCGAGCCCCCGCTCATACGTTCGGCCGAACGATCAACAACCCGCAGCTATTCGAAATGATGCCGGAGAACGCGGTTTGGGTGAATCCCCTCGCCGCGACTCGATTCAATGTTTCCAGCGGCGATTACGTGCGCCTGAAGAACCAGGACGGAGTGATCAGCAACCGAGTGCGCGTGCGGGTCACAGAGCGTATCCGTCCGGACTCCGTGTTCATCGTTCACGGTTTCGGGCATACCGACGCACG
>JAABSN010000426.1 GCA_011390385.1 Thioalkalivibrio nitratireducens | reverse complement strand
GGATGACCGCAATGGGGGTAACCGGCTCGGATGTGTTCGGCGCCTTGCGGGCGAACAACGTCTTGTCGGCGGTCGGTCGAACCAAGGGGCAGGCGGTCACGATCGACCTGACCGCGGCCACCGACTTGTCCACTCCGGAAGAATTCGAGCAGCTGGTGGTTCGGGCCGACAACGGTGGACTGGTGCGCTTGATGGACATCGCCGAGGTCGAGCTGGGATCGGAAAACTACGACAATTCGGTCAGTTTCAATGGTTTGTCCGCCACCTTCATCGGTATCGAGGTGTCGCCGGACGCGAATGCACTGGACGTGATCGCCGACGTGCGCCAGGTCTGGCGCGATCAGATCGAGCCGCAGTTTCCGCAGGGGCTGGACGGTGACATCGTCTATGACTCGACCGAATACATCGAGATCGCGATCGACGAGGTGATCGAGACCATCGTACTCGCACTGATCATCGTGGTTGCCGTGATCTATCTCTTCCTCGGGTCGATGCGCAGCGTGATCATCCCGGCACTGGCCATGCCCTTGTCGCTGGTCGGCACCCTGTTCCTGATGCTGCTGATGGGGTTCTCGATCAACCTGCTGACATTGCTTGCGATGGTGCTGGCGATCGGCATCGTCGTGGACGATGCGATCATCATCGTCGAGAACATCCACCGCCATATCGAGGAGGGCATGAAGCCTTTCGATGCGGCGGTCCAGGGCGCTCGCGAACTGGCCTGGCCGATCGTCGCGATGTCCACCACGCTGATCGCGGTGTTCCTGCCGATCGGTTTTGTCGATGGGATCACCGGTACCCTGTTCGTCGAGTTCGCCTTCACCCTGGCCGGCTCGGTCGTGATCTCGGGCGTGGTCGCGCTGACCTTGTCACCGATGCTCGCTTCGCGTCTGCTCAAGGCCCACACCGCCGCCGAGAAGACCGGTTTCGAGGGCTGGTTGAATCGCCGCTTTGGCAGCCTGAGCCGCTTCTACCGGCGCCGCCTGCATGGCGCGCTGGATAGCCCGCTGGTGGTGCTGGTGTTTGGCCTGATCGTGCTGACGTCTTGCTACTTTCTGTTCGTGACCAGCCCGAGCGAGCTGGAGCCGCCCGAGGATGAGGGCTTCGTGCTGGCAATCATATCGGCGGACGCCCCGACCACGCTGGATCAGCTCGAGCGCAACACCGCGGTGATCAATGGTTTCGACAAAGAGGTCCCCGAGATCGCCAACACCTTTCTGATCAATGGTTTTGGTGGCGCCGGAGTGGGTGCGACCAACCAGGCGATCTCCGGTTTCGTCCTGGCGCCGTGGGGCCAGCGCGAGCGCACCACCCATCAGCTCCTCGAAACCGAGCTGCAGCCGCGGCTGGAGCAGATCCCGGGCCTGAGCGTGTTTGCCCTGGTGCCGCCTTCGCTACCCGGTGGCGGGGGCGGGCCACCGGTCGAGTTCGTCATTCGCAGCACCGAACCGGCCGAAAACCTGCTCGAAGTGGCGGAGGAGATGCTCGGTCGCGCCATGGCGACCGGGCGCTTCATCTTCGTTGATGGCGACCTGAAGATCGACAAGCCCCAAAGCGACATCCGCATCGACCGCGAAAAGGCCGCACTGATGGGGGTCGACATGCAGACCCTGTCGGCCGACATCTCGACCCTGCTGTCCGGCGCGCCAGCCGGTCGCTTCGCGCTGGAGAACCGCTCCTACCGGGTGATCCCGCAGCTCGAACGTTCCGCCCGCCTCACCCCGGATCAGATCGCCGATCTCTACACCCGTAACCGCGCTGGCGAACTGGTGCCGCTCGCCACGCTGGTCACGCTGGAAGACAAGGTCCAGCCACAGCAGTTGAAGCGCTTTCAGCAGTTGAACAGCGTCACGCTTTCGGGCGTACCGCGCCCGGGTGTGACGCTGGGCGAAGCCTTGGGCATTCTCGAAGACATTGCCGACGAGGTGCTGCCCCCGGGGTACAGCGTCGATTACTCGGGTCAGTCGCGTCAGTTCAAGAACGAAGGCCAGCAACTGATCCTGACCTTCTTCTTCGCCTTGATCGTGATCTACCTGGTGCTGGCCGCGCAGTTCGAATCCTTCCGTGATTCGGCGGTGATCATGATGACGGTGCCGATGTCCATCGCCGGCGCGCTGATTTTCGTGAGCCTGGGTTTCGCCACGCTCAACATCTACACCCAGGTCGGCCTCGTGACCCTGATCGGCCTGATCGCCAAGCACGGCATCCTGATCGTCGAGTTCGCCAACCAACTCCAGGCCGAGGGCCGCAGCAAGCGCGAGGCGATCGAGGAAGCCGCCGCCATCCGCCTGCGCCCGATCCTGATGACCACCGCCGCGACCGTGCTGGCGATGATCCCGCTGCTGATCGCCAGCGGCCCGGGTGCCGGCTCGCGCTTCGCGATGGGCCTGGTGATTGCCACCGGCATGACCATCGGCACGCTGTTCACGCTGTTCGTGGTGCCCGCGGTGTATGTGTATCTGTCGCCGGAACGGGAGGTTGCATCCAGTGCTCCAGCCGTTGGGAATATCGCTCGGCAGTAGATCCACTGCGGAAGTGGGGTTTCGAAGTTTATGAGAGGCACTATTGGTTTGCCCCGTCATTCAGCTTGCTGGCGTCAGCGGAGCGATGGTTGCTTGACGGTCAGCTGTCGAAGCGTAACCACACGCCCTGCTGACCGTCTTGCTTGAACGGCACCGCCCGCCCGGCCATATGGCGCAGCAGCCAGCCCGACATGCGGGCGACGGCATCAGGGTCATCAAGCATCTCTTCCGGGGTGGGTGGACGGTCGGGGAAAGCCATCGCCGCGCCGTCATAGAGCAGGCGAAGATCGAGATGCAGATCATCCGTGCGCGCCACCAATGTGATTGGCCCGCTGGCCAGCGTGTACAGCACATCCAGCAGTTCATGCAGCGCCGTACCGGCCCGCACGGCGGTTTCGCGGTGCAGGCCCCACTGCTCGCCAAG
>JAABSN010000425.1 GCA_011390385.1 Thioalkalivibrio nitratireducens | reverse complement strand
CTGGACGAGGGTCGTTACGCGCTGCATCTGACCGACGGCGAGGGCGTGCAGGGACTGCGTGTGCGCGCGGCTTTGCCTGCAGGCAGCAACGTGACAGTCGAGGCGGGCGACCTGCTTGCCAGCCAGGCTGGCCCTACCTTCCTGCGAAACGTGGGTCATGGGCTCGACGTCAGTGTGGCGGTGCTAGGCGCTGGTGCGTGCATCCAGGGCACTGGCAATCTGTTCACGATTGCAGTCGCAGCCGAAATCGAAGGCGCGGACCTGGCGATCGAGGCCCGTCGCCTGGATAACAGCGAACTCGATGTCAGCTTCGAGCAGATCTCCGGTGTCGAGATCCCGTCCGTCTTCAGCGTGAGCGCGAACTTCCCCAACCCGTTCAACCCGTCAACGACGATTCGCTTCGCGCTGCCAGAGCCTCAGCATGTGCGCCTCACGGTGTTCGCGGTAGATGGTCGACGGGTAACAATGCTGGCCGATGCGAACTACACAGCTGGAGTGCATGAATTGATCTGGCGCGGTCAGGACGCCCACGGGCGCGTGGTTGCGGCAGGAACCTATTTCTACCGGCTCGATGCCGGTCCACATCATCAGGTCAGGAAGATGGTGCTGATTAGATGACATGCCGCAGCGATGGTGCTGACTCCGGCCTATCGATATACCGGATCCGGGGGGCTATCCGCCCCCTGGGTCATTCCAGTAATACCATCTTCTTCATTTCGACATAATCTCCGGCATGGATCCGATAGAAATAGACCCCAGATGGTGTTTCCATACCCGAATCATCCCGTCCATCCCACGACACGATATGATCGCCAGCAGGCATACTGCCGGCGAAGAGAGTCCTGACCAATCGGCCGTCGACAGAAAATACCTTCAAACTGGCGTCGGATGGCCTGGGAAGACTGAACCGGATGTCTGTGTAAGGGTTGAAGGGATTGGGTGCATTCTGGTGCAACGAAAACCCACTTACATCAGGAACGGGGGTTTCGACGGCCTCCTGAACGGCGATCAACCACAGCTGGGCACCCTGCACGGGGTCTGATGTCGTCCACGTGACGTCATACGTCCCGGCCGTGTCAACGTCTCTGACGGCGACAGCCCCTTGCACAACCCAGCCGTGCTCGAGCATGGACTCGACGACAACGAATCCATTGTTGGCTTCGACGATTTCAGGTGCAAAGGCACCATCGCCCCACCAGAATGCGACCAGTGTGGCAGGACCAGTCGTTGTCACCGGATCGCTGGTTACTGTTCCGGTAAGAACCTCTTTCCACGAGAAGTCGTGAACGTGGCCCGCGCCAGTGACTTCAACAGCCATCACGGTGACCTCGTCCGCAAGGTGGATCGGCACAGTGATGACATGATTGCTGCCTCCGGCAGCAATCGGGCAGGCGTACAGGTCCGTGCCCGCTGCGGGCCACCGTGAATACGAATGTGTTTCACCGAGCTGTTGGTATGGACCATTCCCCATGTTGTCAAACGGAATCATCTGCTCCCACCGATTTCCTCGGCCTATACTGATAATGATCGTACTACCGGTCTCATTGGTCATCATCGGCGGAGTAGAGATCTCGGTGAATTCATGCTGGGACGCCACCAGATAGTTCATGGCATGATCCCCCACGGTGGGATCTGCCAGCAGGTCTACAGGGATGGCGA
>JAABSN010000424.1 GCA_011390385.1 Thioalkalivibrio nitratireducens | reverse complement strand
ACACGATATGATCGCCAGCAGGCATACTGCCGGCGAAGAGAGTCCTGACCAATCGGCCGTCGACAGAACTCAAACAAACGAAGGTGGCGAGAAATTTATTCACAAGTAAACCCCATTTGAAGGTAGCAACTCCAGAAGTGGTGTCAAACGGCGACACAGAACGTCACGACGTCAGCGCACGAGTGACATCTGCTTCGTCGAGACACGATCGCCGGACCGTAGGCGGACCGTATAGGTCCCTGATCCGACCCCACGGCCTTCGATGTCGACGCCGCGCCAGGTCACGGCATGCTCGCCGGAGGGGAGCGTGCCATGTTGCAACTGTGTAACGAACCGACCGCGAGCGTCGAAGATGGAAACATCCACCAGACGATCCTCTTGCAGGTCGAACGTGATGGTGGTGACGGGATTGAATGGGTTGGGCGCAATGGTCCGGATAGCATCCCAGGCCGCTGGGGTGCCAGGCGCGGCGGTGGCATTACCCGTGATGGCGGCGGCGGTGGCGTACCAGCCCAGAGCGACGCGCATGGCCCCATCCGAGTTGAGGTGGCCACCGTCGTCGGTGTAGCCGCTGTACAACTTGGGGTAGACCTGACCGTTGTATTCGTAGGTGACGGGGTTTCCATCCGGGTCGTGCGACTCGATGTCGGCAATGTCGAAGAGCAACCGGTTGTTCGCGACGCAGTATGCACGTATGGCTTCATTGAAGACCGTTCTGAGAGCATTCGTCCCGTCTTCATTGACCCTGAGCGGCTCGGTCGTGTAGACGAAGGTCGTCGCAGGATACTCCGCCTCGAGTGCGACCATCGATGCCAGATAGACCTCGGCGTCTGCAGCCCAGTCATCGTAGCAAAGCTTGTTCATGACGACACTGACGCTGGGGGCCCGCCAGCCCAGGTCCGCGACCGCTTCCTCGAACATGGCGATCTTCACGTCCCAGGGCGGATTGCCGCGGTGATTCTCGAAAACTACCCCGGTATCAGGATCGGGGGGAGGAGGGTTGTCGCCGATGGAGCTGACCGCGAGTTGGTATCTGGTCGGCTCCATGGCTGTGAGTGCATTCATGCCGTTGATCATGTTCTGGCCGACAGATGCGTGCATGAAGTACCAGCTCTGCTCGGCGATCAAGTCCATGGTTGACTGCGGCAATCCGGCCACCTGATCGATATTCTGATGATCCACGACCAGCGCCAGGGCTGGTGCGCAGATGAACAGGCAAAAAGACAATACAAATGCTCGGAAGAGCATGGCGCCTCCAGACTTTTTCGTGAAAACGGTG
>JAABSN010000423.1 GCA_011390385.1 Thioalkalivibrio nitratireducens | reverse complement strand
AGTTACGTAAAATGTTGTTGCTCAGCTGCCCAAGGTGATCATCTAAGAGGTTGTTCGAGAAAGCATCATGGGCCATCCAGTTTCTCGGCGCAAAGTAATACGAGTTATCTCAGCGAGCATTGAAGGGCAAGGATGCCACGGCGGCCACAGGCCATGAACAGCGGCCGATCAACCCTGATGGCGAACCATCGTTTCCACCCATTGAAAGCCTATCCGCTCCTGCTCGAGGCGCAGCCGTACCGCCAGCCGATCATAGCGCAGATCATCATAAATGCGCTGTTCGGTATCGGTCAGTCTGGACAGCTCGCCTCGATTCTGTTGCGGCTCCTCGCCCCAGTGCGCTTGATGGGCCAGGAGGGTGTCCCGGTCCATGAGGAAGGAATGCGTTGTCGGAAGAAGACCGCGCAGCTGGTCCAATATAGCAAAGCCGTGGGTGTCGATATCGCCCCAGTAGTGCACCGTGCAGGTGTGCAGCCAGGCCGCCTCGGCGAAGATGCCGAAACCGTAGCCGGCGCCAAAGATGACCATGCTGCGGGCAACTTCCGGGAAGGCGAGGAAGTTGATCTCGTTCTCGGTGATGTAGACCCGTTCGATCGGCAGTGCAAGGCGGGCAAAGGTATCGGCGGTAACGGTGATATCCTTATCAATTGCCCCGGGCAGCAGGAGAAAAGATGGGTCGAGCAGGCGAAAACGGACCCGTTCCGGTTTGCCGCGAAAGCCGTAGCGTCTGCAGAAGCCGGTTATGCCGCGGCCGGAGTCGGCAATGGTTGCCGCGGGTAAAACCAGATCGAACAGTTCGGCCAGCACGCCGCGATGGCTCTCGATAAACTTGCTGTGCACGCCGGGAATGTCCACCTGGCGCAGATAGATACCTGGGCGTGGGTGGTGCTCGAGCCAGGAGACGATATCCAGCAGTCGCGGCCAGTCGTCGACCAGGGCCAGCCCGTGCAGGGGGCGTTTGATCAGCCAGGCAAGCAGCTGCGGATATCGCTGCCTGGTCAGCGCAGCCACTAAGGCAAACTGCTTCGCTTCGCGCCGTCTGCCGATCAGTGCCAGGCAATCGTCCATGCTGTCGACCCAGATCTCGGCGGGAATGGCGTTCGCCCCCAGGGTCCGATGCCTGATGTCGCGCCAGACCAGGCGATACTGTTTAGCCCCGCCATCCAGGCGGCTGATCCAGGCGCGAACCTCACCAAAACGTTCGGCCATTTCCGTCGAAGTCGGCTTTTTCAGGTTTAGACGTCGGGGAAAAAGCTCTTCCCCTGCGGCCAGTGATGCGAGAATGGTCCCTTTGTCCCACAATTTGCCCAGCTGGCGGACAATATCCGACGGTGTCGTCCAGCTCATGGATGCTCCGCCTCTTTCTCCCGGCGATATTCCTCGATGGTCAGATTGCGCAGACTTGACGCCTGCCCCTCGGCATTGTGCACAAAGCCGACACCGGAGACGAAGGGCTCGATGACATGGATCTTCTGCAGGGGAGTGACGATGAGCAGCTGCAGGTTGAGCTGGGCAAACAGCTGCAGGCCGTATTGGGCGGATTCATCGGAGCCGCGCCCGAAGGCCTCGTCGATGACCACGAAGCGAAAGGATCGCGAGCGCACCGCGCCCCACTCCAGGCCGAACTGGTAGGCAAGACTTGCGGCCAATACGGTGTAGGCGAGTTTTTCCTTCTGGCCCCCGGACTTGCCGCCGGAATCGGCGTAATGTTCAAACTCGCTGTTATCCTCACGCCACCGCTCACTGGCGGCAAAGGAAAACCAGTTGCGCACATCGGTCACCTTGGCCGTCCAGCGTTTATCCATCTCCGAGCGCCCTTCACGGCCACGAAACCGTTCGATGATCTGTCGCACCTGGAGAAATTTTGCCTCGGAATACTGCGTATCGTCGGAACCGGTGAGGCTGCCTTCGGTGCAGGCGCGCAGTTCCTCCCGGAACAGGCGGACGTCGGCATCGATCACCGGTGTTGCCTCAAGGACAATATAGCGCCCTTCATTATAATCGATGCGGGTCAGCGACTCGTTGATGCGGCCGATACGCTCCTTGATGGTCTCCTGCTCCCGGGCCAGCTGTGACTGGAAGTTGGCCACCTCACGGATGGTGTTTTCGTTGAGCAGCTCCTTGAAACGCGCTTCGAAACGGGGCAGGTCGTCGGCCTGCAGTTGCTCGAGCATGGTCCGGTAGTCGGCGGCGGCATCGACCGAAACATCCACCTCCCGGGTCTCCAGATCATATTTGGTGCTGTAGGTCCGCATGGCATCAATGATCTTGTCGCGCAGCCGGGCAATCTTGCCATCCTCGCTGTCGATTGCCGTCTGTAGCCAGTGGCGCATTTCCTGTTCCCGGTTGTCGCAGGACTCGACCGTCAGCTGATGCTCGCCCAGTGCCTGGTCGCGCAGCGATTCAAGTCGGGGGAAATAACCGGTGGATTCCGGCGGGGCGCTGTCCACCACGGCGCGGGTCTGCTGCTGCAGCGCTGCCGCATCACTTGCTTTCTGTTCGGTTTTCGCGCAGGTACTGCGGTGCAGGTCGAGCTGTTGTTCGAGCTTGTGCAGGTTTTCTTCCGTCTCCTGCAGCTGGCCGGTCAGCATCTTGAGGATATCGGAGGTCGTCTCCAGCCGTTCTCGCTCGTCTTTCAGCCTGGCGATCTTTACCGCCGACGGCTGCCAGTCCAGTTCGGCAAAGTCGCGATACTCTTCAAGTTTAGAGAGAGTGTCCAGACGAAACTTGGCCGCCTTCTGCCGCTCCTGCAGTGTGGAAATTACCGAACCGATACCGGCCAGCCGCGTCTCCAGCAGCCGGGCCTTTTCCTCCAGGGCGGCTATCTTAGCCTCATTGCTCCAGCCGAGCACATAGCGGCTGCGATCATTGAGTCGATGACGATCATCCTTTTCATGCCGCTCGCCCCGCGCCTTGATCTGCCCGGACCGGGTGATGGCCCGGGTTTCCCGTCGAAACTGCTCCTGGTCG
>JAABSN010000422.1 GCA_011390385.1 Thioalkalivibrio nitratireducens | reverse complement strand
GGCACCGGTACCGATTTGGCTTGCGTTCCCGTTCGGGCAGAGTGACACCTCGCCGCCCAAGCCACCGGCGTTCGAGAAACATGCCGCGTCCACGATGCGGCTCTGATTGCTGGCGTCCCTGAAGAACGCGTGATCACCGTCGATGCCGGTGTCCAGGATGACCACGGCCTGCCCCGTCCCCGTCAGGCCATCGGCCCACACGGCCGGGGCCCCGATCACCGGCGTGCTGTTGTCGAGGGTGTACGGGACGGCCTCGTCTTCCTGGATGTGCTCAATCAGCGGCGAGCGGAGAAGTGCCTCGAAGGCAGCGGGATTGACCCGCATGGCAAGCGCCGGGACGGTGTCGTAGCGGCGGTAGATTTCTGCACGCCCGCTTCGAATCTCCTGCTGAATCTCCTGTTCCAGCGAACGTCTGACGTTGGCGATCTGCGCCCGTTGCCGGCCCCGATCCTCGGCGCGCAATCGTCCTTCGCCCAGAAACGGTTCGGGCAGCGACATGCGGACGATCACCATCACGCTGCCCCGCTCGCGTGCGCGGTTCAGCAGTGCTTCGGCCTGCGGTACTCGGTCGCGCTGGGAGAAGTCTGGTCCCAGCGCTTCGCGTTCCTGGAGTGGACTCGGAGAAGGTTGCGCGAGCGCCGTCGCGGTGCCAAGGGCCACCGCTACTGCGAGGAGGAATACCGCAAGAATGTAACGTGTTCGCATGGCATCGTGTTCGACGTACGGACAATCCGTCACGCGAAGATAGCATACGCTGTGCCACAGTACGGGTGTCAGGCTTCCCCCAACGGGCGGTTAGTTGCCAATGCGTCAGGTGCTCTGTACCAGTCGGCCGCTGGCGAGCGTGAGAACCCGGTCGGCCAGGGCAAGGCTTGCCGGCCGATGCGTGATCAGGATCACGGTTCGGGCTTCGAGCACCGTCCGGCAGTCGTGGATGAAGGCGAGTTCTCCGTCCGGGTCGAACATCGCGGTGGCTTCGTCGAGGATCAGGATCGGCGGATCCTTCAGCAGCGCGCGGGCCAGCGACACCCGTTGGCGCTGGCCTCCGGAAAGCCGGATGCCCTGGTCGCCGATCACGGTATCGTAGCCTTGAGGGAGCTGGGTGATGAACGCATGCGCCTGCGCGGCACGGGCGGCGGCTTCGATGGTTTCCTGCGTGGCTTGCGGGCGCCCGTAGGCGATGTTTTCGCGAATGGTGCCGTTCAGCAGCAGTACGTGCTGTGCGACCAACCCGATGCTGGCGCGCAGACTGGCGATGCTGACCGTGCGGATGTCGGTGCCATCGATCAGGATTCGACCTCGCTCCGGGTCGGCGAAACGCATCAGCAGATGGACCAGCGTGCTTTTTCCACAGCCGTTCGCGCCGGTGATCGCGACGGTCTCGCCCGCATGGATTTCGAGGTCCGTGCCGTCGAGAACCCTGGGCCTGCCGGGGTAGCCGAAGCATACGTCCTCGAACCGGATGGCGCCGGTCACGGACGGCAGCGCGGGAGCACCGGTGTCATCGGGTTCCGGCGCCTGCCCGAAAACGTCGATCAGGCGTGCCGCGGCCCCGCGCGCAGTCTGTATGCGGCCGTACACCCCGGCCAGACCGCTGATCGGGCGTGTCATCAGGATGCCGTATAACAGGATGGCCACGAGGTCCGAGGGTTGCAGGGTACCGCCCTCCAGCTGGATTGCGGCCAGGTAGAGAAGAGCCAGCAGGCCGAGCCCGGCGATCAGGTGCACCGATGGCGAGAGGATGGACTCGATCAGCAGCCGGCGCTTGGCGATGCGCATCAGTTTCAGGTTGCCGCGCTGGAAACGGCCGGATTCATGCGCTTCGCGGGTGTAGGATTTGATCGCCGGCAACATGCCGATATTCTCTTCCAGCGTGGCAAACATCCGCGCATGGGTGCTCACCCACTCGGAGGAAAGCGGCCGCAACCGCCGCCCGATCAGCTTCATCGCGAGGAAGAACAGGGGGACCAGCAGCACCGCCAGCAGTGCGATGCCGGGGCTGATGCGGAACATCAGGTAGGACGCGCCGAGGAAGGTGATCATCAGCGGCAGCAGACCCACCAGGGTGCTGGTGACGAAATTGCTGATTTGTGCGGCGTCGTTGCCCAGAAGGGAAAGCACTTCCCCGCGCCGTCTTTCGTGGAAATACCCGAGTGGCAGGGATTGCAGATGGTCGTAGAGGCGGGTGCGCAGGCCCGCGAGCATGGTTTCGCCGGTGCTGCCGAGCAGGTAGCGGTTGCCGAAGCTCAGGGCACTTTGCGCGACGAGAAGCAATGCCCAGAGCGCCATCAGGCCGAACAGGTCGATCTCCGTTTGCCCGGGAGCCTCCAGCAACAGTCCGGCAAACTGACCCGCGATCCACGGGTGTGCGAGGGCGATTGCACTTTCGCCGACCATGAGCACGACGGCCAGGACCAGCACTGCGCGGTGCGGTGTGACCAGGAACAGGAGTCTGAGGAACGGAGAGTCGATGGGGGCGGGTTCCGGTGATTCGCGGAATTTGCCGACTAGTGTATCAGTGGTTTCTACAGCACCGCGCCCCGGACGATGAGAACGGTAGGGTGCCAATGAGCGCAGCGAATTGCACCGTTCGAGGCCAGGCAGCCTGGGGTCAGGGCCTGCGTGGTATCGGTGCGGTTCGGCTTTGCCTCACGGCACCCTACGAGACGCACTTTCACGCTGCCTGTGATGGCCCTTGTCCGCCCCTGACGACGAAAGACAATCGGCCAGGGGGCTGGCCTCCTACGCGTTTGCGAGGCCCGGGCGTGGCTGTGACTGACGCCAACAGGCGCTTGGGTGATCCGGAACCCCGGTTACGGGCTGACCGGCTCCGGGTCGTCCCTGTCACTGCGCGCTGCGGCGGCAGCGCCCAACACGGCGCCAGTGGTCAGGATGCCGCCGAGTACGGTGCCGGTGGTTCCCGTGGCCGCAGTTGCCGCCGGCGCTGCAGCCGCCGCGGGCGGTGGTGCC
>JAABSN010000421.1 GCA_011390385.1 Thioalkalivibrio nitratireducens | reverse complement strand
CAGGAAAAGCACATGGCGTCCCTGATCGCGAAAATGCTCGGCCACCGCCATCGCGGTCCAGGCGCAGCGGCGGCGCACAAGCGGCGACCGATCTGACGTTGCGGCCACGATCACCGCACGCGCCATCCCCTCAGACCCCAGAACCTGCCGGACGAAATCACCCAACTCGCGCCCCCGCTCACCGATCAGCGCGACCACGACAACGTCAGCCTGCATATCCCGTGCGAGATGCCCCAGCAGCATGGATTTGCCGACCCCCGATCCGGCGAACAACCCGATGCGTTGCCCTCGAACGATGGGCAGGAACGTGTTGAACACCGCCATCCCGGTTTCCAGCCGCGCCCCAAGCGCACGGCGACGGGCCGCCGGCGGCGGAGCCGCCCGGATCGCCCGATCCTGCGAACCGCGCAACAGCGGCCGCCCGTCCAGCGGCTGCCCGTACGGGTCGATCACGCGCCCGATCCAATCCGCCGAGGGCGCGATGGTCGCGGCCCCCAACAGGATCACCCGATCACCAAGGGCCACGCCCTCTGCGGTTTCCTCGGGCAGCACCAGGATCGACGCCTCTTCGAGTTGCAGCACTTCGCCCGTCAGAACCGACGCGCTGCGCGTTTGAATGCGTACGCGGTCACCGAGTCGCGCCAGCGCCGATAACCCGGCTACGCGCAACGCTCCACCCTGAACCGCCGAAACACGCCCCACGGTGTGCACCGCCCGCAGGGCAGAAATTTCTGCCCGCAGGCCATCAAGCTGTGTTCGGGTCATCCGTGCGCTCCAATCATGTTCTGAAAACAATTTCTAAAGGAATCAGGGTTAAGCCTTGATTGAAGCCAATCGAGGGAGAAGCCCCGTTGTTTGAAAATCTCGACATATTTCGCATGTCATACGCGATGGCGACCCATGCCGGTGCCAGGCAGGCGCTGGTGGCGCAGAACATGGCGAATGCCGACACGCCCGGATATGCGGCCCGCGACCTCTCACGCTTCCAGCAGGTTTACCGGCGCGACGGCTCCCCGCATCTGCCGCGCGCGACCCGACCCGGCCATCTCTTTGGGCAAGGACAAACCGTCGCGTTCGAGCCGCACCTCGTCAGCGGGGCGCAAAGCGATCCGAACGGAAATTCCGTGTCCATCGAGACCGAAATGCTGCGCGCCGTGGATGTGAAACGCCAGCACGACCGCGCCGTCGCGATCTACCGGTCATCACTGACGGTTCTGCGCACCGCGCTTGGGCGCGGATAAGGGGGCCGCCATGAACGATTTTTCCAACGCGCTCTCGGTGTCAGCCAGCGGGCTCAAGGCCCAGGCACAAAGGCTCAGCCATGTCTCCGAGAACATCGCCAATGCCGACACACCCGGATACCGGCGCAAGGTCGTGGCCTTCGAGACCGAACTCCACGGCCCACGCGCGACCGGAGAGGTCGCAACCGGCCCCGTCCGCCTTGATCGCAGCGACCTGTCGCGCATCTACGAGCCCGGCCACCCGCTCGCTGATGCGACCGGTCATTACGATGGCTCCAATGTCGATCTGATGATCGAAATCGCCGACGCGCGCGAGGCACAACGCAGCTACGAGGCCAATCTCAAGATGTTCGATCAGGCGCGACAGATGTCATCGCGGCTCATGGAACTTCTCCGCAGGTAAACCGCTCAAAGGAGATCCAGAATGGATATCACGACGCTCAACGCGGCCGAACGCTACACCGCCTTCAAACCCGCAACCGAACCAAAGGCCAACACAGGCGCAGGCTTTCAAACCCTTGCCCAGGATTTCGCAGCGACCCTGCGCGCCGGAGAAGAGACCGCAACGGCAGCGATGACCGGCGGGGCCGATCCGCATGCTCTCGTGCAGGCGCTCGCACAGACCGAACTCGCGGTCGAGGCCGCGGTGACGGTGCGCGACCGTGTAGTCGAGGCCTATCAGGAAATCCTGCGTATGCCGGTCTGAGGCAATGCTGGATGAGGTGCTCTTTTTCGACACCCTGCGCGAAGGGCTTTGGGTCTCGGTGATCATATCCTTCCCGATCCTCGCCGTGGCGCTCGTCGCGGGGCTGATCGTCGGACTGTTCCAGGCTCTCACCTCGATCCAGGAACTCACCCTCACCTTCGTGCCGAAACTCGGGGCCATCATCGTCGTCTTCTGGCTCACGATGGGCTTCATGACCCAGACGCTGGTGGCGTTCTTTCAAGACCGGCTCGTGCCGCTGATCACAGGAGGTTAGACATGGAAGCCGCAGGCTACACCACCTTGACCCGTCAATCGGGCCTGTTGCGCGAAATGCAACTGGTCGCCAACAACATCGCCAACGCCGCCACCACCGGTTATCGGCAGGAAGGGCTTATTTTTTCCGAATATGTCAAGCGCACCGGCGATGGTGGCTCGGTCTCCATGGCATATGGCAACGCGCGCAACATCTCCGGCCTGCAGGGGCCTCTCAACCAAACGGGCGGCACGCTCGACCTGGCGATCGAGGGCGACGGGTTCTTTCTGATAGAGACCCCGGCCGGCGAGCGGCTGACCCGCGCCGGGGCCTTCTCGCTCTCGGCTGCGGGCGATCTCGTGACCGCTGACGGCTTTCGCGTGCTCGACGCCGGTGGCGCGCCGGTTTTCATCCCGCCCGATGCAACGGGTTTTGGCCTGTCGCCCGATGGCACGCTGAGCAGCGATGGCCGCCCACTGGCACAGATCGGCCTCGTCCAGCCCGCCGACGGGGCCGTGCTGATGCGCGAGGACGGTGTGATGTTCCGTGCCGAAGGCGGCTTTGCCCCGCAAGAGAACGCCCGCATTCTGCAGGGATTTCTCGAAGGCTCCAACGTCGACCCCATCGGCCAGATCGCACGCATGATCGAGGTGCAGCGCGCCTACGAGATGGGGCAGAGCTTTCTCGAGGCCGAAAACGAGCGGGTGATGACCGCGCTCGACACATTCACCCGCTAGACCCGGAAAGGAGACCAACATGCGTGTTCTCAAGA
>JAABSN010000042.1 GCA_011390385.1 Thioalkalivibrio nitratireducens | reverse complement strand
AGGTCTTGTTCGATCTGGATCACGGGATAGACGCTGAGCGTCTTCCGGGATGACGGCTTGGGTGTGCCTGTAGTTATTTTGTCGTCCCGGGCCGGACCCGGAACCCAGGGGTTTGGACCGTTATAGGCACGCCGACTACTGCGATGCCTCGAATCCGTCGGCAAACAGGAGCTCTTCGACGGCGTCGGCTGTTTCGATGGTCAGGCACCAGCGGTTCAGGGTGCCGGTGTCGCCGATTGCTTCATCGAAAACGTTCAACCGCCAATCCGAGGCGGCGGCGAGGCCGTTGAATGTGGAAAGTGCGTCCACGGGTCTGAACGTGCCGGAGATCGCAGGCGGCTCTATCGAGCACGCATCTTCGGCGAGCCCGCTGCCCGCATCACTGAACGTGGCTTCGACATTGTTTGCAGGGCAGCCGAACGTTGTGGCCGGAATGCCCGGTCGATCATAGAGGGTCACCGATCGCCCCGAATTTTCGTGTGTCAGCACAACGCGCGTGTCGCCGACCCAGGTGTGCGCAATATTCAACTGCACGGTGACGCTCTGTATCGGGCCGCCTTCGGTTGTCAGCGTATCGTTGGTTGTGCCTTGTTCTACGATGTCGATGCTCGGGTTGGCGCAGACCGGCTCCGGTCCGGTCGGGGGGTTGGGATCGGCCGTGGCGCCGAGGCCGTTGATGAATTCGGGGGCGGTGCCCTGCGGGTCGAGATAGTCGCGCATCCGGGTCTGCGCGGTGCCCAGCCCTTCCCACGCATGGGCCAGCTTGCCGTACTGGTCGGAAAGTGAATTGCCCGTGGCCCCGCAGAACGAGGCGCCGCCGCTGAGCACGCCGACGAGCCGCTTGTCGGCGTTGTAGAGCGGAGAGCCGGACGAGCCGGGCTCGGTCACGCTGGGCGGCAGCGTGGCCGGCTGCGGCGCGGCAATGTTCGGCAGAATCGGTGGCGTCGGGTCCCAGAATGCTAGCCAGTGAACGCCGTTAGCGTTCCCGATACCGGCTTCGGCGAAATCGGTGTCGACAAAGGTGATGCGCTTTTCGTCGCCACTGGGATGATGGATGGATGCGCAGAGGTTCTCGGTCGAACTATCGTTGACCGCGGGTCCGCATTGCGCAGCCGTGCTGCTTCGATCCCAGCCGGTCCAGAACAGGTTGAAGTCAGGATTTGCGGGATCGTCGAGTTCGAGCAACGTCATATCCGAGCAGTTGAAACAAGTTGGTTCATTGGTTGGTGGGTCGAAGATAGGGGCGATAGTGGCTGCAAGGAAAGACGCGCCGCTTTGGCTGGAATTCGGGTCCGGTGTGTTGACTGAGGTTCCCTCAGCATCGCCTGGGGTGCGGCAAGTTGGCCATTCATAGTTCCAGTAGACGACAACTGAAGCTGCATTGCCTGCATCCACCCCGCAGTGGGTGGCCGTTAGGAAAAGCATCCTTTGGTCTTCGGCCGTGTTATTGACGAGAGAGCCCGTACAGAAGAGACTCCCACCAAATGAATATCCGCCCACCGCCCGGCGCGGGTCGTTCCACGGATCGTCCGGTCCGAGGCAGGCGACGTCGGTGTTGCAGGAGCCGGACTTGGCGCCCTTGGCATCGCAGGCCGACTTGCCTTCTCCCGCGGTCATCGAGGCATTCTGACGGTATCCGTCGGCCGCCAGTCCAAAGCCCCGGTAGCCCTGGCCGATCCGGAACAGTTCCAGCGAGGCCTGGTCGCGAAGGACGGTCGGCACGTTGAGTTCGATGACGACATCGCTAGAGGCCAGCAGCGGCGTCCAGAACTGCCCGTGCTTCTCGTTGATGTCGGTGCCGAACGGGCCGATCAGGTTGTAGCGATCGGGCTTGCCGGTCTTCGCCGCCTCGGGTGTGTAGAAGTAAAGCGCTGCGCCCTCGGGCATCCGCACGTCGCGAAAGCCGAAGTTCAGCGAGACGGCGTTGCCGGCCTGGACGCGGTAGCGCCAGACGCTGATGCCGTGATCCAGCTCCAGCCACTGGCCCGAGGTCAGCGGCGAGACCGAAACGTCGTGCGGAACGGCGAACCGTGGCGGCTGGCCAAGGGCCTCGTTGAAGGCGTCCTCGGCGGCCAGCGACTCGAAATCCATCGATTCAAGCTGCTGCACGCTGGCGGGTGCCGCCGGCAGGTCCATCCCCGCGTTCCACGACGCGGGCAAATCTGCGGCGAGCAGCGAGGATGACAACAGGAACAACGAGCACAGCAGGGCAAGGCAGTAGCGCATGGCAGTCTCCTTCGAATGCCGAACGGGGGCGGCCAGAGGCGCAGCCGGTCCCGGCAATATAGCCAGTTGTGACGGGATTGGCAATTTGGAGATCGGTCGGGCGGTCCGAACGGAAGCCGATGCGCTGTGCGATGTCTTTCCCGGGCCTGCATTATTCATGAAGCCGACTGCTGCGACACCACGAGAGCCCGCATTCACGGCCTTTGGCCTGGTCGCGGCTCCTCGACGTCTTTCGAGCGTGCCTGCGTTGGGCTCAGTCGCCGAACACCTCGGCTACAGGGCCTGGCGTCGTCTCGCGACGGCGGTTCATGAATAATCCGGGCGGGTCCGGCCGAGACGAATCAAAGTTCATGATTTGTTCGAAAGCGCGATTGATAGTACTATTGAGCGCATGGTTAAAGTCGAGATAAAAATTTCATGGCCGATATCACGGCAAACGAACTGAAAACGCGCGGCGTTTCGGCGATCGAGCAAGCACTTTCCGAGCAGCCGGAAGCGGTGGTCTCGGTGCGCGGCAAACGCCGCTACGTCGTTATGGAACTGGAGCACTTTCAGCACCTCAGGGAGTGCGAGCTTGAGGCTGCGCTTGCCGAGGCGAGGGCCGACATCGCTGCCGGCCGATCCATCAAGGAGAGTGCCGAGGCACATGTGGCCCGTCTGGCTTCCGAGGCGTGAACTACCGACTGGTATTTCCGCACAGCTACAACCGTCGCGCACTGAAGTGGCTGAAAAAGCATCCTGAATTGCGTTCGCATTACCTGAAGACCCTGCAACTGCTCGAGATCGATCCGTTTCACCCGTCCCTGCGGCTGCATGCGCTGAAAGGCCGACTCGAAGGCGTGCACTCGGTGTCGATCAACCTTTCCTATCGGATCGTGCTCGAAATGCTTATCTCCGACAAGGAGATCGTGCTGATCGACATTGGCGATCACGACACCGTCTACCGTTGATTCTGGCGAGCCTTTGCGGACATGCGGTTGCGCGAAGGGCACGAAGCTTGCGCCCTGCAGCTTTTCCTTCGCGAACTTCGTGTTCTTCACGGTTGAAGCTTTTGGAGCCGGCGCCGTCGACTGGATCCCGGATATTCGCTGCGCGAATTCCGGGAGGACGAGACTGTACTACGGGTGATCCTACAGGCCCTCTCTATCCCGCCGCTTCGACGTCAGCGCGACGCCGAGCAGAGTCGCGACGACGGCGGAGTAGCCGCCGAGGAACAGGGCCATCCAGAGCAGCAGTTCGGAGGTCATGTGTCACCCTCCGTCATCGGTCCGGCCTGGATCTTGCGGGCCAGGAAATTGTTCAGCGCAAGGGCCAGCAACAGCACGATGCCCCATTGCACGAACAACGTGCCGGTGGAGAAGGTCGACAGCGGGTTCCACCATTCGTCTGGGTTGTCGCGGATCGACTGCCAGATCCACCAGCCGAACAGCAGCACGAAGAATACCGGGATCGCGCGCACGGCGACGTTGAACCAGGCGCCCACCGCCACGTCGCTGGCCGCGTCGATGTCGGCTCGGGCGCGTTCGACGCCGTATCGGAGGATGGCCAGCGCGGTCAGCAGGCCGCTGATCAGCAGGCCCACGCCCCAGACCCAGTCCTGGTTGTTCAGGAACTCGATCGACAGCGCCGAGGGAATGCCGAACGCAAAGGCAATCAGGCCGATGATCACGGCGGCGTTATGGCGCTGGACGCCGAAGTTCATCAGATTGGTCGTGGCCAGCTCGAACATGGCAATGAAAGACGACACGCCGGCCAGCGCCAGCGCGAGGAAAAACAGCGGCGAGATGATCCACGCGGCCGGGGTGGTCGCGATCAGGTCGACGATATAGATGAAGGTGAGTCCCACGTGTCCGGCGTCCAGCGCCTCGTGCGCGATCTCCGGGGCCGGCGCGACGGCGAACAGGGTGCCGAGCACCAGCGCGGCGGCCAGCATCCCGACCAGCACGTCCGAGAATGCGACCAGCCCGGAGTTGACGGCGATCTCCTCGTTCTTGCGGGCATAGACCGCATAGACCATCAGAAGACCCCAGCCGGCGCCTGTCGACCACGCGACCTGGGTGAAGGCTTCGAGCCAGACGCGCGCATTGCCGAGCTGCGACCAGTCGGGAATGAACAGGAATGCCAGGCCGGCGGCCGATCCCGGCAGCAGCATCGCGCGGATCGACAGCACGAGCAGGATGATCAGCAGCGCGACGAGGAACAGCTTGAGCACGCGCTCCAGGCCGCCCTTGATGCCCTTGAAGACCACAAAGGTCGTGAACGCCACCGCCGCGGCGTGGAAACCGACGGTCTCGACCGGGTTGTTGATGAACGCGTCCCACTGCTGCTGACCCAGGCCCTGCGTTGGCTCATCGGCGAGCAGCCCACCGGATGCCGCCAGCGCGAAGTAGCGCACGCACCAGCCGGCAACGACCGAGTAATAGAACATGATGCCGAGCGTCACGGCCACCATGAAGGCGCCGGCCCAGGTATATCGGCGACCCATGAAGTCACGGAACGCGCCGATGTTGCCAAGCCGGCTTTTCGAGCCCATCAGGAATTCGCACATCAGCAGCGGAATGGCCCAGACCAGCAGCCCGACGGTCACCGCCACCAGGAACGCGCCGCCGCCCCATTCGGCCACCACGCGCGGAAACCGCCAGATGTTGCCGGTGCCCACCGCCATCGATACAGCGGCCACGACAATCGCCAGTCGTCCGCTCCATTGCTCGTGCTGCTGTGCCATGGTCGGTTGTCTTTCGCCGAGGATCACCCAGTATAGGCGGGCGATGCGGGCGGGTCCAATTCGGTCCGTCCCGGGGCCGCCGTACGGGCGGGGTCAGGCATCGGCCCGGGACGGGCCTCCCACAAGACCGGTGGGGCCGTTTGCGCCCGGAAGACGTAAGGGCGGGTGCTGGGGTCGGGCCGAGCGCTGGGAGCGATGGAAGGGCGCGGTGTTGGCCGGAACGCACGTCGTCCCGTCCCCCGAGCCGGGACTCAGTCAAACGATTTGCCGGCTTCGAGCCGGCGCCCCGATCCATTCGAATCGTGTGATATTTTCCTTCGGCGTGTTCGTAGCGAAGAGAAATCGACCCGGTGGAAGGAGACAACAAGCATCTGAACTGGTACGCCGTCTATTGCAAGGCGCGCGAGGAGACGCGTGCGACGGCGCATCTCGAGAACCAGGGCATGCAGGTCCTGTATCCGCGTATCCGCAACCGCCGTCGCGTTCGCGGCAATTACCAGACCCGCGTCGAGCCGATGTTCCCGCGCTACGTGTTCGTTGGGCTGGGCGCGGACGACAATCCCGGCGTGATTCGTTCGACCCGCGGAGCCATCGGGCTCGTGCGTTTCGGGGAGGTGACGCCGTCGGTACCCGAGGCGCTGATTGACCATATTCGCGGTCGCGCAGATGAATACGACATCATCGACCTGAGTGCGACCGCCGAATTCAAGCCCGACGACCCGGTCGAGGTGGTCGAGGGCCCGTTCGCCGGCCTGCAGGCCATCTTTCGCGAGCGCACTGGGGACGGAAGGGTTGCCGTGTTGTTGAACCTGATGGCGCAACAGCGTCGTGTGGAGATGAAGGAGACCTCAATCGTGCGGCGGAAGGGGTAGCTGCCATCCTTGTGAATAAGACACATCGGCCCGGGACGGGCCTCCCACAGCATTCAACATTGGCTCGGAGCATCTGTCGGCCCGGGACGGGCCTCCCACAGAGAAGCTTTCGTCGGATGGAGTCACCGGTGAGGGCCAGTTGCTGTGGGACCGCCGTCCCGGCGGGATCATCTCGAATCGGCCCGGGACGGGCCTCCCACAGCATTCAACATTGGCTCGGAGCATCTATCGGCCCGGGACGGGCCTCCCACAGTATTGGCTCGGAGCATCTATCGGCTTCGGCCAACGCCCCTGATCCACTGAGTGGGGCTGAATCGAGGTCAGACCGATCCGCCGCCTTGCCTCGCCAGCTTGTGCCGATACATCTCGCGGTCGGCGCGTCGGAGGGCGGTTTCGGCGTCCATGTTTTCGGTGAGGCGGACGTGGCCGAGGCTGCAGCCGACGGTGAGGGTTTCTTGGCCGATGCGCATCGGTTTTTCGATGGACGCGACGATGCGTTCGGCGATCGCGCGGCTGTCTTCGGCCTGCTCGATGCCCAGCAGCAGCACTGCGAACTCGTCGCCGCCGAGGCGCGCGGCCAGGTCCTGATCGCGGACGAGGTAGCGGATGCGCTCGGCCACGGTGCACAGCACCGCGTCGCCGGCGTCGTGACCGAACCGGTCGTTGACCGGCTTGAAGCCGTCGAGATCGAGATAGATCAGGTCGCAAGGTCCTGCGGCGGCGCTGGTTTCCGACGGCGGTTCGGCCGCTTCGCGCAGCTTGACCATGAAGTGGCGGCGGTTGGCGAGGCCGGTCAGGTCGTCGGTGTTGGCCAGATCGCTGAGTTCGCGCTGCGCCGTGCGCCGACGTCGAATCTCACTGTGAAGTGCGACCGTGCGACCACGAATCAGCTCGGCCGACGCATTCAGCGCCGCGGACAGCCTCTTGAGTTCGGTCGGCCAGCCGCGGGTATCGATCGGGGGCAGTGGCTGGGTCGGCCGGAATTCCCGGAGCAGACCCGACATCGTGCGCACCGGCAGGGCGATGCGCTCGGCGAGCCACCAGGAAATCACCACCGCCAGCATCGTGGCCAGCGCCAGTGACAGCGCGATGGAGCGCAACAGCTCGCTGTAGACGGCGCTGATCAATCGGGTCCGGGATTTGAAGTACACCCGTCCGATCCCGAAGTCGAGCGGGTAGGCGATCGTGGTCAGTTCGCCGTCGGGCGCATCGATTGTCGTCAGCTGGCCGTCGGGGATCGCCAGCAGCCGTTCGAGCACGTCCTTGCCGCCCACGTAGTCGACGACGTTGCTCGAAATCCGGCTTTGACTCGATAACACCGCGTACCTGCCGTCCGCGCAGGCGCAGTCGAGAATGATGTAGCTCTCGCCGATCAGTTCCGGATGCGGGAAGTCGGCCAGCAGGTCGGTCACCGAGTGCGGCGCGATCCGCGCCACCAGCGTGCCGATCGCAAGGCCATCGAAGACCAGGGACGAGCGCGCCCAGAACGCGGCCTGGTCGCCGTCCGTCCAGTGCAATTTCATGTCGAAACGGTGGGCCGAGCCGGAACCCGGCGAGTCGAACGGCCGCGCCGGAATCTGTTCCGGATCGGCACCGGCCACCGGCTGGCCCCGATCTCCGAAGACCCAGAGCCGCTCGATTTCATCGGACCGGGCCAGTGCATCGGCGATCACCTGATCGATGAACCGGACGGCCTCCGGCTCGGGTCTGCGGTTGTAGCCGTCGAGCTGGATGCGCATCTGCGTGCGGCTGGCGATGAGCGCCATCTGGTCCTCGAGGCCGGAAAGCGCCGCATTGATCCGGCGCTGTTGCGTCTGCGCGACCTGGAGGAGGTCCTTGCGGGTGTGGGTCGAGAGCTGTTGCTCGACCTGGTGGAGTTCGAAGGGCAGGACGATCAGCGGGGGCAGGATGGCCACGCAGACCATGGCGATGAACGCACGCGACCGCACACCGTAGGCGACGGGTTTGAAGGATGCAGTGAGCCAGGGACCGACCGAACGGTGTCGCGGCGGAGAGCGTGCGGCGTTCCGGATCGTCATCCGGGCCTCCTTCCGAGGTCAAGGCCGGGGCGTCGAAAATCCTTTGCTTATGGTCTAACCATAAATTAGCATATTTTCAATCCCTGGCGGTGGGGTGGGGCACCCGAATCGGGTGCTCGTCCTGTTGCGCCCGCGCCAGCTGCGGATTGAGTTCGCGCCAGCGGATGCAGGCCACCGAACGGCCCTCGTCGAGTCGCTCCAGCGGCGGTCGGTTCTCGGCGCAGCGCGGCTCGGCGTGCGGGCAGCGGGTGTGGAACACGCAGCCCGACGGCGGGTCGGTCGGCGACGGCAGCTCGCCGGCCAGCGAGTTCTTCGCCCGGGCCCGCTCGGCCACCGGGTCGGGGATCGGGACCGACTCGATCAGCGCGCGTGAATAGGGGTGCGCTGCACCCTCGTACAGCGCATCGCGGCCGGCAATTTCCATGACCTTGCCGAGATACATGACGACGACCCGGTCGGAGACGTGCCGGACCACCGAAAGATCGTGTGCGATGAAGATCAGCGAAAGTTGAAGCTTCCGCTGCAGTTCCTTGAGCAGGTTGACGATCTGGGCCTGGATGGACACGTCCAGTGCGCTGACCGGCTCGTCGCAGACCACCAGCCGTGGATTGACGACCAGCGCGCGTGCGATCCCGATACGCTGGCACTGCCCGCCCGAGAACTCGTGCGGATAGCGGTTGATCTGGGTCGGGTCCAGGCCGACCATCTTGAGCATGCCGGCGACGCGCTCCCGGACCTGCAGCTTCGACATCGACGGGTGGAAGTTGAGCAGCGGCTCGGCGACGATCTGTCCGACCGTCATGCGCGGGTCCAGCGATCCGAACGGGTCCTGGAACACCAGCTGAAGTTCCCGCCGGCGCTTGCGCCAGCCTTCGTCGTCGAGCTGGCCGAGGTTCTGGCCCAGCCACAGGATGCGCCCGCCGGTCGGCTTGACCAGCCCGAGAATGGCGCGCGCCAGCGTCGACTTGCCGCAGCCTGATTCGCCGACGATGCCGAGCGTTTCCCCGGCCGCGAGCGTGAAGCTGATGCCGTCGACGGCGCGCAGTGTGCGGTAGTCGTGGCGAAACAGCGAGTCGGACGCGTCGATCCGGTAGTGGACCGAGAGATCTTCAACGCTGAGCAGCGGGGTGCGCATCAGGTTGAGGTTTCCTCGTCGGGCAGCGCTTCGAGATGGCAGCGCTTGACGCGGTCAGGACCCGCGCGGGTGAGCTCGGGATGTTCGCTGCAGGCAGAGAACGCGAAGTCGCAGCGATCGCGGAAGCGGCAGCCCGGCGGCAGGTCGACCAGGTCGGGCGGATGGCCCGGAATCGCCTTCAGGATGCCGGAGTTTTCCCGGTCCAGACGCGGCACCGAGCGCAGCAGCCCGCGCGTATAGGGATGCCGCGGGCTGGCGAACAACGCGCTGGCCCCGGCACGCTCGAGCAGCTCGCCGGCGTACATCACGGCCACCTCGTCGCATAGCCCGGCGACGACGCCGAGGTCGTGGGTGATCAGCAGGATGGCCGTCGACGAGCGCTCCGACAGTTCGGCCATCAGCGTATTGATCTGGGACTGGACCGTGACGTCCAGCGCCGTGGTCGGTTCGTCGGCGATCAGCAGGTCGGGCTGGCACAACAGCGCCATGGCGATCATGACGCGCTGACACAGACCGCCGGAAAGCTGGTGCGGGAGCTGGCGCATCCGCGTCGCGGGTTCGCTGACGCCGACCTGGTGCAGCATCTCGGCTGCCCGTTGACGGGCTTCGCCGCGCTTGAGATTGCGGTGATGGGTCAACACCTCGATCAGCTGCTCGCCGATGGCCAGGTACGGGTTCAGCGAGCTGGCCGGGTCCTGGAAGATCATCGAGATCTTCGAGCCGCGGATCCGGCTCCATTCGGCGGTCGGCAGGCCGAGCAGCTCCTGTCCGCGAAAGCGCACCGAACCGGTTGCGCGTCCGTTTTCGGCCAGCAGACCCATCATCGCCATGGCGGTCTGCGTCTTGCCGGAACCGGATTCGCCGACCAGGCCCAGCGCCTGCCCGGGCTCGAGATCGAAGCTCAGGCCGTTGACGGCGTGGACGGCGCCGTCGGGCGTGTCGAAGGTCACGGTCAGATCGCGGACTTCCAGCAGGGCCATGGCCGTGTGCGCCGAAGAGGGTCTCTGGCATTGTGCCGCAATGAGGGTCACCGATGGCCCGGTGCCTGCATGGTGGCTGTCAAACGTGGTTTAATGATCGCTGGCATCCAGCAAGGTGATGCCGGAGCATGGGAGTCTCCGAACCAAAAGAAAAGGCCACGCTGCTGGTCGTCGATGACGTCGCCGAGAACCTGGCGCTGCTGGGCGAAAGTCTGGCGCCCGAATTTCGTGTGCGCGTCGCCAACTCCGGTCCGCGTGCGCTCGAGGTCGCGCAGTCGTCGCCGCGGCCGGACCTGATTCTGCTCGACGTCATGATGCCGGAGATGGATGGCTACGAAGTGCTCGGGCGGCTCAAGGACAATCCCGATACGCAGGACATTCCGGTCCTGTTCGTCACGGCCATGGATGCCCTCGAAGACGAGCGGCGCGGGCTGGAACTGGGTGCGGTCGACTACATCACCAAGCCGATCCGGCCGGCCATCGTCCAGGCCCGTGTGCGCAACCACCTCGCCCTGAAGCAGGCGCGAGACGCGTTGGCGCGCGACAACCGGGAACTCGAGGCCGAGATCCGGAGGCGGGTGCGCCAGGTCGAGGTGACCCGGCAGGTCGGCATGCGAGCGCTCGCCAGCCTGGCCGAGACCCGCGACGACGAGACCGGGCAGCACATCGCCCGCACCCAGGGTTACGTCCAGGTGCTGGCGCAGTATCTTGCCGACCAGCCGAAGTGGCAGGACACGATCACGCCGGAATGGGTGCGGCTGGTCACCGAGGCCGCGCCGCTGCACGACATCGGCAAGGTCGGGATTCCCGACCACATCCTGCTCAAGCCGGGCAAGCTGGATCCGCACGAGTGGGAAGTCATGAAAACCCACGCCGACCTCGGCGCGCGCGCGATCGAGCGGGCCATCAGGAGCCAGGCCGAGGCCGATCGCGTGCCGCTGGAGTTCATGAACGTGGCCGTCGACCTCGCCCGTCATCATCACGAGAAATGGGACGGCAGCGGCTATCCCGGCGGTCTGGCCGGGACCGAGATTCCGCTGTCGGCACGGATCATGGCCGTGGCCGACGTGTTCGACGCGCTGATCAGCCGCCGGGTCTACAAGCCCGCTTTCTCGATGGAGAAGTCGCAGGCCATCCTGCATGAAGGTCGCGGAACGCATTTCGATCCGGAGCTGATCGATACTTTCGACGCCTGTTGCGACGAGATCGCCCGTATTGCCCGGAACCATGCCGACCCCGAACCGGACGTCGAGTCCGAGCCTCAGCATGCCGCAGCCGGGCCCTGACCGTACCCGGAGGACATTGCTGACCGCCGGGGCTGCGGCCCTCGGGCTGACGTTGCTGCCCGGCTGCCACGGGCGCCACCCGCTCCGGCTGGTGCGCGATGAATGGATCGGCTACCAGTTCATTGCGCTGGCGTTGCGCGAGGGCCTGATTTCGGCGGATCAGCTCGAGTACATCGATGCGCCGGTGGATCGCAAGTTCGATTTCATCGAGCGCAACCGTGCCGGCGCGGTGCTGGTCACGCTGGACGAACTCATGCTGATGCGTGCGTCCGGCGCCGATGTCGTCGGCGCGCTGGTCTTCAACCGATCGGCCGGCGCCGATGCATTGTTGATGCGCCCGGAGGCCGCTTCGCTGGACCAGCTTGCCGGCAAGCGCATCGGCGCGGAGTCGTCGACGATCGGCCGCGTGATGTTGTACAACGTGCTCGAGGCCGCGGGTCTGGAGGTCGACGACATCACGGTGGTGCCGATTGGCGGCAACCACTTCTCGGGCTGGCAGGAAAACGAACTGGACGGCATCATCGCCTATCAGCCGTTTGTCTATCAGCTCGAACAGCTGGGCCTTCAGCGGGTGATCGACAGCCGCGACCTGCGCGTGCCGATCATCGACCTGCTGGCCGTGGGCGAGCAAGGCAGGGGCAGCCATGCCGACCATGTTCGCGCCATCATCGACGCGCACTTCGCCATGCTCGAAGCGTGGCAGCGCAACCCCACCGATATGGCCTACCGCCTCGGTGCACTGATTCGGGTTCCAAGTGAACAGGTCCGGCTGCTGCTGGCCGAGCTCGATCTGCCGGACCGGGACTTCAACCGTCACCTGCTGTCGGCGCCGGCCGAATCGATGTACGCTGCGGTCGACGCGCTCAACCCGATCCTGATGGCCTCCGGCGATATCGATCGGCCGCTCGCCGGCCCGGACCTGTTCTCGGCGGCGTTCCTGTGAGCCGGTGGCTGGTCCGGCTGTGGATGGCGCTGCTGCTCGGCGGGAGTCTCGTGGCCTCGGCGCAGGAGGTCGCGCGCACCATCACGATCGGGGTGCACGCCAGCGACGAGGTGTTTACCAGCACCCAGCCGTGGGGCGGTCTCGTGCGCATGCTCGAGGAACGCATACCGGGGGTTTCGTTCCAGATCCAGCCGTTGAACTTCGCCGAGCTGGAAGTGGCCATGCTCGAACGCCGGATCGACCTGCTGCTGGTCAATACGTCGGCGTGGATGTACTTCAAACATCGCATCGGTCTGTCCGAACCGCTGCTGCGCGTCGTCCATGACTGGCAGGGGCAGCCGCTGCCCGGCGACGCCGGTGTGATCCTGGTCCGCGCCGGTGATCCGGCACGGCAGCAACCCGAGCTGCTCGAACAGAGAACGATCGTGGCCTCCCATCCGCGCTCGGTGACCGGATACCAGGCGCAGCTGCGTCGCCTGCAGCGTGCCGGCGTGGCCATCGACCGTCTCGATATCGAAACCCTGGATGCGCCCCATGAATGGGTCCTGGGCGCGTTGGCGGCCGGCAGTCATGACGCCGCGTTTCTGCGCGTGGGCGTGTTCGAGCGGTGGCTTGAGGCCAATCCCGGGCGTGCCGGCGAGTTCGAGCCCTTGCTGCCGCGCGATCTGCAGGGTTATCCGTTCGCGGTTTCGACGACGATCTACCCGGATCGCGTCCTGAGCGCATTGCCGCACGTGTCGCCCGAACGGGTTCAGCGCATCGTCGGCGAGCTGTTGCTGTTCGAGCCAACGCTGGCATTTCGCCGGATCACCGACCTGCACGGCTTCGAGCTGCCGCTGGACCCGGGGCCGGTGCGCGAACTGCGGCGCGCGCTGCAACTGCCGCCCTACGACGTGCTGCCGCGGATCCGCCTGCAGGACCTGTGGAGCCAGTACCGCGAAGCATTGCTGGTCGCCGCGCTGCTGCTGGTCCTGCTGCTGGTCTCGATGCTCTACACGCTGTTCTACGCGCTGCGCCTGCGCGCGCTGCGCGAGGTCAATACCCGGAATCTCGCCGAACTCGAGCGGGATCGCGACGAGTTGACGAAACAGCGCGAGGCGCTGGAATACGCTGCGCGGCAGCGTGCCTGCCTGCACAACATCTTCGAGGCTACCGAAGTCTCGGACCAGCCGCTGCACCGCGTGCTGCAGCAGGTGGCCCAGCTCGCGCCGGCGGGCTGGCGCTTCATGAAGCAGGCCGAATGCCGGCTCGAATGGCAGGGTCGGAGCTATTGCAGCCTGCACTACCGCGAGGGTCGGCACCAGATGTCGGCGCCGATCGCGGTCGAGGATCAGTCCCCGGGCAGCATCACCATCGTCTATCCGCTGCTGCCCGACGATCGCGACTACGAGCCGTTTCTCGACAGCGAGCGCGCGCTGCTGCAGAGCATCGCGGCGCGCGTGAGCGAAATGCTTTCCCGGCGGCTGCACGATGCGCGCGCCCGCCACCGTCAGCGCATCTACGACAGCATCGTTCGACATATCTCGGATTCGGTGGCCTTGATCGACATCAACACCCTCGAGTTCATCGAGTTCAATGATGCCGCCTGCAGAATGCTCGGCTACACGCGCGAGGAGTTTGGCCGGCTGCGGTTGCCCGATCTCGATATCCAGTTCGACGAAGCCCGGATTCGGCGCCTGGCCATGGGCGGGCATGAGCAGCTCAGCCGCAAGTTCGAGACCCGGCATGTCGACCGGCATGGACGGATTCATGATGTTTCTGTCGTGACCGACCGGGTGCAACTGGATGGCCAGCCCTATGCGGCCACCGTCTGGCGCGACATCACCGAGCGCAAGCGGATGGAGAACGAGCTCCGGCGGCTCAGCGCCGTGGTCGAGCAGAGCCCGGAGAGTATCGTCATCACCGACCTCGACGGCAGTATCGAATACGTCAACCTGGCCTTCGTGGAAAATACCGGGTACCGCATGGAAGAACTGCTGGGAAAGAACCCGCGCATTCTCCAGTCCGGTCGCACGCCGCGCTCGACCTACGAGCAGATGTGGAGTTGCATCTCGGGCGGCAAGCTCTGGAGCGGCGAGCTGATCAACCGACGCAAGGACGGCAGCGAATACGTCGAGTGGGCCATCATCATGCCGATTCGCGATCCGGACGGCGCGATCAGCTCGTACATGGCGATCAAGCAGGACATCACCGAGCGCAAGCGCACCGAGGCGGAGCTGGAGCAGCACCGTTATCACCTCGAGCTGCTGGTCGATCGGCGGGGCGGCGAGCTGCAGAAGAGCCTGGAGCAGACCGAGGCCATCTACAACGCAGCGACCTCGGGCATCATGATGTTGCGCGATCGGCACGTCGTCAAGAACAATCGGCGCGCTGAGGAACTGCTGGGTTACGGGCCCGGCGAGCTCGTCGGCCAGCTGACCCGGGCCATCTACGCCGACGACGAAACCTACGAGCGCGTCGGCCGAGCGCTCTACCAGGGTCTCGAACGGCAGGGCAAGAGCAGCACCGAAGCCGAGCTGGTGCGCAAGGACGGCAGTCGCTTCTGGGCGCGCATCTCGGTGGCGCCGGTCGATCCCGACGACCAGGATGGCGGCATCGCCGGTGTCTTTGAAGACATCAGCGATGAGCGTGTCGCGGCCGACAAGCTGCGTCAGGCCAAGGAACAGGCCGAGGCCGCCAACGCGACCAAGAGTGCGTTCCTGGCCAACATCAGCCACGAGATTCGCACGCCGATGAACGCGATCATGGGGTACGCCGACCTGATCCGGCAGACGCCGCCTGATGCCGACAGCGCCGATCGTGCCCAGCGCATCATCAACGCTGCGCGTCATCTCATGGAAATCATCAACGATCTGCTGGACCTGTCCAAGATCGAAGCCGGTCGGCTGACGCTGCATCGGGAGCAGTTCCAGGTCGGCACGCTGGTTGACCAGGCCACCAGCATGCTGCGCGAGCAGTTCGAGGCCCGCGAGGTTGAACTCGAGATCGATATCGACGCGGCCACGCGCCGCCGCCGGCTCATCGGTGACCCGCTGCGGCTGCGCCAGATCCTGATCAACTACCTGTCGAACGCGCTGAAGTTCACCGACCGCGGCCGGATTCGCGTCGGTGCCCGGGTTGAAGGGAGCCAGCAACCCAGTCTTCGTCTGGAGGTCGAAGACAGCGGCATCGGCATTGCCCCGGAAGACCGCGACAAGCTGTTCGTACCGTTCAACCAGCTGCAGACCTCGGTCGCGCGCAAGTACGCAGGAACCGGTCTCGGTCTGGCGATCAGTCGTCGACTCGCCGAGATGATGGACGGCGAAGTCGGCTGCGAAAGCGTGCCCGGGCGTGGCAGCCTGTTCTGGTTGTCCGCCGTGCTGGAGTCGGGCGAAGCGCTTGCCGCGGACATCGAGGATGCTGAGCGCGAGGCCGAAACCGCGCCGCCACAACCCCAGGCGACTGCGCCGGTCGGCAGCGGTCCCGGAGTTCTCGACAACGACCAGCGCACGGCCCTGCGCTGCCTCGCAGAGGCCCTTTCCCGCGATGAACTCGGCGCGGTCGGCCAGTGGCAGGAGATCGCTCCGACCCTGGAATCGACCCTACCGAACCGCACCCGTACCCGCCTCGACCGCCTGATCCGCAACTTCTCCTATGCCGAAGCGCTGCAGATCATCGAGTCGCTGATCGAGCCGGAAACCGCGTAAGCCAGCGGTGCCGGTTCTGTGGGACCGCCGTCCCGGCGGGATGATCTTGAATCGGCCCGGGACGGACCTCCCACAGAATCTTGCTGCTTGAATGAACCTCACCCTGTGGGACCGCCGTCCCGGCGGGATGACATTGAATCGGCCCGGGACGGACCTCCTACAGGACCTGTGGGACCGCCGTCCCGGCGGGAAATCTACTGCCGGAAACGATCCCGCTACTGAATCTGGCCCAGCATGTACTCGACGGACGCGCGCACCTGCTCGTCGGTCAGGTCCGTCCGGCCGCCCTTGGCGGGCATGGTGTTGATTCCATTGATGGCGTTGCTGACCAGGGTGTCCTCGCCTTTCTGCAGTCGCTCCGTCCACTGCGCCGCGACCAGCTGCGGTGCACCGGCGGCGCCGGCCACGTGACAGGCCTGGCAGACGTTGTTGTAGATCATTTCGCCGTCGAGACTGCCGTCGAAAGCCACCTGCGCCGGTGCTGAAGACGCCGCTGCTTCCGCCGCCGCCATCGCCGCCGCGCGCCCGGTATCCCCGGCATAGACGCCGAACGCGGGCGCGATCCGTGCCGCGACGGCCTCTGCGCGCGCAGGACTGTCGCCGGCCGGAAGCTCGGTGCTGTGGATCCGCCACGCCAGCAGGATGATCAGCACCGCGAACACCGCCAGCGCGACGATGATCAGGCTGAAGCGCTTGAGAAAAATTGCGTCGTCGTGTTCACTCACCGCAGATCGACCTCGGAAAATGTCAGGGGGCGCACCCGCGCGCAGGTGCTGAAAATTGGTCCGAATTATAGCCGAGCCCCGTCCCCACGGTCGTCGCGTCTACTGACCGCAGCCCGCAAGCCCCGTCCATCCTCGAAATGCCACCGCCGGTCGCCGAACACTGGAAATTGACGCCAGGTCGGCGTAGCGTGGAGTCTGAACACTTGGGCGTAACGCCCGATGCGGCTGAAAATCACGGTACAGTGTCTGGACCGGTGAATTCGGCAAGTGCCAAGGAAAGTTTATGCGAAACAGGGGATTTACGCTGATCGAGTTGATGATCGTGGTTGCCGTTGTGGCGATTCTGGCGGGCATTGCGATTCCGGCTTACAACGACCAGGTGCAAAAGACGAGGCGGGCGGATGGCCAAGCAGCGCTACTCAATGCGGCGCAGCAGCTTGAGCGTTGCTTTACAACAACAGACTCTTACGCAAGCTGTGCGTTTACTGCGGCATCACAGGACGGGTTCTACCTGGTCACTCGTGCGGACCCAATGAACGCAACGACTTATTTCTTGAGTGCGGCCCCCCAGGGTGCTCAGGCAAGTGACACTTCCTGCGGAACGCTGACTCTGAATTACCTGGGCACAAAGGGTCATGCAGATGGTGGCACAAGATGTTGGGGAACAAACTGATGACGTCTCGTGTCGGCAATCAACAAGGCGTAACTTTGATGGAGTTGATGATCTCCATCGCGATCCTTGCAATTTTGGCAACGCTGGCCGCGCCGTCTATTTCGAATACCATTAGAAACAATCAAATCGCCGCGCAGACGAACGAGCTCGTTGCGTTGGTGAATCTCGCTCGAAACGAAGCTATCCGAAGAAATATTCCAGAAGGCCAAGACGGAGTGCAGCTGATTTTGACTTCGACTGCTGGAGGTTGGCGTGGCGTCGTCAGAATTCCTAGCGGCGCGGGTGATGATGAGGATCGAACTTGCAACATTGCAAATGCCATTCGGTGTGCTGAACTCGAAGATGGAGCCCTTGGTCAGGCTCAAGTCGATATTGAATTCAATAATCGAGGTTATCTCAATCCATTCGATCCAGTCGCGTTCTCTTTGGCTCATACAAGCTGCCAAAAGCAAAGCCAGTCCCGCCAATTCACGATTACCGGTGTAGGGCAAATTTCGTCGAATGAAACCGCTTGCCCTTAATGGAGAACCTCGTTGAGCCCAATTGATTTTAGAAATTATCAACAGATCATGCCTGTCAAGCAGGGTGGTTTTACGCTGATTGAAGTTCTGATCGCATTTCTCGTGCTTGCAATCGGCTTGGTCGGGATGGCGTCGCTTCAGTTGACTTCAGTTAAAAGCGCCCATACTGCTTACCTTAGATCTGTCGCTTCAAGTATCGCGCTGGATATGGAAGAGAACTTGTGGCTCCAGGTCGCCAATATGGATCCAGCTGCCCTGCCGGCTGATGGTTGCCCGAATACTGCCGCAACGATAACGCAGGTACAAGCTCTTTGGAGTGGTGACGATGGCGACGAGGTGTGGACAAATAATGCCATCGCCGCTGTGCCGGGCATCGGAAATGAAGATTCCTTATCTGTCACGGTGGTTGACGATGGCAATGCTTCGCCATCCGGTAACCCATTCTGGCGCGAGACTACCTATCAAATGCAGTGGAATCGGGCGAGTCTAAGTGCCGAAGATCAAGGGACCGAAACATTTACTTTCACAAGCCGCGTGGTTTGTCGCCCAATTCCGGCACCCTAATGAGGAAAATATTGAATCAATGACTTTCTCAATACGCAGAATAAAAGCAATTCGTAAAGACAGCCAAGGCTTCACTCTCGTTGAGTTGATGATTGCGGTTGCACTAGGCGCTTTTCTAATTGGCGGCATCGTATTGATGTTTTCTTCGACAAAGGCGTCTTCCCTAGACGCTGAGCGCCTTGCTCGGATGCAGGAGAATATACGTTTCGCCTCTGATTTGATGATTAGAGATATTCGTAACGCGGGTTTTCGTGATGAGGTCGGTTTGCTTGTTGCGGATTGGGAATCAATTGGCTCTTCCTTCGCGGCCATAAATAACGGTGGCCTGGAGATCAAGTACGGCGGGCGTGGAACGTGTGTCGAAGAGTTCTTGACAGAGAAGCTAGTCGTCAATCGATACTTTCTGCAAGATGGCGAGTTAAGGTGTGTCGGGGTAGGAGGCGCGAACGCTGCTCAGACCCTTGTTTCAGGGTTAACAGACTTGCAGTTTTCAATTTTGTGTCCGGCATCGAATCCTGTTGGTTGCAGTTGCGATCTAAAAGACGATCCAGCAGATCCGGACCCGTGTATCGGAGTCAGGGTACGAATGACTTTTGAGGGGCCGCGAGGAGATAATGGAGTAAACCAGCCTCGCGACATTCTTCTTACCGCAGCTTTTCGAAACGTGATTTTGGAAGATATTGCAATTGATGCCGAGAGTTGAATCAGCGTCGCCTTAATTACGTCACGAAAGTAGTCTAGGATAAGCCATGAAACACAATTGCAGATTGAGTTCGACACGCGTCCCTTCTGAACAGCGGGGTGCAGTCCTCGTGCTGTCAATATTGATCCTCCTGGTCTTGACTTTGCTTGGTATCTCAAGCATGAGCAGTAGTAATATGCAGGAGCGAATGGCGGGAAATGCAAGACTTCAGGCGGAGGCTTTCGAAGCAGCCTCGGCCGGAGTAGCGAATGCGCTTGATTACGTTTCATCGCAATTTGACCTGCTTGCCGGTGACCCTTCAGCGTTAGGCGCAAACATAGACGATCAGTGCGGTGCTTTGGGGCACGCAGGTTGGATCGATGCCTCCGGAGATCCGGTCGCAACCGCATATTTCAGCAATGACGATAGTGTGCTCGAAAGCGGTGCAGCGCATCGGCTTCGGATGTATTGCCTTGTCGATCCGGATGGGCTACAGCCTCGCTCGCAGTTGTTCGTAGAATCAAACGGGCAGAAAGCAATCGGCGGTGAGATGGTTGCGCAACGGTCGATCGAAGTGCGGGTCGGTCTGGTTGAAGACACTACGATTTCGGGAGACGGTTGCACTGCTCTTTGCCTTCCGGGTGGTGACCCGGGAACTCTTCAGTTCCCGACGTCGAATGCGTTCGCTGTAGATGGCGCCGGTGGTCCGGCTATCTCCGCCGGTACAGATGCGTTGAGAGACGCGATTCGGGACGCTATCCGGGATAACAGAATTGGTAATTATTCTGGAGGAATTGAGACAACAACCATTGGGAGTCCGTGGAATAGCGTAGCGCTCGTAGAGGCGTTTCGCCAATGGATTGAGCTTGGTGCCGCTCTGGAGTCCACTGCTTATTATGGAAACCAGAATATTTCAGGAAATCCGGAGTTCGGGACGACTGGGGCCCCTCAGATTACATACTTTGACGGGGATGTCGATTTTGGTGGAACGCCTTCGGGAGCCGGGATTATGGTCGTCAACGGCAATCTTGAATCAGGTGGGACACCACAGTTCGACGGCCTTCTTGTTGTGCTTGGATCTTATTCTATTACCGGTGGTGGCACAGGTGGAGGGCCTGCGGGATCCGTTGTGATATTGAACCCGGACGGCGCGAGTGCCATTGACTTTGGTAATGTTAATGGGAATTTCACTGGCGGTGGGAACGCGCTTTACGCGTTTGACTGCGATAACCTTCTGCTCGCTCGGGATACGTTATTCAGGACCATTGATGATGCCGCATATCCCGTCGCCGACGACGTAATGGATGCAGATGGTGGCGGCGCAACCGGCGAAACGATTGGTCAGTTAACCGGTATTGATGCTGATGCAGTGGCAGACCAAAACTTGTATCTTGATAATCTCTGGAATCCAAGTTGCAATACGTCTCCTGACAATCTTGTCGCAGCTGATCGGACTGATCTCCGAATTTTGAGCTGGCGCGAGAACATCGGTTGGCGCGAAGCCAGTGACTTCGCTGGCGCGGGGTTGTAGATTCGGTATTTTTCGTCTCGCTGTTTTAACGTATGGAACCGGCGAAATATTGCCGGTTTCTGCTTTCTAGGTGCTAGTGATCCATGGTCTATATGCGTGAAAGAATTGAATTCTGGATACGATCTACCCGGGGCTAATCCAAGCGCTGACTTCTGGCCGGACTTATCCCGTTCTGAAAGTCTGCTCAGGGTGATTATCTTTGGAGCGCTATTTTCTGCGACTGTTTCGCTTGGAGATCTTGACGAGCGTCCTGGCTTTCTAGTTCGTTTCGGATGGGTGTTGCTATTTGTTGAATGGCACCTTTTGCTCATGACTGTGCTTTTCGTATTCAAAAAGAAGATCAATCGTGAAACTTGGGGCTTTGTCTTAGGTTTTGTCATTGTGCTTTTTACCTTAATCACTGTGGCTATTTCAAGCTATCTTGTTCACGAGCTTTTTTTCGGCGTGAGCCACGGGTTATCTACAATCAATGAAAGCCCTTGGGGATTTGTCGCAGGGAACGTAGGTCTAACTTTTATTCTTATCACCTTAGTTTTCTACTATCTCCATATGACCGCTCATTGGAGAGCAGGAGTGAGGGCGGAGCAGTCCGCGCAGATGAAAGCTCTCCAAGCCCGCATCCGCCCCCACTTCCTGTTCAACACCCTAAATACCATTGCAAGCCTGATCCGTTCCCGACCCGAACAGGCTGAGCAGGCCGTATTGGATCTTTCCGACCTGCTTCGCTCCGGTCTTCGCGAACGCGACCGGCATACGCTGGGCGATGAGCTTGAAATCATTCATGGCTATCTCCGAATCGAATCACTGCGACTCGGTGATCGTTTAAGCATCGACTGGGCATTGGCTGAAGACCTGCCGCTGGATGCCGAGATGCCTGCCTTGCTGATTCAGCCGCTGGTCGAAAATGCCGTTGTGCATGGAGTGGCCCGCCGTGCAGAGGGTAGCGTTCTGCGGATCGAAGGCAGATTGGAAAAGCGCAACCGGGTTCTGTTCACGATCAGCAATCCGGTGGCAGAAACCTCGCCACGAGAAGGCGAAGACGCGCAACGTGCTGGCATGGCGCTGGACAATATCCGTCAGCGGCTGGAACTCGCCTGGGAAGAAGGGGCGAAGCTGCGGGTGCGAAAGGAGGATGGAGAGTTTCGCGCGGAGTTGACGCTGCCGATCGGGTGATTTCGACATGCGCCGGGTGCTCTATTGTACAACTGAACAATAATGAAATTGGTTACCGACAGTAGCGCAGTTCTCGCGGTCCTTCTGGTAGAAGCAGAACGCGAGAGGATTTTGGAAGCGACAAGGGGATCAGAGTTATTGGCACCCGTGATTTTGCCTTACTAATGCAACCGGAAGTATTGCCTCACTCAGGGCTACGGCCGGATGCGCCTGCAAGGCAAAGTGGCGAAGGCATCGTTGTTCTACGTCGAGGCACTTTCACGCCGCAGGCGAATTCGTCCGGAGCCCCCTTCGGGCTTGCCTCTCGGCGCCCATGGACTGCGTTGTTGTCGCTCGATGTAGACCCGGCTACAGACTTCGCGCCAACGCCTTGCCACGGACGCCGAGAGACAAGCTGAATGTGGCAATACTTCCGGTTGCATTAGCCCCCTCTGTCAGGATAGTTGTCGCCTCCTCTAAAATCCTCTCTAAGAGGGGGCACATAGGAGCTGACAGTGAGAT
>JAABSN010000420.1 GCA_011390385.1 Thioalkalivibrio nitratireducens | reverse complement strand
ACCTCCCTACCTGCTGACTCTCCCCGCGGACGCCGGACAGCTTTCCGACCTCCAGGATATCAAGGTCCGCTTCCCACAGTCGTTGACCGTGACCGGCAACCATCGACTCGGGCGCTATGGCAGCCTCCGGCTTTCCGCCGGCGGCCGCCTGCTCCGCCGGGGCCAGCAGGGTGACGTCACCGAGGCCTCCAACCGGGCGCGCCAGATCGAACTCGACGATGGCAGCTATCGGGCGGAACCGAAACCCATCCCCTACCTGAATACCCAGGGGACGCGGCGCGTGGGTGACGAGGTCGTTGGACTGACCGGCATCCTGACCCACGCCTTCGATTCACACCGAATTCACCCGACCCGAGAACCGGTCTTCCGCGATCGCAATCCGCGCCCGGCGCCAACGACGGTGGCGCAAGGCACCGTGCGCGTAGCGACACTGAATCTGGAGAATTATTTCCTGACCCTGGGCAGCCGCGGGGCCGCAAGCGGCGCGGCGTTGCAACGCCAGCGCCGGAAACTGACCGCCGCCGTGCGCGGCCTGGATGCCGACGTCATCAGCATGACCGAGGTGGAAAATGGTGGCCGCGCGCTTGCTGACCTCGTGGCTGTGCTTAACCATGGAATTCCCGCCAGGCAACACTACCGCGCGGTGGACCATCCGTGGACGGGAACCCACGCCATTCGCAATGCCCTGCTCTACCGACCCACTCGCGTCGAACTGCTCGGAGCCGATGTCGACGCCGATCCCGTACACAACCGGCCACCACTGCTCGCCTGGTTCCGCCCGACAGGCCGCGGCGAGCCGTTCGGCATCGTCGCAGTGCACTTCAAGTCCAAGGCCAGCTGCCCGGCCGAAGGCGACATCGACCAGGGCCAGGGCTGCTGGAACCGTTTACGCTCGGCCCAGGCACGACGACTGCTGAACTGGCTGCATCAGGTCCGCGATCCAGGCGTTCCGGTGCTCATTGCAGGCGATCTGAACGCCTACGCGGCAGAGGATCCCGTCGCCACCCTGCTCACCAGGGGAAAGCGCGATCTCGTCTCGGTACGGCATCCGACGGCAAATCATTACACGTACGTGTTCAACGGCGAGTCAGGGCAACTCGACTACCTTCTTGCCCCTCCAGCACTTGCGGACCGGGTCGTCGATGCTGGTACCTGGGCCATCAACGCCGACGAACCACGCTTTCTGGCATTCGACGGACGGCAACCCGCTCGAGGCCCATGGCGCTCCTCGGACCACGACCCGGTCTGGGCAGACCTGAAGTGGTGACAGCACCCGCAACTCATGCCGGGAATCCGATCCGGTCCCAAGCGACCGCGCTGCGCCGTTCTCTTCACTCCGGATCGATCGGTTTCGCTTGCATCCTGAGCCGGGTCTGATCGGTGAGCAGTTGGCGAATCAGCGTCGCAATACGCGCGCGCAATTCGTCGTCGGGATACTCGAACGCGAAACCGACGCGGTAGAGATTCATGCCCTTGCCGGGAATGGGATTCTGATGCACGACCCGGGCCCGGAGCTCGATGGTGTGCGGACTGTCGGAGCTGGATAACACGATCAGCAGCGACTGCTGCAATTCCAACGGATCGGGCAGCGTCAACATCAGCCCGCCGGCGGAGATATCTTCCAGCGTTGCGCGCAGCTCACCGGACTCGCCGTATTCGATTTCCAGACGCTGCACGAGTCTCGGCTCGGAACGCCGGCCATCCTGATCCGGCTGCGCCAGAAGAACCTCGAGTACATGACGAAACTGCAGCTCGTCGGCCGGACTGATGCTGTCGAAGCGCAGCGCCAGATCACGCATCCCCCCAGCCTCCTGCTCGCGGAGAACCACGCCGCGTACCGGAATCTGCTTCCCGCGCCCTACCGGCAAACGCAGCCACACGGTGTCTCCGGTGCTTGCCGGAAGCCGGGTACCACGCACCAGGGCACCCCCCCAGGAGATGTTCCTGAGCACTGCCGCCACCTGTGGCGTCTGCTCTCCCACCGCCAGCGTCACCGGCACATTGATATTGATCCGGTATTGGCGGCGGAGATCCTCCCCCTGCCCGCGCGGGCGCTCCGGGGCTCCAGCAGCCGATTCACCCGGGGCCTGCATGTGCCGAACGAGTGCCCGCGCCTCGGCAATCGTCGCCGTCACCGCCGCCGCATCGAGCATCTGCTTGCCCTTCGCGCCCTTCGGTATAGCGGACTCCAGCGGTACCACACCGAATCGTGCGCGATACGCCCCAATCCCCGCGGCAAGCAGTCGCACCAGGGCGCGCAGCTCGTCCGGATCAGCCTCCTGGAGAAAGCTGTCGTCCTTTCTGGATTCCGGATCTTCTGGCGAAGCCATTACGCGCGCAATCTCCCGTCCCTGTGCCTTGCAGCCGAACCCGCCCTTGAGTCAGATCAGTCCGAGGGCCACCATGGCGTGAGCGACCTTGAGAAATCCGGTGATGTTGGCACCCGTGACGTAGTTGCCGGGTTGCCCGAACTCCTCCGAAGTCTGATAACAGTTGCGGTGGATATTGACCATGATCTCCTGCAGGCGCTCCTCCGTATGCTCGAAGGTCCAGGAATCGCGGCTGGCGTTCTGCTGCATCTCGAGCGCGCTGGTCGCGACCCCGCCGGCGTTTGCGGCCTTGCCCGGCCCGTAGGCGATGCCCGACTCCTGGAACACGCGGATACCTTCCGGCGTGGTCGGCATGTTCGCACCCTCGGCGACGGCGATGCAGCCCTGCTCGACCAGGAGCTTCGCGTCCTTGCCATTGAGCTCGTTCTGCGTTGCGCAGGGCAGCGCAATCTGGCAGGGAACGGTCCAGATGTTGCCATCGGGAAGATAGGTGCTGTCGGGGCGCTCGTCGGCGTACACGCTGATGCGTCGCCGCTCGACTTCCTTGATCTGCTTGATCAGGTCCAGATCGAGGCCGTTGTTATCGACGATCACGCCATTGGAATCGGAACAGGCGATCACCGTGCCCCCGAGACTATGGATCTTC
>JAABSN010000419.1 GCA_011390385.1 Thioalkalivibrio nitratireducens | reverse complement strand
ACGACCGTGCGCAGGCGGAGGCCATCCTGGCCAAGAATCTTGCGGGGGAGGCGGAGAAGGCGCGAATCGGCCCACCCCTCGGGCCGCCGGCCCCGATCGGCGGCTTCATCATCGACAATGAAATCCCGATCCACCGGCAGGTGCTTGAGGCAGGCGAGGTGGCGCTGCGTGGCTATTTCTCCCTCATGAAAGACGACCTTGGCGTGCCCGGCGATCCGCCGCTGGGATACCGGATCTTCCGCGACCTGGTGCCGGAGCGCGGTCTTGCGGCCGCCATCTATATGGACAGTATGGGAAACAGTTTTCCCGTAACCACGGAGCCGGCGTTGTTTGCCGGATACAAGGATCTCACCCTGCTTTTCAATCTGCTGCGGGATTACGGTCGCTCGGCGGGGACGCTGGGGCGGTTGCTGGTGGCGCGAAAAGCACCTGGCGACATGGATGAGGCAAATGCCTTGCTGGCGCGATGCGAGCGCTTTCTTTTCCTGCAGGGCAACCTGTTGCTGGGCATGTATGAATTTGAGGATCTTCCGGCGGCCGGCGATCCCTCCGGGTTGGTGGAGTCGATCCAAGCCTGGGGCGGCAGCATGGAGACCCTGGCCGATCTTCGTCAGACGATCACAGGGCGGGCCAACATCCTCGGTTTTTCGCCCGATTTTCTCATGCTGATCCAGACCTTCGATGAAATCCACGATTCGTTCGACGCGTTCAAGGAGCGGCTTGGCAGTGTCAACTCGCCGTTGGACCTGGCCAAAGCCAAACTCGCGACGGCACGCGAAAGCCATGGTCAATTCCTAGGCTACCAATCCCAATACCTGGATGAGTTCGGCCAAATGACGAGCTCGTATCATGACCGCCTGTTTCAAATCGTGGGCGCGCTGCCGGGTGCGGAAAATTACTCGGATGATCCCCGGACCAACGCGGGCAGCGAGCTGCACCAGCAATACCTCAGCATCCAGGTGGCCCGCCAGAGAATCGCGCGCAACACAGCCGAGATCGACAACCTCGCCAAAGAGGCACAGATCGAGATCAACCGCGCGGCGGATGTGAGCGGTGTGATGATCAAATATGGCGACAAGCAGGCCAAACTCACCGAGCAGATCGGCCACATCCAGGCCGCCCAGGCCGCCGCCGACAGAATGGCGAACTCCATCGACTTCAGTGCCGGGCCGCAGGTGATGTTTGCGAAACTCGCCGTTGGCGCGGTCAACAGCGCCGTTCAGGCCGGGGGAGAAGTGAAAGCAAGTCAACTGGAAGGCCAGAAGGATAAACTGGCCGCCGACGAGAAGGCGGAGATCGTGGGCCTCGACAGCACGGCCCGGGTGAAAACCCTCTTGTTAGGCATGCGCACCCTGACGATCGATTCCATGACCGCCAGCCTGCTCTTCCAGCAGGAGATTGCCCGGATGTCAGCCCTCTATCGCGAAAAAGCCTACCTGGAGGCACGCGTCGCTGAAGCTTCCGAATCCCTCACCGCGCGTCACTTTGCCGATCCGGTGCATCGCCTCACCGCCGAGTCGGGCGTGGTGGAGGCAAACCTTTATTTCGCCGAGGCCCAACGCTGGCTTTTCTACATGGTTCGCGCCCTCGAGTACAAATGGAACCAGCCGTTTGCGAATATTGTTTACCCGTCCCCCGGGGGGCGGATGTGGGCGACCGACACTCTCTTCAAGCTGCGCAATGCCGACGAACTCGATGCGTTTTATCACGCCATGGTCGAGTTCGACACCAACACGCTTGAGCCGCAGCTCCACTCTTCCTTCTTCAGTTTGTGCCGCCACGCCATGGGTTTGCAGGTGCGCGACGCGCCTTATGTCGATCCCGAGACCGGCGAAGAACGCGATGCCATCGCCATGTTCCGGACGATCCTCGAACGCAGCCGGGGGACCCCGCCCGGGCCCGAGATGGTCCTCGAATTCAATACGGTCCGGGAGATCGACGGGAATTTCTTTCTGGGCCCGGCCTTCACGACCCATCCGGACGGATCACGGGAGTTGGATCCCTTGCGTCCGGGGCGCTTCCTCAACAAAATCGACTACCTGCAGGTCTTTTTGGCTGGTCCGCCGGACGTGGATCATGTCGTGGTCTATGGGTCGCTCAGCTATGGAGGGACGAGTTTTGTCCGCAACTTCGAGGTCGGCACGATCGATCCGGCCCAGCCCGATCGCCTTATCAACGAGATGACCGCCTACAGCACCCGCTTCTGGTATCGCCATCTGGGGCGGCAGCGATGGGAATTCAGGGAGGACGTCCACGTCGACGCAGTGCCGATTCAATTGACCACCGAGCGGAATATCAGTCCCGACCCGTCCTTGAAGATCATGGCGTTCAAGGAACGGAGTGTCGCCGCGACCGGTTGGAAGCTGATCATTCCACTGTTCAAGAACGGTATCCAGGTGGTTTTCCCGGAGCAGTTGGACGACATCGAAATTCACTTCTATCACTTCAGTCGCCAGCGGCAGTAGGCGCTCGTCCGTCGCCGGGTAAACGGCGGGGATTCGAGGTTTTCCGGCGCGGGAAATTTTGTTAGAACTGCGCGGGTTCGGGGCCGAAGAGGCGGATGCCGGGGCGGTCTCGTGGCATCCGCTCCAGTCGATCAGGTGCCTGTTAGCAGTGCGGTGATCCCCCGGATGGCGATGGCCAGCACGATGATGCCGAGAAGCCCGCCCCACCAGAGGATCACGGCGACAAGGCCGTGGGAGAACCGCCAGCGGGCGAGTGTTTGCGAGGAGATGATGGCGAGGATGTGAACGAGAACAATCGCCACGACGGCGATGATCACGATGAGGTCTCCGTTTTCGCCGGGTGCGGCAAATGTGTTGAGGGCGGTGCAGATGAGGGCGACGACGGCGAGTGTGATGGCAAGCAGGCCGAGGGTTTTTGCGGACTGAAGTCCGCCCCGCAGACTCCCGGGCAAAGGCCGGAGCAAAAGCCCCCCCCCAAGGAGCGGCATACTGCCTTCGGCCATGCGGGATG
>JAABSN010000418.1 GCA_011390385.1 Thioalkalivibrio nitratireducens | reverse complement strand
GACCGCGCGGCACACCGCGGGCGCGGGCGAATTTCACGTAATCGGTGCGCAGGGTTTCGAGCATCTCGGCCCGCACCAGCCGCATCACCAGCGTGATCTGGAACGTCGACAGCGACACCGCCGGCAGCACCAGCGCCGCCCGCCCCGATGGCGTCAGAAGCCCCGTGGACCACCAGCCGATATCCACCGTCTCGCCGCGACCGAAGGCGGGCAGCCAGCCAAGCGTGACCGAAAAGGCGAGGATCAGCAGGATACCGACGACGAAGCTGGGCAGCGACACCCCGACGATGGAGGTCAGTTGCAACGCGTTGGCCAGGCGGCTTTCACGGTGCACCGCCGTGATGACCCCAAGCGGAATGCCCACCACGAGGGATATCACCGTCGCCACCAGCACCAGTTCGAACGTGGCGGGCAGGCGTTCGGCGATAAGCACCATCACGTCCTGTTGGTTGCGGTAGGAGATGCCGAAATCCCCCTGCACCGCGTTGGTGACGAAGCGGGCATACTGGGTGAAGAACCCGTCGTTCAGCCCCAGCCGTTCGCGCAGCTCGGCCCGGTCTTCCTGGGTGGCCTGTTCGTTCACCATCATTTCCACCGGATCGCCGAAGGACCGGAAGATCAGGAAAGCGAGGAATGCGACAGCCAGCATCACGAAGGCCGCGTTGGCAGTGCGTTTGAGAAGGAATGCGATCATGGGGGTGCCTCCGGCTGGGGATGGGCCCGGGCGGCGGCCCGGACCCGTTCGGTCGGTAGGTCAGCCGTCGCCACCCATGCGCGCGAACCACAGCCGCGGCTTGTTGTCGGGAAACAGTGGCATGTCACTGACCGCTGGCGTCACCGCCCAGGCCATGGGCTGCTGGTGCAGCGGGATCATGATGTGATTGTCCTTGATGATCCGCATGGCATCGTTTTGCAGCTGCAACCGGGTGTCGAGGTCCAGTTCGCTGCCCGCCGCCTGCACCAGCGCGTCAAGCTCCGGATAGGACCAGTCGCCCCAGTTGAACACGCCGGAATTGCCTTCCTTCGAGTGGAAGATCTGGATGAGCGGCGAATAGCTGTCGAGCATCGGCAGCGTCGCCCAGCCCAGCGTGTAGACATCGGTGCGCCCACCGGTCCGCTTGGGCGATTGCACCGCGCGCGGGGCTACATCAAGCTGCGGCTGCAGGCCAAGGCGGCTCCACATGGATGCGAGCGCCTGGCAGAACTGTTCCTCGTTCACCAGCCCGTCGGACAGGCAGTTGAATTCGAATGACAGGCCTTCGGGCACACCCGCTTCGGCCAGAAGGGCCTGAGCACCTTCCAGATCGAAGGTCGGGACTGTATCCAAGTCCTCGGAATAGCCAGGGATCGGCGGGGCGACCACGGCACCGGCGATCCGGCTCTTGCCGCGCATGATGCGTTCATGGATCAGGTTCAGATCTATGGCCTTGTACATCGCTTCGCGCACCCGGACATCGGCGAAGGGGTTCGGCTCACCCGATGCGAGCGTCTCGCGGAACGGAAAGCCGATCATCACCGTGCGCAGGTCAACCCCTTCGAGCACGTTGACGTCGGGCGATGCTTCCAGCCGCGGCAGATCCTGCACAGGCGCGTCGTTGGTGAAGTCGATCTCGCCCGACAGGAGTGCGGCCACGCGGGTCGCGGGGGAGGTCACGGGGCGCAGCACGAAACCGTCCAGATTGTGTTCGGCCTCGTCCCACCAGTCGGGGTTCACGGTGAACACCGTCTGCGCCTCGGGCTGGCGGCTTTCGACGATGAAGGGACCGGTGCCGTTGGCGTTGTAAGTGGCGTAGCCTTCCACCCCAGCGCCAATGTCGGTGGGCAGTTCGGCGTTGTTGTCCACCAGCCAGTCGCGATCGAAAATATGGATGTTCGTCAGATCGTTGAGCAGCAGCGGGTATGTGCCGTTCAGCGTGACGTCGATGGTGTAATCGTCCACCACCTTGGACGACACATAGGCGGGCAGGTTGCCCTTGAGCGGCGACGTTTCGTGGCTGACCCGTTCCAGCGATGCCTGCACGTCTTCAGCGGTGAAGGCGTTGCCGTTGTGGAAAGTCACGCCTTCGCGCAGCTTGAAGCGCCACGTCACCTGGTCGTCGAGAATTTCCCATGATGTCGCCAGCGCCGGTTCGATGGTCAGATCACGGTCGTACCGCACCAGCCCTTCGTAGACGTGGTTGAGTACGTTGATCGTGAAGCTGTCCCCGAAGGAATAGGGGTCGAGCGATCCGATATCACGGTTCGCACCCCAGTCGAGAATGTTCTGGGCCTGCGCGGGCAGGGCGAGCGCACTGGTCGCGGCGGTGACGAAAAGGAAATGTCGCAGGGTCATCCGGGTCTCCTTGGCTGTTGATTGCACCGACTTGGTGGCGCAGATTGGATACGATCCTGCGATCTGTGAAACACAACCCGGCTTGACATGTCCAGTAAATTGTATCCAATTAAGATCATAAATTGCATGCGGCTTTCATAGGTCGCCGAAAAAACGGGCACGATACGGCATGTCTGAACACGGAAAAAGCACGGCGACCGACGCGGTCTATGACCTGCTCTGCCGGGCGATCATCGAACAGTCGCTCAAGCCCGGGATGCGCCTGCCGGAGGACACTGTGGGCGAACAGTTCGGGGTCAGCCGGACCATCGTGCGGCATGCGCTCGTGCGGCTCGAGTCCGAAGGGCTGGTGGTGTCGAAACGCAACCGGGGTGCCTTCGTCGCCGAACCGACGCTGGAAGAGGCGCGCCAGATCTTCGAGGTGCGCCGATGTCTCGAGGCAGAGGTCACACGCCTTTTGGTGCAGCGGATGCCGCGCACGGGTTTCGACGCGCTGGAGTCGCATGTGCGGCGCGAACATGGCGTCAAGGGCAAGGACGGCCCGGTGTCGATCCGGCTCGCGGGTGAGTTCCACATCCTGATGGCAGAACTCAGCGGCAATGACGTGCTGGCGCGATATGTCACGCAAGTCGTGCGCCGCTGTT
>JAABSN010000417.1 GCA_011390385.1 Thioalkalivibrio nitratireducens | reverse complement strand
CCGATGTCGATCAGCTTCGTTGCGACGTCTGGCGGGGCCCCGCCGTGGGCGGCTTGATGCAGGGGCGTGTAGAGGCTGCGGCCCCCTAGCCTGGTGGTGTTCACCAGGTCCGGGTGCTCCCCCAGCAGGTCGAGCATGGCGGGCCAGCGATAGGTCTTGGCGGCGTCGGCCAGGGCGTGGCGGATCGCGACCCACTCGGGGACCAGGTGGATTTCGCTGGTGAGGCCGTCCCATCTTGCGTGCATCTTGGTGTCCTCAACGATCGGGTTTCGACCTGTACACAGTATTCACGATGACTCCCCCGTCGTTGGCCGTGCCGCCAGGATCTCCCGGATCCTCGCGACGTAGTCCCGGAACAGGTCCAGCTCGCGATCCTCGAGGTCATCGCCGCAGTGCCGCATCGCGCGGACGGCGAAGAACATCGCGATGCGCATCTCGGTGATGGAGTTCAGGTCGGGCGCCTGTGCGATCCGGGCGCACTCGTGGAAGCCGCCGGCTGCGCGGTAGCCGTCGAAGTCGCCGGCGAATTTGAGCAGTTCGGCGGCGGTGGCCTGGTCATCCGGTAGGTTCGAGGGTGTCGGGTCCTGGTCGGGCATGGGCGGGTCTCCCCGGCGGTGCGGCTCGGCTCTTTGATCGATCGTTGTGAGGATACACCAGCGCCGTTCCATCGCGCGGAATGATCGACGAGAATCGAGGTCCTGGTCTGGTCGACGATCAAACGAACTATTTTCGGGGGACCAGGCCTTGAGGGGGCTGGACAGGGACCAGTGCGACCGGCAGCGCCTACGGCAGTAGTCCTGGCGAGGCATTCTTGACCCAGTGTTCGTGAGCGTCCAGCCAACCAGCCGAATGCGATCCCAAGCCTGCGGCCTGCCGCGGATGCACCAGCGGCAGCAGGGAAAGCTCGCGGCCTTCCATTTCTATCGGATGAAGATGGCCATAGTCGTCCACGCCCGCGCCGTAGGATGCGAGACGTCCTCTTGAACCGAAGTGTCGGGTGAACCAGCGGAGAGGTTGGTCGCCGAGCGTGATGATCACCGATGCCTTCGACTCGAGTACCTCCGCGACGATCTCGGATCGCCGCGTGTCGGAGGCCAGATCCTTGGGAACCTCTGGCCAGGCAGGCTCCGGAAGCAGATTCTTGCGGACGAACGGCATGTAACGTTCGCGAATCGCGACCTCCTGACGTGGGTTCATGCAACTGTGGGGGACCAGGTCACAGAGCCAGGCTTCATTTCGCGTCAGCCCGAGAGGTGCCAGGAATCGCTCGTCGAGTGCCAGGCCAGACGGGCCGTTCAACTTCACGCTGGCCGGCTCGAGATGACCAGCCTCACGCGGGACCGAAATCCGACCGAGGATCGCCTCGACCCCGTCACCACGCCAGAAGATCTCGGGTTCGGAAGCGACACCGAGCGCCGCGATGATCTGCTTTCCATCCGGTCCCACCCAGCGAGCGTGGACGGCGCTCGCATAGACCCCGAGGACGAAGACGCGCCTGGGGTTGCGGTCTGCTTGGGTTACCGGGAGGATTGGTTGTCCGAATGGGAATGTGCCGATTGGGTTCACTGGTCACTTCCCATGAAAGCCTAAGACCTACTTCGCACCATCATCAGCCGAAAACCCATCGTGCCCAACAGTGCCGATCACCAGCACCGCCCCCGCCACCGCCACCGCCGAGACCACCGTCGTCGGCACCCAGAACACCTGCTTCTTCCACAGCTCGGCCACCTCGTCCAGCGCGATGGTGCGCTGCGCCGGCGGCTCGCCGCCACCGACCTCGACCACCAGCTCGTGCTCGCCGACCCGCGCCAGCCGGCCCTCGACCACGCCGCCGTCAGCGAGGCGAACCCGGACTTTCTGGCCCACCTCCACCGGCACGGGATCCGCGAAGCCCCCGGACGCATGGGAGGTGGGCGCGACCCTGCTGTATCCGCTGCAGCCGGCCAGGAACGCTGCCAGGACAATGGTGCTCACGATCCGGAATCTGGTCGGCAACGTCATGCTTCGCTTTCTGGTTGTGCGTGCGGTCACCTCTGGGGCCACTTGACGATACGCCACGCAGCTGTCTGGAGACTACGACTCTTACCGGCAGCCCTTGGGTTGGGGTTGGTTGCGCCCGGCGGGTGGTCGATCGTGGCTCAAAAAACCCTCCGGGTCGCAACCCGGAGGGGGCCAGCCGGCTCAGCAAGCCGAACTGGGGCTGACGTCCGTGTAATTTCGGCGGAGTTCTGGGCTACAGTCAAGCCGGAATCTGCGAACTCACACCGCGATTCCCCGGCCAATTCGATTACCTGGGCGAGCCAACTGCCGACGAACAGTTGTCCCCTGGCACTGTTGGCGATATGGTCTTGAATTCGCTGGCGAAACGGTAACAGAATCGCCGCAAGCCGCCCGGCATGTGGAAGACCGGATGTTTGCCCTGACGGAGGGGCCGTCGGCGCTGCTCTCGGCCCTCCAGCAGGAGGTCGACACGGTCTGCGACATCGGCGGTTCCTGGGACCTTTACAACCGCGAGTGGAACAGCGCCAACTTCGATCGCGTCCAGTCGTTGCTGAAGGAGCCCTCAGCGCGCCAGGAACGCCAGCAAGTCCCGAGTCAACCGCGCCTTGTCCGTCGCGAACACACCATGCGGCGCGCCGTCGTATTCAATGAGAGTCCCTTTTGCCAGTCCCGGCATGGCCGCACGCGCCGAGGCGTCGATGGGCACGGTCGCATCCTCGGTGCCATGGATGACGAGCGTGGGAACCTCGAAGGCCGGCAAGTCGCCACGGAAATCGGTGGTCGAGAACGATTTCAGGCACTCGATGGTCGCGCGCAGGCTGGCCTGCATCGCGATGCCGCGTGCCCATTGCAGCAGTTCAGCGCTGACCGGTTGCGCCCCGTCGCCGACACCGAAGAACTTCTCGAAGAACCCGGTGAAGAAACTGGCCCGGTCGTCCACCAGGGCCTGCGCCGTCTTGTCGAACGCAGCCTGCT
>JAABSN010000416.1 GCA_011390385.1 Thioalkalivibrio nitratireducens | reverse complement strand
GGTGGCCCCGAATTCCAGTTCTCGCGGCCCCATTACGATCAGTTCGACGGATTTCGCCAAGAGATGTGCCTCAGAATGTCTATTGCGTAGTTCTCCCCGTACGAGGCATATACGGCCACCGCTCGTGACTTCCATTTGTTGATACGTCCTGGGAGACTCGAAACGATCGGTGGGATAGAAGAGCCAGTCGATCTGGACCCCTTCACTCGAAGCACCCGGGGCTGTCAGCGCTCGCGCTATAGTCCCCCAGCAAGTTCACGCATAGGGAGCCACCCGTGTTCGCCCGATAGGTAGCCACCCATGTTCGCGCGATAGGGTACCACCCATGTTCGCGGACAGGGAGCCACTGATCGGCGACGGCGCCTCGCCTCACCGAACTGATCCTGGACGTGCAAGGTGTTCGGGGCTGGGGGCCGCCGACGACAACGATGGTCCTTCCTGCCAGAGGGGATATCCTCCGGGTTCACCACAAACCAAGGAGGGATGTCCCATGGCAGGAAGGAGACTCATGACACTCGACGTACGCGAACTCATCCGCCGGTTGCAGGCTGGCCAGAAGGACCGGGTGATCGCCCGTGAACTGGGGGTCGCCCGCAAGACCGTGCGCAAGTACCGCGAGCTGGCCGCGCGCGAGGATCTTCTCGATGCCCCGCTGCCGACGGCTGCGGATCTGGACCGGGCGCTCACCGCGATGGTGCCCGAATCAGCTCTCCCACGTCAACCGTTCAAGGCGGCGCCGTACCGGCCGCTGATCGAGGAGTTGCGCAGCCGGGGCGTGGAGATGAAGGCGCTCTATGAACGTCTGCGCGAAGACCACGGCTACGAGGGCAGCTACAGCGCCGTGCGCCGTTACATCGTGCACCTGGAACAGACCCGGCCCGAGGCGTTCGTGCGCTTGGAGACCCCGCCGGGTCAGGAGGCTCAGGTGGACTTCGGTTCGGCGGGCCGGATGGTCGACCCCGAGACCGGCGAGCTGCGCAAGGCCTGGGTCTTCGTGATGACCCTCTCGTGCAGCCGGCATCAATGGGCCGAGGTGGTCTTCGATCAGCGGGTGGAGACCTGGTTGCGGTGCCACCGACACGCTTTCGAATATTTCGGTGGCGTGCCGAGCCGGATCGTGATCGATAATCTGAAGGCCGCGATCGTCAAGACGGCGCTGCACGACCCGGTGGTCCAGCGCAGCTACCGGGAGCTTGCCGAACACTATGGTTTCCTGATCGCGCCGTGCCGGCCACGAACGCCTGAGCACAAGGGGAAGGTGGAGTCCGGCGTCCGCTACGTGAAGCGAAATTTCCTGGCCGGGCGGCCTGTGATGACCATCACCGAATGCAACGAGAAGCTGCGGCAGTGGATCGAGCAGACGGCTGGGGTGCGCTGCCATGGCACGACCAAGCAGCAGCCGTTGCGGGTGTTTCGCGAGGTCGAGCAGGTGGCCCTGCAGGCGCTGCCCACATCGCCGTACGACCTGGGTGTCTGGAAGGAGGTCAAGCTGCACCCGGACTGCCACGTCGTGGTCGACGGCGCCTACTACAGTGGGCCGCACCGCCTGATCGGCCAGAGGCTGTGGGCGCGGACCAACGGCCGGGACGTCCACATCTTCCACAACTACGAACGCATCGCCTCTCACCGCTGGGGCCGCCCGGGCACGAGGCGCACCATCGCGGAACACTACCCGCCGGACAAGCAGGCGTACCTGATGGCGACCCCAGCGTACTGCCGTCGCCGCGCTCAGGAGATCGGCCCGGCGACGGCCGCGCTCGTCGAGCGGCTGTTGGCCGAGCGCCCGCTGGATCGCCTGCGCTCGGTGCAGGCCATCCTGCGGCTGGCCGAGAAGTACGACCCTCAGCGCCTGGAGCGTGCCTGCCAGCGGGCCCTCTTCTACGACGAGACATCGTACCGCACGGTCAGTCGCATCCTCGACCGCGCATTCGATCTCGAGCCGCTACCTGCTGCTGAGACGACCTCACAGTGCTCCTTCGCCTTTGCACGTCCAGGGTCGGAGATCTTTCCCGCCGAAGGAGGCGTAGGCCATGGACATTAAACCCCAGCTGATCCCCAAGCTGAAACAGCTGCGGCTGTCGGGCATCCTCGAGACGCTCGACGTGCGCAACCGCCAGGCCATCGACGACAAGCTGGCGTACGTGGAATTCCTCGAACGCCTGCTCGAAGACGAGGTCGAACGTCGGGCCCAGAAGCAACTCTTGATGCGTCTGCGGCGGGCGTCATTCTCCTCGGAGAAGACGCTCGAGGGATTCAACTGGTCATTCAACCCCACGCTGAACAAGCAGCAGATCCTCGACCTGGCGACCGGGCAGTGGATCGAACGAAAGGAGGGCGTCTTGATCGTCGGCCCCAGCGGCGTGGGCAAGAGCCACCTCGCACAGGCGCTCGGCCAGGAGGCGTGTCGCCGGGGGTACAGCGTCCTGTTTACCACGGTGATCAAGATGCTGGCCCAGATCAACGGCGGCCGCGCCGATGGGACCCGGGACAAGCGTCTGGCCAACTACCTGAGACCGGAGCTGCTGATCCTCGATGACTTTGGACTGAAGTCGCTGCGCGGCAATGAGCCGGAGGATTTCTACGAGGTGATCAACGAGCGATACGAGCGCGCTTCGGTGCTGGTGACCAGCAATCGGGACTACCAGGAGTGGCCGGCGGCATTCGGGGAGAACCCGCTGATGGCGTCAGCGGCCCTGGATCGACTCGCGCACCGGGCGCACCTGATCACGATCAAGGGAGCGAGCTACCGGGCCAAGGAACGGCCCCGGGCTCTCATCAAGGAAGAGAACCAGTAACCCAAAAAAGGGAAGGACCATCGGAGCCGTGCGAGCAGGGAAGGTGGCAACCTATGACGCGAACATGGGTGGGGGAATTAGAGCGAACATTGACAAACGCGTATCTGACAGTCTCCCGACGTTCACCAACCCGCCAGATTCCTCGCGTCGCCTCGTAGAGCTCAGTCTCGCTCATTCCGTGTCG
>JAABSN010000415.1 GCA_011390385.1 Thioalkalivibrio nitratireducens | reverse complement strand
CGCGGGCGAGGGCCCGCTGGATCGGAAAGTCGAATCCGGCGACTGGAAAGCAGAACTGCACCGACGGGTCGGCCAGCATCGCCAGCCCTGCGCGCAGGTCGTCAGGCCGTACGAAGGGGGCGGTTGCGTAAAGACAGCAGACCTCGGCCGGGGCCCGTCCCGCCTCACGCAACCACGCGACGGCATGAGCGATCACGGCGACCGACGTCGCATGGTCGTCCGACAGTGCAGCAGGGCGGCGGAACGGCACCTCGGCGCCGGCAGTGCGGGCGACAGCAGCGATCTCGTCGTCGTCGGTCGAGACCAGGACGGCGTCGAACAGCCCGCTTTGCTGCGCCGCCGTGATGCTGTGCAGGATCATCGGTCGGCCGGCAAAGGGGCGAATGTTCTTGCGCGGAATGCGTTTCGATCCGCCGCGGGCAGGAATGACGGCGTATTTCAAAAGCCACACCTTGCTGAGACTGAGGGCTGTCGCGGTACAGGCTGGCCCATCGTTCCGTACATACGGCACTTCCCCACCAAGGCCCACCGACCCAGTGCCTGCCTTGTTTGTCACGTCGGCTTCGGGCGTTGTCAGACCTGCAATGCGGGATGGGCACTGTCAAGGTCGCCCGGATCCCCGGGGCGGCTCCTGGAACGTGTGGGCCATCTCGCCGGTCAGAAGGCCGTGGATGACCTGCGCGACCCGGGTGATGTTGTTCTCTTCGGAATAGTCCTCGACGATTTCGATGTAATCGCGATCGACCACGCCGTGGTGGCAGCGGGCAATGAAGGCCCCTACTGCTGTTTCCAGCGTCTGGTGCGGAAAGTCGATTGCGGCGACATCGTCGTAGGTCAGGCCTTCGCGCCATTCCACCGCGCCCGGAAATCCGCGGTACCAGGCCTGGCCGAAGACAAGGACCGGCTTGCCCATGCACAGGGCCTCCCATCCGACGGTGCCGGTGATGGTGGCGACGAAACGCGCATGGGCCGTCAGGGAATGGGTGTTCGCCCAGCTTGGCAGGAACTGCACCGCCGGGATGCGGCGCAGCCGGTGGAAGAACAGCGGGCCGCGCATGTAGGCGCCCTGCTTGGGGTTTTCCTTGACCAGGATGCGCACGCCCGGCGGCACGATGCCCGCCAGCCGCTCGATCATGTAGGCCTGGTCGCGGAACCGCCCGCCCAGCGTCGAGGTGGTCATCTCGGGCTGCATCTGAAGCGGCACGTAGACGTAATCGCCCGACAGGTCGATCTCCTGGTCCTCGAATTCGGCCAGATGGTCGAAATAGGTCAGCGAGTTCTCGTGGAAGAAATCCGCGAAGGGGTCCCGCCATTTCGGGAAGCTGGCGTAGATGCGCCGCATGTGTCGCACGAGGCGATAGACATAGATTGGGTTCAACGCCTTCCACCGACCCTTGAGCAGCAGGAAGACGACAAGCTCGGCCACCGCGCGTGGCGTGATCGTACCGCCTTCTTCCCGTTCCTGCTTGACGCCCTTCATGTAGAACAGGGGCGGCTGCGCGCCCTTCATGATCGGATGGGGGGGCGCCTCGGGCCCGGGGCGGATGTGACCGATCTCTGCCGGATCGGCAAACGAGGCGAAGCGGTCAGGGAAAAGCTGCTGGCTGAGGATGATGACCGGCAGGCCCATCGCCCTGGCCAGATGGTAGAGGGCAGTATCATAGCCCAGATGCGGCACGGTGAAGAACAGCACATGCGTCACGCCGCGCGATACCATCTGTTGCGCCAGCGTATCGCACAGAACGTGGAAGTAGCCGTGGTAGTCGTCGAGGGCAGTCAGGGGATGCGACTTTGCCTTGTAGAGGTCGCTCGTGCGGGTCATGTGATCGACGAACTCGTCGCGCACGCGAACGTAGTCGGCGCTGGCAAACAACGGTTCGGCGGCACCGCTGTAGCGGCTGTTTTCCATGACATGGCCTTCGGTACCCCGGCTGGCCTTCAGTCGAGACAGGCTGGAGGCACGAAACGGCGCGTCCTTGGTGCCAAGGTGCAGCGCAATCTCGACCTGACCACTGCTCAGCCGGCACAGTTCATCAAGCATGCGATCCGTGCTGCGTGTTGTTGAGGAAACTGCAAGTCGGATGGTCATCAGGGGGTTACCTCGGGATGAGCTGCGCAAAGTGTTGCTTTCACCGTACCCATCACGACGGTCGAACCCTGTGGCAAGCGATGGCGATCAGACAGGACATCTGCACTAGTAGGAAGGCAAGTACCAAGACAACGCTTATCGGGAGTGGCGCGCGGCGAATTGAAGGCCCCGACTGGGGCGTCAACCGTCGGGAAACAGGATTACCTCAACTTCCATCGCACTATTCAGGACATGCAGAATGGTGATCCGGTCAGCGCTAACGCGGTAGAAGACAAGATAGCGACCATGTACCCTGCGACGGATGCCGTGGTGTTCGTAACGAGGCACCACCGGCCACGCGAGCGGCATGTCGGCAATATCGAGGCAGAGTTGGTACAGTTCGCGCACGAAGCTCAGAGCCCGAGCCGGGTTATCCCGGACAATGTAGTCGCCGATGGCTTCGAGGTCTGCCTCGGCCTCGGCGGTGATCACTACTCTCATTCCGTGTGCCGGCCCGCACCTTGAAATTTGCGCTCCAGCCGCGCGACGACATCAGCCAGCGGCTTGGAACGTCCTGCCTCTTCATCGTCGATGCCTCGCGCCAAAGCCTGATCGAGGACGGTCAGTCGAGCCTCGCGTTCCTGAATGAGGCGGATCCCTTCCCGAAGAACCTCACTCCTCGAATTGTACCGGCCGGTCTCGACCAACTTCGCGACGAAGCTCTCCAACTGATGCCCGAGGTCTGCGCTGATCATGTGTGTCGTCCCCCTGTTCCCGAACGAACTTAGCGATCTTGATAATAGTTACCAAGAACAGGAGGCGTAATGGGTCAGTTTGGGTCGATTACCAGCCAAGCGCCGAAGGCCAAACTTGTTCCTGCCGACTGCAGATCGATGCAACGAACAGGCCACTTGGGGG
>JAABSN010000414.1 GCA_011390385.1 Thioalkalivibrio nitratireducens | reverse complement strand
TTGCAGGTCGCGATCCGCGCGGGCGCCATGGCGCTCGCGCGGACCCGGGCCGGTCAGGCCTCGACGGCCATCTGGTCGAAGAAGATGTACTTCGTGGGATGCATCTCGATGCCGAGCACCCGGTTGTTGTAGGCGTTTGCGACCTGCATGAAGAAGGGCTGCACGATCGGACCTTCCTCGCGCATGATCTCCATCAGCTCTGCCATCAGGCTTTGCTGCGTGTCCGGATCGACGGTCCCTTCGATCTCGTCCATCAATTCGTCGAACCGCGCGTTCGAGAAGCTGCTCTCGTTCCAGGGCACGCCCGAGCGATACGCGAGGCCCAGAACCATCATGCCAAGCGGGCGGTGACCCCAGGCCGTCATGCTGAATGGATACTCGGTCCAGCGGTCCCAGAACGACGACGCCGGCAGCGTCTGGATCTGCACCCTTATGCCGGCCTCGGCCCAATCCTCGACCATGACCTGCGCCACGTCGAGCTCCCAGGATGGCTGCGTCTTGACGAAGAACTCCGGGATGTCGATGCCGTCGGGGTAACCGGCTTCTGCCAGAAGCGCGCGGGCGCCCTCTACATCGCGTTCCCATGCGCCCAGATCGGCCCACTCGGGGTGGATCGGCGAGACATGGGTATGATCGCCCGCGCTTGCGTTGCCGCGCAGCGCGCGCTCGATGACCGCTTCGCCATCGGTGGCCATGCGCATTGCGCGCAGAACCCGCGGGTCGTCGAACGGTGCCTCGGTCATCTTGCCGCGCACCACCGCGGTGGCGCCGGTCGTCGCGCGCACGATCTTCAGGTTGGGGTTGCCCGCGACCACAGGCACCTGATTTTCCGATATCTCGTAGAGCCCGTCGACCTGATCCGTCATCAGGGCGCCCAGCGCGGCGTTGGAATCCTCGCCCAGATCGGTGATCTCGATCCGATCGAGATAACCGCCGCCCATGAAATACTCGCCGGGCACCCGCTCGTAGACCGCCCGTTCACCGACAGAGTGTTCAACCAGAGTGAAACACCCCGTACCGTTTGAACCCACCCCGAAGGTGCCGCCATCAGCCGGGTCCAGAATGAAAAACGGGTAGTGGTAGAGATGCTCGGCCACCGCGACCTGCGGTTGCTTGAGGTTCAGGCGCAAGGTCATCGGATCGATCAGTTCGATCGCATTCGCATCCCACAATTCCGAACGGGTCACGGCGGTTCCTTCGTCGTCGGTTTCGCCGGTTTCGACCTCGTTCAACATGTAAGAGCCCATCAGCCCGATAACCGACGAGCCGGTTTCGGGCGCGAGGACATGGCGGATGTTCCACTCGATATCCTCTGCGGTCAGCGGCCGGCCGTCGTGCCAGGTCACGCCCTCGCGCACGTTGAGCGTCCAGCTCATCAGGTCATCCGACACGTCCCAGTCCGACAGCAGCCAAGGGCGGGTCACGTTGTCATAGCCGGTGCGCACCAGGAAATCGCAGACCGGCCGCACCACGGTCGCACCCTCGTTGAACGACAGGGCATGCGGTGTAGACACATCGAGAACCCGCATCCCCATGCGCAGCGTTCCGCCCTGCGGCAAGGTCTGCGCGCGCAGACCCGGCTGCGCCAACCCTGCGAAGGAATACGCCGCAGCGCTCGAAAGGCCCAGCAAGGTGGACTGCCGCAAGAAGTCCCGCCGCGACAAGCGGCCGGCCTTGTACCATGATTTCAGCTTCGGGATATTAGAGTTCTCGGTCATTGCGGTCTCCGTGTGCATCAGACCCGATGACCGGGCCGATCAGTTTTCCATGAAATGGCTTGCAACAGCTTTCCGGCATTGCGCGGGCCAAAGACAAAACGGTCCGCGACATGTGCCGGTGAAGCGAGGGGCGGTCGCGGTTTCGGTCAATCTGCCGGGAGACGTTGCAATGCCTGCTGGCATGCGGTGCGCGGACGCTCCGACCGGCTTTCTGATGACCATCCATCGCGTTGTGCAACCGTGTTTGCCCCCATGTGCAGACCGTTGGCGAACAATCCATCAAGCTTCGAGTTTGCCGACTTCGGCCACCCGCAAGGCTCTCATTACGACCATTCACCGCGGCCGCAGGTCGCATGCGTTAGTCTTTCAGCTCTGTCTCGCGCAGGCCGTCGGCCAGAAGGTTCAACCCCAGAACAAGCGAGGAAATGGCGAGGCAGGGAATGAGCGTCAGATGCGGCGCGAACGCGGCCATCGAACGGTTTTCGTTCACCATGCCGCCCCAGTCAGGTTCCGGCGGCGGCAGTCCGAGGCCAAGAAACCCCAGAACGCCGATCGTGATCGTGACATAGCCCAGACGCAGGCAGGCATCCACGATCAGAAGTGACGTGGCATTGGGCAATATCTCGAAGAACATGATGTAAAACGCGCTTTCGCCGCGGGTCTGGGCCGACGCGACGTAATCGCGGTTGCGAAGGTCGAACACCACGCCGCGCACGATCCGCATGATGCCCGGCGCGCTGGCAAAGGTGATCGCGAGGACGATGTTGAGGACCGACGCACCGTAGACCGAGATGAGCACGACGTAGAGAACCAGCACGGGAAACGACAGGACGATATTGGCAATGGTCGAGATCACGTCGTCGATCCAGCCGCGCAGGTAGCCCGCGACAAGCCCCATGGTGACGCCCACCACATAGGCCGCCGCCGTCGCCACTACGGAATAGAGCAGCACCCGGCGCGCGCCCCAGATCACGCGGGACGCAAGATCGCGGCCAAGGTGGTCGGTGCCGAACATGAAAAACTGCCCGTCCGGCCCGGTGGACCAGATCGGCTGGAAAGAGGTGTACTGCGCCACGGGGCTGTAAGGCGCCAGCACCGGCGCAAAAAGGGCGACCAGGCACCAGAACAGGACGATGCCGCCACCGATGATCGCGACCGGGCTGCTCAGCAGCTTGGGAAGTCGCAAGCGTCGCGTGGCGCGCGCGGGGTGCGGGGGCGGCGGAGAGGACGCTTCGGTCATGTCACGCGGACCCTTGGGTTGAGATAGCCGTAGCCGAT
>JAABSN010000413.1 GCA_011390385.1 Thioalkalivibrio nitratireducens | reverse complement strand
CTTCCTTTGCTGCGCCACTGCCAGATCCCACGACCTGTCCGGCGCTCCCGCTACCGCTACCGACGACGAGAAACCCGCCGCCGATGTTGCAAGTCTCACCCGCACTGCCGCTGCCGGAGCCGACAACTTGACCGGCGCCGCCGCTGCCGGAGCCCACCACCTGTCCGGCAGAGCCACTGCCCGAACCGACGACCTCTCCGGCAGAGCCGCTGCCGGAACCGACCACTTGCGTCGACCCACCGCTACCCGATCCGACAACTTGCTTGGCGCCACCGCTGCCAGAGCCGACCACTTCGCCTGCGCTGCCGCTCCCGGAACCGACAACAAGCGGTTGAATGAAAGCACCATGCTCCATGAATCGCAGCGCCGAGAAGAGAGGAACGACGTGATAGTCAGCGTGCGATGAGGGGATGGCGCCGATGATGACACCCTCTGAGCCATGCACGGAGATGGTGAGGTTGCTGTTTTGATGGCTAACAAGCAGCCGATCGTTTTCGGCCATTACGCCTGCTGAAGACAGCGCACCAAAGCTCACGGCCATGGCGATGACCAGACCACGCAGCCGGAAAGCCGATCTGCTGCGATTGATGCCGGTACCGCTCTTTTCGATCCCGGTGCCGCTTTTCTCGATCCCGGTACCACTCTTTTCGATTCCGGTGCCGCTTTTCTCGATCCCCGTGCCTGATTTTTCAATCATCGTGTTCATGCTGTGTTCCTCCGCTTAATGGACTCGGCCTTGAGTAAAAAACCTTTCAAAGAAAAATTGGATCAGTTGGATGAAGACGCCCTTTCTTCCCAGTAGTACCAGCCAACGCCTACCGAGCAGTCGGCCCCCTTGTGGGTTTCCTTTTCTTCGGCCTCCAGGTGGCCTTCGATTTCTGCAATGTGCCTTTCGATCACTTGGCGAATTTCGGTTCTGATGACCGGAAGGCGGCCGCATGGAATGCGATAGGACCAGCGGTCTTGCTGAAGCCAGGGAGGTGCGTTGCGCGAGCGACGGTTTGTGTTGTGCACGATCGCCTTGCCCAGCAGGTTCACGGCGAGACTTCCCGCCTCGATGGCCGTTCTCTCCGACTCCTTGACGGGTTTGTAGATTGGATCTACAAGGCGAACATGCGTGCCGGCGTCATTGAGTTGGATATTGCCGCTCTCCAGCAGCGTATCGAGCGCTGTTTGTGGCGTTACCGCTCTTCCCGCAGCGCGGCTGACCAATCGTTGGAAGGTGCCATGCGGACCGTGGATCAGCAGTTCGCCGGGTTCGCCGGTTTCGCTGTTGCGAAAGTCTTTGTCCTTGTTCCACATCTCAAGAATGGTCCCTGGGGAGGACACGTCGGACACCGAGTAGGTCTTGTTGACGTTTTCTTCGAATGACGCGATGGCTCGACTGTCCATGCCGCACAGCAGCGCCAGGGCCGATCGCGTGACTTTCCTGTCAGGGTTTTGAACCTTTAGATATTCCTTGGCTTCCACCACGTAGACTTCGCGGATCAGATTGACCAGCGCAGCACAAGAAATGCGTCCGATCGCGAAGCGCACGATGGGACGGATCATCTTGACGATGGCTTCAACAAGCCAGCTGATATCTTCAGGTTGTTTCGCCAAAGCGGATTGTTGACTCATTTCAGCCCTCCACCAGTTCCGGACGATGAAAATAAAAACCCTGGCCTAAGTTGACGCTGAGCTGTCGCAAGGTCTGCAGCTGGCCCTCGGTCTCGACACCCTCGGCGATGACCCGGGCACCCAGTCCTCGGGCAAGGGTCTGAACGCTTTCGACGATGGCGCGATGGCTGGGTTGGCGATCCAGTCCGCAGATCACCGAAGTGTCGATTTTCAGAATGTCGACGATGCCGGCCGCGCACAGATCGAAGCAGTTCAGACGGGTCCCGAAGTCGTCCAGGGCGATCAAAATGCCGGCTGATCGCAGCTCCTGAGCTTTCTTGATCAGGCGAACTCTTTCGTTGCACTGACCGAATTCGATGAGCTCCAGGCAAATCGAATGGCCATTACGGGCCGCCTCTCGCTGCGATTTCAAAGCCCTGCGAAGAAACAGGTAATCGGTCAGGGAGGCCGGATGGACGTTGATGTTGATCCGCGTCGGTTTGTCCTGACGCATCAACCAGGCCGCGGCCCGCTCCATGATTTCAAGATCGGTTTCTACGGCAGGGCGCTCGGCGTAGAGTCTGTCGATGAACTGGCCCGGGGTTCCGTCAGCGGGTGAGCGCGGACGCACGAGCACCTCGTACCACGGTCGCTCAACCCCGAAGCGATCGCTGGCGGTGCTGAGGGCGTTGATTCGATGAATCGCAATGGCACAGTGATCGGCTGAGGCGTCGATGCTGAGCTCTTGCATGAGATTCGCACTCATCTGGTTTCCTCAAAAATGGCGTTTGCCTAAACTGGCAATCGACGATATCGGCTTTTAGATGCGTTTGCAAGCTTTTTTTTCGAAGGAGGAAAATTTGCGGGATTTGGCCTATCCTTTAACCGTGGTCTGGGCGGTGCCGGAATCGGCTTGGTCCGGAGACCCTTGATGCGCTGATCTGCCCAGAGCGAACGGAGATCCAAATGCCCTTGCGGCGATCGCGATTGCTGATCTGCCTGATTTTGTTGGCTGTGACGGCCTGCGAAAGCGAACCGGATCAGCCGCAAAACGTTTACAGGCACGCCATAGACGGCGTGCCGGGCAGCCTCGACCCTGCCCACGCGGCCAATATTTACGCCAGCACCCTGGTCGTGAATCTTTTCGACACCCTGTATCGCTACCGCTACCTTGCTCGCCCCTACGAGCTGGCGCCCAACCTGGCCGAAGACTTTCCCGAGGTGTCCGAGGATGGCCTGGTTTTTACCTTCCGCCTGCGCCAGGCGCGCTTTGCCGATGATCCGGTGTTTGCCGGTGGTCGGGGGCGCGCCGTTACCGCGGCCGACGTGGTGTTTTCGATCCGGCGCCACTTTGATCCGGCGACCCGGTCCCAGGGCGCCTGGCTGTGGCGTGATCGCATCGTCG
>JAABSN010000412.1 GCA_011390385.1 Thioalkalivibrio nitratireducens | reverse complement strand
GCTTTCGAGGCCTGGTTGGCCGCATCCTGCAATGACGCCGTCGAGAGGTGTGCGTAGCGGATGGTGATCTGCGGATCCGCATGGCCGAGTATCGCTTGCACCTCGTACAGCGTCCGTCCGGAATTCACGAGCATGGACGCGTACTGGTGACGCAGGTCATGAAGTCGGAGCCATGGCAGCCCCGCCTTTTTCCTGATGCGGTTCCAGACTTGGTGCAGATGCCGAAAGGGCTCGCCATTTTTCTTCACGAACAGCCATTCGTACTGCCCTTCCGAGCCGAGCTGATTGAGCACTTCGATCGCAGCATCGTTCAAGGGCACTGACCGGACTTTCTTCGACTTCGAGTCTGCGGCCGGGATGCGCCACACGCGATGCTCTCGATCGATGTTCGCCCATGTGGCGCTCAGGGCCTCGTTCAGGCGCGCCCCGGTCGCGAGCAGGAACAGGGCGACGTTGCAGGCGTTCCTCGCCGGGTAGGTGGCCAGTACATCCAGCAGCTTCCCAAGCTGTTCCTCAGTCATATACCGCTCGACATTGTTACTAACCGGGAGCAGTCGGACCTTGGCAACCGGGTTCTTGCTGATGACGTCCCAATCGAGCGCGACGTTCAGAACCTGTCGCAACAGTTTCACGTGATGGTTCGCGGTCGCCGGAGCGAGCTGCTCCTCCTCGATGAGCCGGGTCAGGTACGTCTGAGCATGCTGTCGCGTGATCTCGTCGAGCTTAAGGTTGCCGAACTCCTCCTTCAGGCGGTTATCGAACAGGGTCTTGTCGCGCTCCCAGCCGCGCTTCCTAGTTTTGGCATACGGCAGATAGCTGTCCTCGAAGAACTTGGTCAGTGTCGGCATGGTCGGCTGCGGCTTTTCCTGGACTACCGGCTCGAGTCCGGTATCGAGACGTTCCCGGAACTCCTTGGCCTTCGCCATTGCGTCGAGCAAAGAAATCTCCGTCGTGCTGCCGATGCGCAGGTGCTTGGTCTTGCCAACGCTTGGGCACTTGTAGCGAAAACGATATACCCCGACGCCGGGTGTGCCGCGGGCGACTTCGACATACAGGCCACGGGTCTCAGCGCCGGTGTGGACGAACTCGGTCTTCTTCAGGCCGTCAGGGCATCGCAGCCCAGTACTTACAAATTCCGCAGACAGTGTTACGCGCATGGTTAACTCCTTGCGTTGCAAATGTGGAAGCTGAGAGAGCCGGCTGCGGGGACTCACAAGAAACCCCCGCAGCCGAGCTCGGAGGTGGCTACACGCGCCGGTAAATTTTGTTTGAGCGCTCGGGATGGCAGGCAAACTCCAAAGGGAACACGCCCTGTGCCACCAGGAAGGCGAAGGTCTCGCCGCCCTCGATCCGGTGCCCTTTCGGAAGCGTGGCATCCCACCATTCCGCGCCGGCCATCTCCCGCAGCGTGTATACGCGCCCGTATTCGAGCGTGGGTATGGAATGATCCACGCGGATCAGTAAATCGAGGCGTATGTCGTGACCCGAGGGAAACACGCGGAATACTTCGACCAAGGGGTCGGCCAGCAGAGCTGCGACGTCAGGCGTCATGCGGTAGAGGCTCATGCCACCACCTCCTTGCGGACGACGATGGTCCGTTCTTTGCCGCGCCGGATCTCCACCACTATGCCCTGCGTCCGGAGGCTGGCCTTGAGCGCGTTCAGGCGCTTCGAGAGTGCAATGGGATTGCTGGGCCATTCCTGAGACGATGGCGGTCCGAACGAGAACCGGCTGTTGAGCTCCGACAGCAAGTTGGTAGGTGTGCCGGTCCACGTCTCGTCGAGGTCCGCAGCGAACTCCAGAAGCGTGCTGCCCAACAGATTGTCGAGCAGGCTGTCACGCTGCGCCTCGTTTAGAGACAGGCTGTACTGCGCCTGTAGCACCGGTTGCGTATAGCCCAGTGCCAGTTCCATCGCGGCAAGCCAGCGGACGAAGTCGATCATGCGCTCCGGGTACTCCACCGCGGCGTTGGGCAACTCGGCGATGGTCTTCGCCGTCAGGTCGAGCAAGCCGCGAAATATCGCAGGCTTATCCCGCTCCAACTCCCGGATAAGATCGCCCTCCGACTTCCGTTCCGCAGCCGGCATGGAACGCATATGCAGCGTGAGACAGCGTTCCGAGAAATCCGCCTGTGTGAGCAGGTGATGGATCCCGTTAAGTACGATCGCGCCGTGGATGTGGCTGGTGTAGATGTCACCATTGGTATACAAGGCGCGCCCACTCAAGGTGTTGCCGTTCGAGGTCATGCAGAGCACGTCCGAAATGTCCGCGCGAAACGCCCGCATGTTGTCGAACACCGAAACATGAGCGTGCTCGATGATGACGGCTAGATCCCTCGCGTTGTGCGGGAAAACTTGTGCCCCGAGATGGCTGGGATCGATTAACCCTAAAATCACTTGGGAGCACAGGAACGTCTTGCCCGAACCCTGGTCACCATGGACCACGAGGATGACGTACTTCGACGACGGTACCTTGGCGTGGGCTAGCGTGTAGGTGAGCCAGCCGATCAGCAGCCAGAACTCCGTGTCGTGCAGATTGACCTTGTCGCGTAGGAGCTTGAGGTCGCCCTCTTCGGCCGGTACCGGTAACGGCAGCATGGTCGCTGGACGCTGGAACACAACCTCGGACCCGGACCTCAGGATCTCGACGTGGCCAGCCGTGACGCGCACCCGAGTATGAGCAGCGTCACCGAGATCAATCTCGAATCCGCCGCACGGCAATGGGGCGACTCGGGACCAGACGTTGGTGACCCTTCCCGCAATCTCTGCCTGCGCGGTCAGTTGGTCGACGAGTTCCTCGATCTCCCAGCGCTTGAGTGGCGAGTTTCTTTCCCTCCCCGCAGCCCAGGCCAGGTTCTTGAACTGGCGACTGTTCAGCGGAATGGCGAAAGGGTTGCCACCAGTGTGGACGACCACGTAGGGCCGACTTCGCTGCGACAGGATCAGCCCGTATTGCTCTGCTGGCAGAAAGGACGGCAAGGCAAGCCGTGGTTCGTCCTTCTCCACCGCG
>JAABSN010000411.1 GCA_011390385.1 Thioalkalivibrio nitratireducens | reverse complement strand
CCTGATTGCCCGCGATGTGGATAATCTGGCGCTAGCGGGGCGCTGCATCGGCGGCGAGTTTATCGCGCACGCTAGCTACCGGGTGGTCGGTAATTGCATCGCCACTGGAGAAGCGGCGGGTGTGCTGGCGGCCCGTGCGGCACAGGATGGCGTGCCACCGGCGGCGGTACCATTCAGCGCGATTCAGGAAAAGGTCGATCCGGTGGTCTGAGCGCGGCTGCTGCCGTTTTGCCATCGCGTGTGATGAATCAACACAAAGTCGAGTTAAGAAAAGGTCTGGTATCTTATGACAGACGTGCCGCCGCTGGGGTGGAACAGTTACGACAGTTTCGGCTGCTTCGTGAATCAGCAACGACTGATGGATAATCTGGCGGTATTTGTGGATCGCCTGAAACCGCACGGGTATGACTATTTTGTGCTCGATGGCGGCTGGTATCGGCAGTATGCGCTGGCGGGGCGCGAATTCCCCGTTCCGGGCGAGCCCTTTGCCGTGACGATTGACGATTTCGGGCGTCCGCAGCCTGCGCCTTGCTTTTTCCCGGAGGGGGTCGCCGACGTGGCGGCGGCCTGTCATGCGCAGGGCGTGAAGTTCGGCATCCACATGATGCGGGGCATCCCGAAGCTGGCGGTGGACCGGGATACACCGGTGGCGGGAACGTCGGTGCGTGCTCGCGATATCGCCAATATTGCAAGCCTCTGCCACTGGTGCCCGGATAATGTCGGCGTGGATGTCAGCCGTCCCGAAGGCCGGGACTACTACGATGGTCTGGTGGCAATGCTGGCGGACTGGGGTGTTGACTTCATCAAGTATGATGACATCATTCCCTGGCCGGATGAGGTGGACGCCGTTGTCGATGCGATTGCGAAATGTGGACGTGAAATCGTGCTGAGCCTGTCACCGGGTGATGCGCATCAATCGGATCGTTGGGCGACTTATTGCCGGGCGGATCAGATCCGGATTACGGGCGATATCTGGGACGAACGCTGGCAGTTTGATCTGGCGTTTGATCGCTGGAAAGCCTTTCTGCCCTATGCCCAGGGGCGTCAACCGGGATTCTGGCTGGACCAGGATATGATCCCGTTCGGTGAACTGTGCGTCTGGAACCCGGATCAGGGCAAGGAGGTCGGTTGGATTGATTTTGCCGGCAAGGGAGTGCATCGGCAGTGCCTGTTTACAGCCGATCAGAAGCGCACCTTCCTGACGATGCGGGCGCTAGGGGCTTCCCCGTTGTTCATGGGCGGGGCGTTGACGGGAACCGATGACGAAACGTTCGGGTTGTTGACCGATCCGCAGATGCTCGCTTGTAATCAGAATGGGATCGCGGGTGTGCCGGTCAAGGAGACCGACGCCTGCCGCATCTGGCGAACGCCACACCGGACGGATCCGGCCAGCGGCTGGATCGGTATTTTCAACCGCAGTGGCGATAAGACGCTGTCAACCGTTGTAGACGCAGCGCTCTTGGGTATTCCAGAAGACGCAGTGCTTTACGACATATGGAATCAAACCCCGTTGACGATAGCGGATAGGAAACTGTCGGTGGAGCTGAATCCGGATGACGTGTTGTTTGTGCGCTATCGTCGGCGGTCATAGACCACCGCTACAGAGCGGAGAAAGGATTTCTATAGATGAAAATGGTGCCGGTTGATCTGAAGTGCGAGTATCTGGTAAATCCGATGGCGATGCACGAGCCGCGGCCGCGGATGACGTGGCGGATCGCGCCGGGAGCGAGAGCGCAGGTTGCGTATCAGATTCTGGCAGCTTCCTCGGTGGAGCAGCTTGAAGGCGATAATGGCGATTTATGGGACAGCGGCCGGGTTCCGTCCGATGAATTGCTCAATATCGAGTATGGCGGTCGGTTGCTGATCTCCCTCCAGCGCTGCTGGTGGAAGGTGCGTGTCTGGGATGCGCCGGATGGCGCGGCCTCGTCCTGGAGTGCCCCCGCCTTCTGGGAGGCGGGGCTTCTGGCGCGTGGCGACTGGCGGGGGCGTTGGATCGGTTCCCCGTTGTGTGGCGGTGTTAAGCGTGGAGTGCCAGTGCCGTACCTTCGCAAGGATTTCAGCGTTGATCGCGGATTGGTGTCGGCGAGGCTGGCGATCACAGCGCTGGGGATCTATGATTGCAGGCTCAACGGCGAAGCCGTCACGGATGATGTGCTGGCTCCCGGTTGGACGGACTATACCAAGCGGGTTCAATACCGGGTATACGATGTTACCGCGTTGCTGAAGGAGGGCTCGAATGGGATCGGCGTGCGTTTGGCGGATGGCTGGTATTGCGGGAAGGTCGGCTGGTTTGATCGGCAGACCTACGGTGACCGCCCCAGGCTGCTGGCGCAGCTTGTATTGACCTATGCCGATGGACACCAGTCAGTCGTGGTGACCGACAGCAGTTGGCGAACCGCGACGGGGGCGGTGCTGGCGTCTGATCTGATGCTTGGCGAAAGTGTCGATGCGCGCCTTGAACCACAGGGTTGGGATCATCCCGGATTCGACGATCAGGCCTGGGCACCGGTTTGCTCCTTTCCTGATCCCGGTATTACCCTGTCGCCGGGTATCGGTCCGCCCGTACGACGGGTGAAGCTACTTAAGCCGCTTTCTGTTAAGCGCATTAGCGGGGATAAACGCTATCCGCGCTTCCTGGTGGACATGGGGCAGAACATGGTGGGGTGGCTGCGGCTGCGGCTTAACGGTCCGGCTGGCACGACGCTGCAGATTCGGCACGGGGAAGTGCTGGATGCGGACGGTATGC
>JAABSN010000410.1 GCA_011390385.1 Thioalkalivibrio nitratireducens | reverse complement strand
ACTTGCGAGGGGCGGCGCAGTGCGATGATTATACCCTGCGTGGCGGTGGCGAGGAAGTCTTTGAACCGTATTTCACGTTCCACGGTTTCCGGTATGCCGAGATCACCATATTCATGAAAGCAAAGAAGAATTGCGAGGTGGAGGACAACACCCCGGTCGCTTCGCCGCTGGTGCTATCCTCCGAGACAATCGAAGGCATTGTGCTTTGTGCCGACATGGCACAGACTGGGACGTTTTCGTGTTCTGATGCGCTGGTAAACCAG
>JAABSN010000041.1 GCA_011390385.1 Thioalkalivibrio nitratireducens | reverse complement strand
AGGCCAGGCGCGCCTCCTCGGTATCCTCGACCACGTAGGCATCGATGCCCTTGACCAGAGAATGCTCGAGACGCTTGGCCACCGGCCAGCCGCGCCATTCGAGATCCTCCTTCTTCGCCGCTGCGCCGTCGCCGCGATAGCGGTCGGCGAGATCCAGCAGACGTTCGGTGGAATCCGCACGGCGGTTCAGGACCACGTCCTCGACCGCCTCCTTCAACTCGGCGTCGATGTCGTCGTAGACCGCGAGCTGCCCGGCGTTGACGATGCCCATGTCCATGCCGGCACGGATCGCGTGGTACAGGAAGACCGCATGGATCGCCTCGCGCACCGCATTGTTGCCCCGGAAGGAAAACGACACGTTGGACACGCCGCCGGAGATCAACGCTCCGGGCAGGCGTTCCTTGACCGCGCGCGTGGCCTCGATGAAGTCGACACCGTAATTGTTGTGTTCCTCGATACCCGTACCGATGGCGAAAATGTTCGGGTCGAAGATGATGTCCTCGGCAGGGAAGCCGACCTGTTCGGTCAGGATGCGGTAGGCGCGCTCGCAGATCTCGAGCTTGCGCTTCTGCGTGTCCGCCTGGCCCTTCTCGTCGAAGGCCATCACGATCACCGCGGCACCGTACCGGCGTACCAGGCGGGCCTGTTCTGTAAACTGCTCCTCGCCTTCCTTCAGGGAGATCGAGTTCACCACCCCACGGCCCTGGATGCACTGCAATCCGGCTTCGAGGATCGCCCATTTCGAGGAATCGATCATGATCGGCACGCGGGCAATGTCGGGCTCGCCGGCGATCAGGTTCAGAAAGCGCTGCATCGCTCCCTGGGAATCGAGCATCCCCTCATCCATGTTGACATCGATGATCTGGGCCCCGTTCTCGACCTGCTCCTTCGCCACCTCGAGCGCGGTCTCGTAGTCCCCCTCAAGAATCAGGCGTGCGAAGCGCTTGCTGCCGGTTACGTTGGTACGCTCACCGACGTTCACGAACAGCGAGTCCTCGGTAATGTTCATCGGCTCCAGCCCGGAGAGCCGGCACGCCGGGGCAATCTCGGGAATCCGGCGCGGCGGATGCTGCTCCACCGCCTCGCGGATTGCGCGGATGTGCTCTGGCATGGTGCCACAGCAACCGCCGACGATATTCAGAAAGCCCGAAGCGGCCCACTCGCCGATTTCCGCCGCCATCTGTTCCGGAGTCTCGTCGTACTCTCCAAACTCGTTCGGCAACCCCGCATTGGGATGCGCCGAGACATTGGTATCGGCGATGCGCGAGAGCTCCTCGACATACTGGCGCAGTTCCTTCGGGCCCAGTGCGCAGTTCAGGCCGATGGAGAGCGGCCTGGCATGGCGCAGGCTGTTCCAGAACGCCTCGGTCGTCTGCCCGGAAAGAGTCCGGCCGGAGGCGTCGGTGATGGTGCCCGAGATCATGACTGGCAGACGCATGCCGGTCTCTTCGAACAGGGTCTCTACCGCGAATACCGCTGCCTTTGCGTTCAGGGTGTCGAACACCGTCTCGATCAACAGCAGGTCAGCCCCGCCCTCGGCCAGCGCAGCCGCGGATTCACGATAGTTCGCCACCAGGGTGTGGAAGTCCACGTTGCGGTAACCGGGGTCGTTCACGTCGGGCGAAATGCTGGCCGTGCGGTTGGTTGGCCCCAACACCCCGGCCACGAAGCGTGGGCGCTCCGGGTTCTTTTCGGTCCATGCGTCGGCAACACGGCGGGCCAGACGAGCGGCCTCGCGGTTCAGTTCCGGCACCAGTTCCTCCATCGCGTAGTCCGCCATCGCGATACGGGTTCCGTTGAAGGTGTTGGTCTCGATAATGTCGGCGCCGGCCTCGAGGTAATCGTTGTGGATTGCCTCGATCACATCCGGCCGGGTCAATACCAGCAGGTCGTTATTGCCCTTGAGGTCGCTTTTCCAGTCGGCGAAGCGTTCGCCCCGATAGTCGCCCTCTTCCAGCCGGTAGGCCTGGATCAGGGTACCCATGCCACCATCCAGAATAAGGATTCGGTCGGCGATGGCCTGCGTGATCAACTCGTTTCTCGATGTCATTACAACCAAACCTTTGTCGATGATTGCGGAAAATATCATAAGCCCCGAAACGTATCGTCAAGGCCTTGAGCTTGCGGGTGCTTCCCATGGCGAGCGTGTCTCACGCCCAGTGGTCCGTGTCCCTCGCGATCCCTGCCGACCACTTTTCCAGCGGCGCCCGGAACTGTCACGATAGAGCCATGCGGAACAATCCCATTACCTGGTACATGACGGCGACTCAGCACTGCCCGTACCTCGAAGGGCAGGACATGCAGACTGTCCTGGTGGACCCGTCCGTGAGCCTGGACGACCACCATTACGGACGCCTGCTGGCAGAAGGCTTCCGGCGCAGCGGTCAATTCGTTTACCGCCATCAGTGCCCCACCTGCCGCGCCTGCGTGCCGGTCCGAATCCCGGTGGACGCTTTCCGGCCCAATCGCACCCAGCGGCGGTGCCAGAAACGAAACAATGACGTCTCGGTGACGATCGTCGTGAGCCCGGACCTCGGGGAACACATGGATCTGCTACACCGTTACCTCACCGCCCGCCATCCAGGCGGCGGCATGGAAGACATGACGCGAATGGACTATGCCGGCATGCTGAGCCACCGCAACTGCGGGGTATTCCTCATGGAATTCCGACTCGGTCCAGAACTGCTGGCTGTCGCTGTCACCGACCATACCCCTCAGGCGCTGTCAGCGATGTACACCTTCTTCGATCCCGGCATGCCCGAACGCAGCCTCGGGACATTCGCCATCCTCCAGCAGATTGATCAGGCACGGCGGCAGAAACTGCCCCACCTCTATCTCGGCTACTGGATCCCGGACTCTGAAAAGATGGCGTACAAGACCCGCTTCCAACCGGTGGAGGGCCGAACGAAGGGCACCTGGCAACGACTGGCCCCGTAATGGCCGGTAGCCATCGCGGTTAACGTGAAAGCACCTGCGTAGGGTGCCGTGAGGCGAAGCCGAACCGCACCGATACCACGCCGGCCGTGGCCTACAGGCTTCCGGGCTTCGAGCGGTGCAATTCGCTGCGCTCATTGTCACCCTGCGTCTTTCATCGGCAGCGGGTACCAGGTGCCCCACGGGATCCAGCCCCTGGCCGATCGGCTTTCACGACCAGGAGTGGCCCGAGGCCGATCACTGTCAGGCCGAGGCCTTGCGCGGGCTCATGCCGGCATCGTCGGCCAGGGCGGCAGCCTTGTCGGTGCGCTCCCAGGTCAGGTCGATGTCTTCACGGCCGAAATGACCGTAGGCGGCGGTGGGACGGTAGATCGGACGCTCCAGGTCCAGCATCTTCAGGATGCCGTACGGGCGCAGATCGAAGTGCTTGCGCACCAGCGCGGTCAGCTGGCTCTCGTCCACCTTGCCGGTACCAAAGGTCTCGACGGCGATCGAGGTCGGCTCGGCGACACCGATCGCGTAAGAAACCTGCACCTCGCAGCGATCGGCCAGGCCGGCGGCGACGATGTTCTTGGCCACGTAACGGCAGGCGTAGGCCGCCGAACGGTCCACCTTGGACGGATCCTTGCCGGAAAAGGCGCCGCCACCGTGGCGCGCCATGCCGCCGTAGGTATCGACGATGATCTTGCGCCCGGTCAATCCGCAGTCGCCCATCGGTCCGCCAGTGACGAACCGCCCGGTCGGGTTGATATGGAAACGGGTATCCTTGTGCAGCCATTCCTGCCCGAGCACCGGCTTGATGATTTCTTCCATCACCGCCTCGACCAGCGTTTTCTGCTCGATCTCCGGCGCGTGCTGTGTCGACAGCACTACGGCATCGGCGGCAACGGCGCGGTTGTTCTCGTAGCGGAAACTGATCTGGCTCTTCGCGTCGGGGCGCAGCCACGGCAGGGTACCGTTCTTGCGCACCTCGGCCTGGCGCCGCACCAGACGATGGGCGAAGTGGATCGGGGCCGGCATCAGAACGTCGGTCTCATTGCACGCGTAACCGAACATCAGCCCCTGGTCACCCGCACCCTGTTCTTCGGGACGCTGGCGGTCGACGCCCTGATTGATGTCTGCCGACTGCTTGCCGAGAGTGACCGCAACCGAACACGTCTTGTAATCGAAGCCCTTGTCGGAGCTGTCGTAACCGATCTCCTTGACCACATCGCGGACGATGTCCTCGATCTCGATCCGCGCACTGGACTTGACCTCGCCGCCGACCAGTACCAGACCCGTGGTCGTGAAGGTTTCGGCCGCCACACGGGCTTTGGGATCCTCGGCCAGATAGGCGTCCAGAATCGCATCGGACACCTGGTCGCACATCTTGTCCGGATGGCCTTCGGACACGGATTCGGACGTAAACAAGTAACGTTTGCTCATGGAGATGAAGACTCCTCTGCTGGATTCAGAAAAAAGGCCGCTGCGGCATCGCATGCGGCAGATAGGTGTTTCTGGGTCGCGGCGTTCGCCGCAGCGGGATGAAGCCGCACGTGCGGACCCAACGGCGGGTTCATCGGGCAAACCCCACCGGTTCCCGAGCGTCGGCAGGCCGGTCGAGGGAGCCCCCGGAGCATCGCTCCCGGGCTTCGATCGACCGACACCCGAGCACCGGGATCGTCGTTTCGATCACGCTGCCGGCTTGCGAAACCGGAAGATGCCCCAGGCAAGATGACCGGCTTGTCCGCCGTCGACCCAATGACCCAGGCCCTTTTTCATCCGCGTGATGTACTCGGGCGAAATCGAACCCGCGAGATCCGGTTCACGCGCCTCGAGTTCCTCAAGCACCCGCCCGTAGTGGCGCGGCAGTTGATGGGCATGGTCTTCGAAAGCAATGAGATCGAGACCGAGATCAGCCGCCGCCTCCTGATAGAAGCCGGGCGAACCCAGGCTATCGAGGTGAATGCGTTCCAGGATCGGGTCGAGCACCCCCTCGGGGCAATCGTCCTGCGCCATCGGATCGGTGAAAATCAGCACGCCACCCGGCTTCAGCACCCGGATCGCCTCACGCAGCACCTTCTCGCGCTCACCGCTGTGCAGGAAAGCATCCTGCGACCAGACAACATCGAAGTTCTCATCCGGACCCGGCGCGCTCTCGAAACTGCCATCCACGACTTCGATCAGGGTGTCCAACTTGCGCGCCCGATTGATCGATCGGTTGCGTTCGTTCTCGACCTCGCTGAGATTGAGTGCGGTGACGTGACAACCGTGGTTCTCGGCCAGATACCGTGCCGACCCGCCGTACCCGGCGCCCATGTCGAGCACCCGCCAGTCCGCCTGTGGCTCACCCAGCAGGTCTGCCATGTGAGCAACCGTGCGCCGGCTGGCATCGACGATCGGCTCCCGGTCATGCTCGTACAGCCCGATGTGGATGTCTTCGCCGCCCCAGATGCTGTGATAGAAATGATCGGCGTCCGGGCTGTTGTAATAATCGCGCGCGGTGGCAACGGGGCTGGAATAATCGGGCATCAGGACACCTCCTCGACGTATTTCTTGTCAGCGACATGAATGAAGAAGTCAGGTGAACTCTCGTGGTAGGTTTCCTTGAAATCACCGTAGGTATCAATGCTCTGGAACCCCACCTCGCGCATCAACCGGCGAACATAGGCCTTGCGCAGCGGAAACATGTTCAGATGGTAGGTTGACTTGTCCGGAAACGAGTACTGAAACCTGGCCAGGCCTTCATCGACGTGCTCCGGCGCCACCGAGACGTTGTCGCCGCAGTAGTAATAGGTATGCGCGCTGGAGTAACCGTGATCCAGGATTGCGTCATAATTCCGCTGATCCAGAATCAGTACGCCATCGTGGTTCAGCGCCGAATAGAATTCGGCCAGTGCCTTGCGGCGATCGTTCTCATTGAATAGATGGGTAAAGGAGTTGCCGAGACAGACCACGGCATCGTAGCGGCCGTAGATATCCCGATTCAGCCAGCGCCAATCGGCCTGGGTGGTGCGCAGGATATGACCACGCCTGCGGCCATTCTCGAAAGCCTTGGCCAGCATCTCGGGACTGCCATCGGCGGTGACGACGTCGAACCCGGCCTCCATCAGCTGGACCGAATGGAAACCGGTGCCCGCGGCAACATCGAGAACCCGGCGTGCTCCGCGATCCTTGAGCACCTGGATGAAGAAGTCTCCCTCGCTGCGGGCGCGGCTCTCCCAGTCGATCAACTCGTCCCACTTGTCGACAAAGGACTTGACGTATTCGGCTTGATAGTTGTCGGTATCGCGACGTTCGATCGGCGCGTCTCCGAAATCCTGTTTCAGGTTGGCTGACATGGCGTTCCTCATTGGCAATGGTGGGCAGCGCGCCCTGACAATGGCCACGCGGCATAAGTCTCGTCCCGAATACCGGACATATTCCTCAGGTGGTAACAGCCGGCATCCGAGCTGAGTTGACAGCAAATTCCGGCGCCCCAGTCTCAAGGGAGGGACGCAGCTTCTGCTGTTGCTCGCCTCGCGAGCAGCGCTTTCGCACGATGGGGCGAAGAGCGCGAGCGACCCATACGGTCGCATGAACTGATGAGCCCTGATCGGGCGACAGGGCCGGCTGTGGAATACTGGGTTGTGCCGGCCCATCGAAACACATGGCAAGGCGCCGCTGAGCGTCGCACCTGCCGTGTAGGCTTTTTACTCTGAAGCATCCTACCGAGGACTTCAAGTCCCGTGATCGCATCGAAAGTGGAGAACCGACGCTACCGCCCCCGTTATTTCTGGCTTCCGAGTGGGAAAACCAAGATTTTTGCCCGCGCTCCGGAGCGCTATTCAACTGCCACTCACTTGCGCAACAGCCGCTCTTCCACTGGTCGAATCCGTGACAACAACCGCTGGAGGTTTCCCTCTCGACGCCCCATTGAAAACATGCCCGAGGCTCTTGGTCCGACGCCCTCCCCGGTCCCATTGCAGGTGCCCGCCAATTGGCCGGACACCCGCGATCCGCAGTCCGGTATACTTCCCCACTTTACTGTTGCGAGGCCCACTGATGTCCGATGTACGTCCCATCCGCCGCGCCCTCCTCTCGGTATCGGAAAAGACTGGCCTGGTCGAACTTGCCCAGGCCCTGCACACCGAGGGAGTCGAACTCGTTTCCACGGGGGGAACCGCCCGATTGTTGACCGAACATGGCCTGCCGGTGACCGAAGTCGCTCGATACACCGGCTTTCCCGAGATCATGGATGGCAGGGTCAAGACCCTGCATCCGCTTATCCATGGCGGACTCCTTGGTCGGCGAGGCCAGGATGACGCGGTAATGGCTGAACAGGGGATCGCTCCGATCGATCTTCTGGTGGTGAACCTGTATCCCTTCGAGGCCACGGTCGCGCGCCCGGACTGTACTCTGGAGGAGGCCGTGGAGAACATCGACATCGGCGGCCCCGCGATGTTGCGCGCCGCGGCCAAGAACTACCGCGACGTCACCGTCGCCACCGAGCCCAGTCAATACGTCGAGCTTCTCGAGGCGCTGCGTGAGCAGCGGGGCATCCCGTCGTCACTGCGATTCCGCTTCGCGGTCATGGCCTTCGACCACGTAGCCCGGTACGACGCCGCAATCAGCAATTATCTTTCGGCGTTGAGCGAATCCGGCCAACCCGGTCGTTTCCCGGGCCAATTGAACCTCAGCTACAGCAAGGCCGCGAATCTGCGCTACGGCGAAAACCCGCATCAGGCCGCTGCGTTCTACCGGGAGGCCCGGCCTGCCCCCGGCAGCCTTGCCAGTTTCCGCCAGCTCCAGGGCAGCGCGCTCAGCTACAACAACCTGGGCGATGCCGATGCCGCCTGGGATTGCGTACGCCAGTTCGAGGAGCCCGCCTGCGTGATCGTCAAGCACGCCAACCCCTGCGGCGTTGCCGTTGCACAGAACCCGCTGACAGCTTATGAGCGCGCCTTCCAGACCGATCCGACGTCGGCCTTCGGTGGCATCATCGCCTTCAACCGACCGCTGGACGGGGACACCGCGCAAGCCATTGTCAGCCGCCAATTCGTCGAGGTGATCCTGGCGCCGGAAATCACACCCGCCGCCTTGCGCGCAACGGATGCCAAGGGCAATGTCCGGGTCCTCGAGATTCCACCAGCGACGGCAAACCCAGGACTGGATTTCAAACGCATTGGCGGCGGACTGCTGGCACAGGACATCGACTCCGGCAGCCTGGCGCAGGTCGAACTGCGCTGCGTCACCGAGCGCGAACCTACCGAACAGGAGGACCGTGACCTGCGCTTCGCCTGGCAGGTGGCCAAGTTCGTGAAATCGAACGCCATTGTCTATGTCCGCGACGAGCAGACCATCGGGGTCGGCGCGGGACAGATGAGCAGGGTGTACTCGGCGAAGATTGCCGGAATCAAGGCTGCCGACGAGGGCCTGCGCGTACCCGGCAGCGTGATGGCCTCCGATGCCTTTTTCCCGTTCCGCGACGGCATTGACGCGGCGGCCGAGGCCGGCATCACAGCCGTGATCCAGCCCGGCGGTTCGATGCGCGACGCGGAGGTAATCGCTGCCGCGAACGAACATGGCATCGCCATGCTGTTCACCGGCATGCGCCATTTCCGCCATTGACGTGGCAAGCCCCGGACCCGCTGGACGCAAGGGCAAGGCAATCGGCCAGCGGGCTGACCTCCTGGGGGCGCATTGGCGTTTGGGGCGACCGGCCATGCTGGAATCCACCGCGTAGCAGCGAGTCTCGCTCGCGAAACGGCGTTGGGTTGGCCGCCAGTCCCCCGGGAGCGCCTGCGGCGCGTTCGCGCGCAAGGCACGTCCTCACGGGGGCTCGGACATCGCCGGGGCTTTCACGTTGACGATCATGGCCATGCCTGCCACCCCGAAACATGAAAACTGTCGGCGTAGGGTGCCAATGAGCGCAGCGAATTGCGCCGATCGCGGCCCGGGGGCCTGGAACCAGAGCCGGCGTTGTATCCGGTGCGGTTCGGCTTCGCCTCACGGCACCCTACGCAGCTTCTTTCACGCTAGATCCTGCTTGCAGGGAGACACGAGATGAACGTTCTGGTGGTAGGCGGCGGCGGCCGCGAACATGCGCTGGCGTGGAAACTGGCACAGTCACCGCGAGTGCAACGGGTGCTGGTAGCGCCGGGCAACGCCGGCACCGCCACCGAGGCGAAATGCGAGAACGTGGCCCTCGGCGCGACCGACGTCGAGAGCCTGCTCGCGCTGGCCGAGCGCGAGGGCGTCGCCTTCACCGTCGTCGGCCCGGAGGCGCCACTGGTGGCGGGCATTGTCGATACCTTCCGCGCGGCGGGCCAACGCATCTTCGGCCCCACCGCGCAGGCGGCGCAACTCGAGGGCTCCAAGGCGTTCGCCAAGGATTTCATGCAGCGCCACCGGATCCCTACCGCCGCCTATGGCAGCTTTACGGAAATCACGGCGGCCGAGGACTTCATCCGCGACCATGGTGCGCCCATCGTGGTCAAGGCCGACGGCCTGGCGGCGGGCAAGGGCGTCATTCTCGCGCGGACCGAGGACGAGGCCCGGGCCGCAGTGCACGACATGCTGGCCGGAAACGCCTTCGGCAGCGCTGGTCACCGCGTGGTCATCGAGGAGTTCCTGACGGGCGAGGAGGCCAGCTTCATCTGCATGATCGATGGCGAACACATCCTCCCGCTGGCCAGTTCCCAGGACCACAAGGCACGCGATGATGGTGACAAGGGTCCGAACACCGGTGGGATGGGTGCCTATTCCCCTGCGCCCGTGGTGACCCCTGAACTGCATCGGCGCATCATGAAGGAAGTGATCGAGCCGACACTGAAGGGCATGGAGTCCGAAGGTGAACGCTATACCGGATTCCTTTACGCCGGCGTGATGGTCGACGCAAAAGGCAACCCGCGGGTACTGGAATTCAACTGCCGTTTCGGCGACCCGGAAACCCAGCCAATCCTGATGCGTCTGAAAACCGACCTTGCGGACCTGATCGAAGCCGCGATCGACGGACGCCTGGACCAGGTCTCCGCCGACTGGGACCCGCGCGTCGCGCTGGGTGTGGTGCTGGCTGCCGGCGGCTACCCGATGGAGTATCGCAAGGGCGATCTGATCAGTGGGTTGGAAACGGTCGACAACCCCGCCGCAAAGGTCTTTCATGCCGGCACCCGCCAGCGCAACGATGGCAGCATCGTCACCGACGGGGGACGGGTCCTGTGCGTGGTCGGGCTGGGCGAGGATTTTCGCACTGCACGGGAAAACGCCTACCAGGCCTCGCAAGAGATCCGGTTTACAGGTATATACTTCCGCACCGATATTGGCCACCGCGCGCTTGTACGACGCTGACCATCACCGGGGTGCCGCTCGCCGGCGTCCCAAGAACCCGCCCTGGAGGGCAACGCGATGACCGCTCCCACCGATGAAGCCAACCCGCGTCATCAGCTGTCGGCGCTGGCTTGCGACAGCGCCAGCCTGCGGCAATCGATCCGCGATGCAATGGTACGCGAGGTCGGCAAGGATCCTGATCTCGCGACACCACGCGACTGGCTGCACGCAGTGTCTTTCGCCATCCGCGAGCGGATCATCGAACGCCGCGTGGTTACCCGCCGGCAGTTCGCAGAGGAGGACGTGAAACGCGTCTACTACCTGTCGATGGAGTACCTGATCGGGCGCATGCTCGAGGCGAACCTGCGCAACATGGGCATCTTCGAAGCGACGCAGGAGGCTCTGCGCGAGCTGGGCGTCGACTTCCGGGAAATCGCCCGGCTCGAGGAGGATGCCGCACTGGGCAATGGCGGTCTTGGGCGCCTGGCCGCCTGCATCCTCGAATCCATGGCGACGCAGGGCTATCCCGGGTACGGCTACGGCATCCGCTACGAGTACGGCATGTTCCAGCAGCACATCGAACACTTCCGCCAGGTCGAGCACCCTGACAACTGGCTGCGCTTCGGCAATCCGTGGGAATTCCCGCGCCCGGAAAAGGTCTTTTCCGTGCGCTTTTACGGTTACGTGGTCGAACACCACGAGTCCCGCGGCGAGAACTGCTTCACCTGGGAAGACGGCGAGGAGGTCCTGGCGATGGCGTATGACTACCCCACCGCCGGGTACGAGCGGCGCAATGTGAACAATCTGCGCCTGTGGGCCGCGAAGGCCACCCGCGATTTCGACCTTCGCTATTTCAATGAAGGCGATTACATCCGCGCCGTCGCCGACAAGAGCGAGTCGGAGACCATTTCCATGGTCCTCTACCCCAACGACGCGACCGCGATCGGCCGGGAACTGCGCCTGAAGCAGGAGTATTTCTTCGTTTCGGCGTCGCTGCAGGACATCATCGACCGCAACACGCAACTCGGTTACCCGCTGGAGAAACTGCCCGAGACTGCGGCCATCCAGTTGAACGACACGCATCCGGCGATCGCCGTGGCCGAATTCATGCGCTTGCTGGTGGATCAGCACCGGGTCCCCTGGAAGGACGCCTGGGAGATCACGTGCAAGGTCTTCTCCTACACCAATCACACGCTGATGCCGGAAGCGCTGGAAACCTGGCCGGTCGCGCTGATGGAGCGCGTACTGCCCCGGCACATGCTGATCATCTACCGGATCAACCATGAATTTCTCGAAGACGTTCGACACCGGTTCCCGGGTGACCACGAACTGCTGCGACGACTGTCCATCATCGACGAGGATCACGGTCGGCGCGTGCGTATGGCCCACCTCGCCGTGGTGGGCTCGCACAAGGTCAATGGCGTTGCCGCACTGCATACGAGCCTGCTGAAGCAGACGCTCTTCGCGGACTTCAACCGGGTGTCGCCGGAGCGGTTCATCAACGTGACCAACGGAGTCACGCCACGCCTGTGGCTGATCCAGGCGAACCCGGGACTGACCGCGCTGATCGAATCGCGGATTGGTGGCGACTGGAAATTCGATCTCGACCGTCTGAAGCAGTTCACGCCCTATGCATCGGATGAAGCCACCCGCAAAGAATTCCGCGCGATCAAGCGCAGCAACAAGGAACGTCTTGCCGCGCTGGTCAAGAAACGTACCGGCATCATGATCAGTCCCGACGTGATGTACGACGTGCAGATCAAGCGCATCCACGAATACAAGCGTCAGCTGCTGAAGCTTCTCCACGTGATCGAGCTGTATCAGCGTATCCGGGACGGCGAGGACGTGCTGCCACGGGTGGTACTGTTCGCCGGCAAGGCAGCACCGGGATACCAGCGCGCGAAGGACATCATCGAAGTCATCAACGGCGTGGCCGACATCATCAACAATGATCCGGTCGTCGGCGATCGCCTGAAATGCGTGTTCTTCCCGAACTACGAAGTCAGTGCGGCCAGCATCATCATTCCCGCGGCCGACCTCTCGCAGCAAATCTCCACCGCCGGATTCGAGGCCTCGGGCACCGGCAACATGAAGCTGGCGCTGAACGGGGCGCTCACCATCGGCACGCTGGACGGTGCGAATATCGAGATCCGCGATGCGGTCGGTGCGGAAAATATCTTCATCTTCGGAATGACGGCCGATGAAGTCGGTGCCCATCGCGCGCGGCATATCCCGCCCAGCGCTCATCTGGACTCCCACCCCCGGCTGCGTGCAATCATCGACGCCCTGCGGACCGGCTTCTTTGCCAACGGCGGCAGGGCCCTGCACGCGCGCATGGCCAACTACCTGCTCGAGGAAGATCCTTTCTTCGTGCTCGCCGATTACGCTGCCTACAGCGAATCAAGCGCCGAAGCCGACCGCATGTACGCCGACGCCGAAGCATGGGCCGAGGCGGCGCTGCTCAACGTGGGCCGGATGAGCTACTTTTCAATCGACCGGACCGTGCGCGAATATGCCGAGCACATCTGGAACGTCCTTCCCGAACCGGTGCAGGCGCCCTGCCCGAAGAAGGCTGGCAACAAGGATTGAAGCACGGGACGCGCGGAAAGCGCTTCCAACCGTCATGCCTGCGCCTGATTGGCAATCACCATCCAGAGCTTGCGTGCCATCCCGGAACAGAAAAGCCGCAGTGTGTGCATCAGCCCAGCGAATTGTACCGCTCGAGGGAAGCGTCGATTCAACCCGTCATCGCGAGGAGCGCAGCCTTCAGCCGCGAGCGCAGCGCGGCGGGACGCGGCGATCCATAAGGTGTTGATTCAGAGCACCGTATCTGGATTGCCACGCTTCGCTCGCAATGACAAGACCCTTGCATCAGCGTTTCCCGGGGCCCGGAAGCTTGGCGGTCAGAGCCAGCGTGGCATCGGTGCGGTTCGACTACGCCTCACGGCCCCCTGCGTGATGGACGTTCGCGGTACCCCTGCAGGTCGGGCTCAGGCCAGCAGGAGGCCGTAACGAGACATCAGGTCCGATGCAGGTCGCGGGGCGGCAGGTACTCGGTCCGCGGCTGATCATCGGCCTCGATGACCCGCACGTCCTGCGCTTCCAGCGCGGCGATCAACTCGGTACCGAGTTCGCCAAGATGCTCCTCGTGCTGTTTGAGGCTGGTAAGCAGGTCCGAGGCTTCGAAATCGTCCAACCGCACGTGGGCCTGCTTGTCGGCAATCTTTTCCAGATTCATCGTGTCTCCCCGTTACCTCAGTCCTCGATACTCGGCTGCTTCGGCGCGCGTTCGTCGAAGGCATGCGGCGGTTGCCGGAAATCGTTATTGGCCTGCGCATACGCCTCACCGAGCACGGAAGACAGCGCCAGCGCTGCATTGCGCATTTCGCGTGCCTTGCCATTGATCGCCTTGGACAGCTTCTGCCCCTGTTTGAGGTCGATGCTCAGACGGAAGTGGTTGTCGTCGATCCGTTCGATGTTCATCGCAACTCCCGATAGGTTCGAAATCCCGATGCTACGTGAGACGCTGGGCGCAGGCGGTAATCACCAGGAATTACAGGGTACCCGTAGCGTTTCAGACGCCCCGGGCAAAGAGGTCATGGTCCGTGGCGTCTGTCACCTCCACGGTCAGAAAGTCCCCGGTTGTGGCCTCGACACCCTCGACGAAGACTACGCCGTCGATCTCCGGGGCGTCTGCGGCGGAGCGCGCAATCAGGGTGCCATCGTCGGCCTTGCCATCGACAAGCACCGTCTGATGGCTCCCGATCTTCGCCTGCAGCTTGCCGGCACTGATCGTTGCCTGCAGCTCCATGAAGGCCTCCAACCGCGCCTGTTTCTCGGCCTCGGGCACCGGGTCGGTGAGCGCGTTGGCGGCCGCGCCTTCGACCGGGGAATACGCGAACGCCCCGACACGATCCAACTGCGCCTCTTCCAGAAACTGCAGCAGCGCCTCGAACTCCCTCTCGGTTTCTCCCGGGAATCCGACAATGAAGGTCGACCGCAACGTCAACTCCGGAACCTGCTCGCGCCACCGGCGGATGCGCTCAAGCACCCGCTCGGCGGCCGCAGGACGGCGCATCGCCTTCAGCACACGCGGATGTCCGTGCTGCAGCGGCATATCCAGGTAAGGCAGCAACCGTCCCTGCGCCATCAGCGGAATCAGACGATCCACGTGCGGGTAGGGATAAACGTAGTGCAGGCGCACCCAGATTCCCAGGTCACCCAGCGCCGTGGCCAGATGCTCGATATCCGATTTCAGCGGGCGACCGCCGAAGAACCCGGTGCGGTAGCGAACATCGACACCGTAGGCCGATGTGTCCTGGGAGATCACCAGCAGTTCGCGCACACCGGCCGCAGCCAGACGCTCGGCCTCACCCAGGATCTCGCCGATCGGCCGACTGACCAGATCCCCGCGCAGACTCGGGATGATGCAGAAGCTGCAGCGATGATTGCAGCCCTCGGAGATCTTCAGGTAGGCATAGTGACGCGGCGTGAGCTTGATTCCCTGTGGCGGCAACAGGCTTGCGAAGGGATCGTGTGGCGGCGGTACCTGCTGATGCACCGCAGCCATCACTTCCTCGAAGGCCTGAGGACCCGTCACCGCGAGCACGCCGGGATGGACGGCCTGAATGCGGGCGGCATCCTTCCCGAGGCAACCGGTAACGACCACGCGGCCATTCTCGGACATGGCCTCGCCAATCGCGTCCAGGGATTCGGCGACGGCACTGTCGATGAATCCGCAGGTATTCACCACCACCAGATCCGCGCCGGCGTAATCGGGCGCGATCCCATACCCCTCGGCGCGCAGGCGCGAGAGGATCTGCTCGGAATCCACCAGCGCCTTCGGGCACCCCAGACTGACGAAGCCGATTCGCGGTTCAGGGGTTGACATTTCCTGGCGCTTATTCACAAGCGCCCCCGGAAGCACGCACGCTGGCGGCTTACACCAGAGCTCCTGGAACGACCGGTGAAGCCTTCTGCTTTCAATATATTTTTCAATAGGTTATCTCTCTTGGTTAAACATTGCCCAACACTCGCGAAACCGCGTGCCGCAAGGGCTGCAGCGTTCCAGTGACAATCCGTCCACAGAGTTATCCACAGGAAGTGGGGACAACTCGAGTCAGTCCGACAGGTCAACGACTTACGGTCAAACGCGCGTTCAACGCCGGGGACGCGGTCACGAGAGTGCACCGGGTTTCGCGGCACCCGACACCGGACCGCGCCTTGCACACGAAGGACAAGCGCCGGACACCGCCCATCAAGGTTTCCGCTGTTGCCGTCGCATGCCGATACTTGCCAGTCACCCGCCTACACCGCTATGCTAATGAACTTTTCGCCGGAACCCGACCCGAGCCAGAATCATGAAAGCGAACATCCACCCGAAATACAATGATGTCAAGGTCACCTGCAGCTGCGGGAACATCTTCGAGACCCGCTCCACTTTCGCCGGGGGCGAGATGCACATCGACGTCTGCTCGCAGTGCCATCCGTTCTACACGGGCAAGCAGAAAATGCTCGATACTGCGGGACAGGTCGACAAGTTCCGTCGCCGCTACGGGTTCTGAACCTAGTGTCCTGTCACGCGTCTGATGACGTCTTCAGAGCCCCCGAGCGGCGTCAGGGCCAGGCGCAGCGCGCAGCGCAATGGCCATTCCATTGTCAAGCGCTGCAACGCCGCGCTGGCGTCGCTCGGGGGCTCCCATCGGGCGAGGCGAGAAGCGGCCATTAGACGTGTGACAGGACACTAGGAGCCTGTCGGACTTGGGTGCCCGTCCTGTTTGCACGGGACACGCTGGCTCGCATTAAGGCACGGTTCACGCGCATCGCGCTAATATTGCGTACATGCTCGCGGATTCGCGAGAGATCTGCACGCTGCGCGAGGTTCCACGAAGATGAAACATCCCCGACCCCACCCGCGGCCTGCGGCCGTGCACCGGGCACCCTGGCGAATCGCCGTCCTGGTACTGCTTGCGAGCCTGGCTGTGCTGCTCTCGGCCTGCTCGACCAACCCGGTCACGGGCCGCTCGCAGCTGATGCTGGTCTCGGAGAGCGCGGCCATCTCTGCCTCGCGCCAGGCGTATACCGAAATGCTGACCCCTGCGCGCAAGGAAGGACGCATCGACAGCGACCCCGGGACCAAGCGCCGCGTAGTGGCGATTTCGCAGCGCGTGGTCGCTCAGGCCGTGCGATACCGGCCAGAGACCGCCGAATGGGACTGGGAGATGTCGGTCATCGACGAGCCGGACACCATCAACGCATTCGCCATGGCAGGCGGCAAGATGGCCATCTACACCGGGATCATCAAGCAACTGGAACTCACCGATGACGAGCTTGCGCAGATCATTGGCCACGAGATCGCTCACGCGTTGTCAGCGCACTCGGCCGAAAAGATGTCCGTGGCTCTCGCCAGCAACATCGCGCTGGCGACGTACGCGGCGACCGGAGACCGCTCTGATATCGCCCTGACCGGTGCCGGTCTGGCCGCGATCATTGCCGTGCAGTTGCCGAACAGCCGCCAGATGGAATCGGAGGCCGATCGCATCGGGATCGAGCTCGCCGCGCGCGCCGGCTACCACCCGGATGCCGCCGCCAGTCTCTGGCGCAAGATGGCAGCCAGCGCCAATGCCCGCCAGCCGGTATTTCTCAGTACCCATCCGGCGCCGCAGTCCCGGCAGCGCGACCTTGCGCTGCTCGCCAGCCAGATGCAACCGCTTTACGCACAGGCGCGGCGCGGCCGGCTGCCAACGCACCCGGTGCGGTGAACGCCCACGGCGTCCGCAGACGCCGGTGCATGCGCGTTGCCAGCCAACGCATTACACTGTTCACAGCCGGCCTTGCCATGACCGCCCGAGCCCGATGCACCCCCAACCCCGCCGATGGATTGAACCCCCAACATGTCGAAGACCTTCAAGCAACGCGCCCTCGATTATCACGAACGCGCACCCGCCGGGAAACTGGCGATCCACGTCACCAAGCCCACGGCAACGCAGGACGACCTCTCGCTGGCCTATTCCCCGGGCGTGGCGGCTCCGGTTCGGGCGATCGTCGACGATCCCGACGCCGCCTACCGCTACACGGGAAAAGGTAACCTCGTCGCCGTCATTACCGACGGCACCGCGGTGCTGGGTCTCGGCAACGTCGGCCCGCTGGCATCGAAACCAGTGATGGAAGGAAAGGGAGTGCTGTTCAAGCGCTTCGCGAACATCGACGTCTACGATATCGAAGTCGACTCCGCGCAACCGGAGGACTTCATCAACACGGTCTCACGTATTGCCGGCGGCTTCGGAGGCATCAATCTCGAGGATATCGCAGCCCCGCATTGCTTCGAAATCGAAAAGCGGCTTTCGGAGCGACTGGACATCCCGGTGTTCCACGACGACCAGCACGGCACCGCGATCATCACCGCGGCCGGACTGCTGAACGCGCTCGAGATCCAGGGCAAGAAGCTGCAGGAATCCCGGATCGTCTGTGTCGGTGCCGGTGCGGCAGGAATCGCGTCGATGCGGCTGCTCCAGCGGCTCGGCGCATTGCGCAAGAACATCTTCATGGTCGACCGCAAGGGCGTGATCCATGACCAGCGCACCGATCTGAACGAATTCAAGCAGATCTTCGCACAGGATACAGAGGCTCGGACGCTGTCCGATGCCTGCGTGGGAGCCGACGTATTCATCGGCCTGTCCGGCCCCGATCTCCTGACGCCGGAGATGCTTCTGTCTATGGCCCCGCGCCCGGTGATATTTGCGCTCTCGAACCCGGACCCGGAAATCACCCCCGAACTGGCGCTGCAGACGCGTGATGACCTGATCATGGCGACCGGCCGGTCCGATTACCCGAATCAGGTCAACAATGTGCTGGGATTTCCGTTCATCTTCCGCGGAGCCCTCGACGTGCGCGCCCGGCACATCACCGATGAAATGCATGTCGCCGCAGTGCACGCTCTGGCCAATCTTGCCAGGGAGCCGGTGCCACAGAGCGTGCTCGACGCCTACGGCAAGGAGAAGCTTGAATTCGGTCCGGAATACATCCTGCCCACACCGTTCGACCCTCGCCTGATCGACACCATCCCGGCGGCCGTTGCTCAGGCGGCCCGCGATAGCGGTGTGGCGCGAATCTGAAGTTTTCGTTGAACCTTCATAGGCTGACGCGTCACCTCGCAACATGAACGGTGCAGGCGTAGGGTGCCAATGAGCGCAGCGAATTGCGCCGTCCGAGGCTCTGCGGTCAGGGCCGGCGCGGTTCGGCTTGCGCCTCACGGCAACCTGCACGGGTTCTTTCAAGTTGACGCGCCTTGGAGCCTGCGCCAGCGGCAAGGAACAGAACGCAAGCAGCCCTTCGAACACGAAACCGTAATATGGAGGATGCAAACATGCGAAAAATCGCCATTGTTGGTGCCGGGCGAGTCGGCGAATCGACCGCGCAGTTCCTTGCTGAATCGGACCTTGCACGCGAAATCGCACTGCTCGACGTGCGCGAGGGAGCCGCCGCCGGTGCCGCGCTGGATATCCAGGAGACCGCACCCCTGTTCGGTTTCGACGCCCGTCTGACAGGCGATACAGCCCCCGGGGTCATCGCCGGTGCGGAACTGGTCATCATCACCGCCGGTTTGCCGCGCAAGCCGGGAATGTCCCGGTCCGATGTGCTCGACAAGAACGTTGATATCCTCGATGGCATCCTTGTCGACGTGATGCGCGAAGCCCCGGATAGCCGGATCCTGGTTGTCTCCAACCCCGTGGATGTACTCACCTATCGGGCCTGGCAGAAAACCGGCTGGGACCGCTCCCGGGTGTTCGGCCAGGCCGGGGTACTCGACGCCTCCCGCATGGCGGCCTTCATTGCACTGGAGACCGGGCTTTCCACCCGCGATATCCACACTCTGGTCCTCGGGGGACACGGCGACGCGATGGTGCCCATGCTGCGTTACTCGGGCATCAACGGGCTCCCGCTGCATCATTTCATGGACCAGGAGGCGATCGACCGCATCGTCGAACGCACCCGCCACGGGGGTGCCGAGATTCTTGCGCTGAAACAGACGTCCAGCGCCTATGACGCGCCGGCTGCCGCGATCAAGTCCATGGTCGAGGCGATCGTGGTTGATCGCCGCCGTGTGTTGCCCACTGTCGCCCTACTGGACGGCGAGTACGGTGCGAAGGATGTCGCGATGGGCGTTCCCTGCATCCTGGGGGCCGGCGGCATGGAACGAGTGGTCGAAGTCGATCTGAACAGCGAGGAGCAGGCGGCCTTCGATGCATCGCTCGCCGGCGTCAGGGCCGACATCGCCCGATTGCAGTGATTGGCGTTCCTGCCATCCGCTCGGTCCCGGACCAGGCTCGCCACGGCTGCGTCGAGGATGACACCGCCGTACCGAGGCAGGTATCCACGCTGGTCGACAGCAGTATCTTCGTATTCAGGGCCTGGTTCTCCCGAGGCGAACAGCCGGACGCCTTCGGGCGCCCCGGCGGCGCCGTGCACGGTTTCGTCCACTCGATATGCCAGTGGCTGCCCCGCATCCAGCCAGGACCTGTCGCGTTTGCCTTCGATACCAGCCTGCGCAACGGTTTCCGCCATCGCCTCTATCCGCCGTACAAGGCCCATCGGCCGCCCGCCCCGGAGGCACTTCGAACGCAGTTCCTGCGCATCCGCGAGGTCCTCGACTGTCTCGGCCTGGCGCAACTGGCCCACCCGGAATTCGAGGCCGACGATCTGATCGCGAGCCTGGCGGTCATGGTCCGGAATCAAGGCTGCCGGGTCGATATCCTGAGCGCTGACAAGGATCTTGCCCAGGTCATCCTTGGCCCGGAGGACCGACTGTGCGACCCCGAGCGCGGGACAACGCTGACGCGAAGGGATCTGGAACGCAAGCTGCGTGTCCGGCCCGAGCAGGTGGCCGACATGCTGGCTCTTGCGGGTGACCGAAGCGACAACATCGCGGGCCTCGTCGGGGTCGGCCCGCGCACGGCGGCGCGCATGCTGCGCCGGTTCGGCGACCTGACCGCCATCCTTGGCGACCCTCAGGGCATCCGAAACTGCAGGATCCGCGGAGCAGCAGAGATTGCCAGGCAAGTGGCGGAACGCGTTGAAGACCTGCGTCTGGCCCGCCAGCTCACAGGCCTGGTCACCGACATCGCCGGCCTCCCGGAATGGTCGAAGCTGTATCCGCAGGGGCCGCAAGCGGACGCGGCCAAACGGCTGGAAGCCCTGGGGGTCGCGGCCAGCTATCGCCGGCAACTGCTGGACATTGCCGAAACCCTCGCGCGCCCGGCACACGAAGGGGCAAGGCAAACATGAACCAACCTGCAAGACACCAACACCGGTTCCGCGCGGTCTTCTGGCCGATCGCTGGCTTGTTTCTCTGGATTGGAACTGCAGCTCCATTGGTCGCCCACCCGCATGCGTGGATCGACCTGATCATCGTCCTCCAGACCAACCCGGACGGCGAAGTCCATGCGTTCGAGCAGACCTGGGTCATCGATCCCACCTATAGCCGCTACCTCTACGACGACGCGATGAATCAGTTCGAGGGGGATACGCCTGAAGACAAATTGGCCAACCTGGGCGCTGAAATTCTTGAAAACCTTACGGAATACCACTGGTATACCGAAGTTCATGCCGATGATCAGCCAATCGCGGTTCGGCCGGAAGGTGAATCCAGACTCTTCCTGCAGAACAAGCAGGTCCATTTCCAGTTCCGGCTGCTTCTCGATACAGCCGTGGACCCCCGCACCAGCCGCCTGCGTTATGCGATCCACGACCCGACCTATTTCATCGAGGTTCTTCACGACCCCGAAACGCCACCGGGGTTCGAATCCGACGCCGACAACTGCAGGCTCGAGATTGTCAGGCCCAGACCTGACCCAGCGATCGTGGCCAAGGCCCTTGCCCTGGACTTCACGCAGACCGGCGATGCTGATCTTGGGCGTCACTTTGCCGAAACGGTCACGGTTCATTGCGACTGACGTGGCCCGCGTTCTTCTGTTCAACAAGCCCTGGGGCGTGCTCACACAGTTCACCGATGCGCATGGGCGTCCGACGCTCGCGGACTTCATCGCCGCTCCCGGCGTGCATGCAGCCGGACGCCTCGATCGGGACAGCGAAGGGCTGGTCGTACTGACCGATGACGGCCGCCTGCAGGCACGGCTCAGTGACCCGATGCACCGGACCAGCAAGACCTACTGGGTGCAGGTCGAAGGCATTCCAGACTCGGCGGCGCTGCAGGCTTTACGCGATGGCGTCGAGTTGCGCGACGGACTGACCCGCCCGGCACGCGTGGAGGCGATCGACCCTCCCGAATTATGGCCACGCGAACCTCCGATCCGCGTGCGCCGCAACATTCCGACCCGGTGGCTGGCGATGACCCTGACCGAAGGGCGCAATCGGCAGGTGAGGCGCATGACAGCCGCGGTCGGACATCCGACGCTGCGTCTGGTCCGCTATCGGGTCGCGTCCTGGACCATCGACGGCATCGAACCCGGACACAGCCTCGAAATCGGCGCGAGCTGAGCGCACCCGCGCCCATCGGTCCACCCCGGGTCGAAACCCGTCTGCCGCGCGGGCGCGGAATCCTTCGGTGCACCATTGCCACGGGCATCGGACTTGCGGAAGATGGGAACGGTCTGGACCAGCCTCTATCGAGGAATCAGCACCATGCGGATCGGCACACTTGCAGTCGCGATCGTCCTTGCCTTCCTGGCTGGAGCCGTCGATGCGCGGCCCGCCGGCACGGAAAGCAAGTTCAGCTTCGAACGCAGCCTGTTCCTTCTCGCCGAGCGTGCGTTGAGCGGCGACGAGGAAGGTATCTTCCTCGCCACGCGGCAGGTTCTGAGCGGCTACCCATTGTTGCAGTACCTGGATTACCGCCGGCTGGCTCGCAACCTCAGTGCCGCAGACCCCGGCGACATCGCGGCCTTCCTTGAGGTCCATGACAGCGGCCCGCTTGCCGGAATGCTGCGGAATCATTATCTGGATCATCTCGCCAAGGAGGGACAATGGTCCCGGTTTCTCCAGTTTGCCAGCGATGACGACACTCTCTCGACGGAACTGACCTGCTACCGTTTGCAGGCTCTGCTGCAGACCGGACAAAGAACGAATGCGCTGTCTCAGGTCGAGCCGATCTGGCTCCATGGACAATCCCGCCCCAAGGCCTGCGACCCCGTCCTGGATGCATGGCG
>JAABSN010000409.1 GCA_011390385.1 Thioalkalivibrio nitratireducens | reverse complement strand
TTGACGCTCATCGCCGAGAACTGAAGGCGGCATTCCCGCACGATGCGCTGCGTCCAGTGTGCGAGCACACCCGGCTGGCTCGCCTCCAGCCAGGAGTTCCAGTGCTGGTCAGAGCCGCCCGAAGACTCCACGATCCGGTGTTGGGTAAACGCTGCTCCGGCCTGTGGGGCAAGCCTGATCTGTTTCTCCAGTGCAGCGTAGTATCCGGGTTCGACCCAATCGTCGTCGTGCAGGATGTGCACCCAGTGACCGGCGGCCCTCGTGATCGCACCATTGAAGATCTGTGGATGCCCCTGGAGCTGGTCGTAGCCGTGAAAACCAACCTTGCCGCCACCGACCTCGGCCACCAGCGCCGCGATCTCGATCTGCCTGGCTTCGTCACAACCGTCGCAGATCACCTCGATCTGCATGGAATCGGTCGCCTGATCCAACACGCTGCGCAGGGCGCGCTGCAAGGTGTGGCTGCGGCGGTACACTGTGATCATCACGGACCAGAACGGCCGCTCCGCTGATCGAAGGGACACCTGAGGCACCGAAGGAAATTGCGGGAGCGGCATCGGCGACAGCGGGGGATCGATGATACCCAACGCCTCGAGCTGACCAACCCCCTCGTAGCGCACCGACAGCTGCGGATCGTGCAGCGTCAGGTCCGTATTGCTCTCGAAACCGCTCTGGTATGCCTTGTACTGCTGGCCCGACATGGCATGGACTTCGCGCTGGGCTTCGGTGCGCGCATAGTTCAGCATGCTCGAGAAAAACTTGAAATGCAGCAGCACCATCTGGTTTTGATAAAGCCTGTCCGCGGAGATATTGGTCAGGTGCTGACCGCTTTCGAGCACCACGAACGGCTGGTATTTCAGCAGCGCTACCTTGCTCAACAGATAGTCGTTGCGGGCTGGAAACACACGCTGGCGCGGACCACCAAACAGCACGCGCTGGTTGCGGTACTGCCCAGCCATTTCGTAGCGTCGGTGATAGCTCTTGCGGTCGAACCATGGACAGACCTTCAGGGGATTCTGCCCTGACTGGTAATGCGCCTTGCTGACCGGGCCCTCGCTGTACATGTCCAGCAACTGCCCGGTCATGGCTTGCAGTCCACGCTGGTCGAGTTCACGGCACAGTGTCTTGAGATCCTTCGTTGGCGCATCGCGGTAGACGAGGAACTCATCGGTATCCACCGTCAGGCACCAGTGACCGACGCCATAGCGGCGCAGTAACAGTTCAAACCAGGAGGAACCGAAGTTTGCGCGGGCGAACGGCAGTTCGGAGTGCCACAGCAGGACGTCCCGCTGGGCCAGAAAGTACTCGCGGCTGCCATCGGTCGAGCCGTTGTCAACGACCAGAAACCGATCCACGCCCAGCCTGCGGTAGTAATCGAGGAAATAAGACAGGCGAGGAAGTTCGTTGCGGCAGGTGACGCAACACAATATCGCCTCTTCGGCAATGGCCGAGTCATGCTCGTCGATGCGGTGGAGGTCATAGCCGGCGAATGCGGCGTCGAGCGAGTCCAGTGCCTCGTACGCGGTGATCATCAGCTTGTGGACTTGCGAGATCCCCGAAATGTGTTCCATGGAGCGCTGGCAGTGCGCGAGCAGATCGTTCCAGCGCGACGATTGGAGGTAGATGCTGCCGATCTGCAGATAGGGACTGACGTACTTCGGATCGACGTCGATCGCCCGATGAAAACAGTCGAGTGCGTGCTGCATCCGGTCGCGCTTGATCCAACCCAGGCCCATTGCGTGATAACCGCGCGCACGCCGGTCCACCTTCGGCTCCATCCATTTCGTGTCTTCGTGCTGTGTCATGCCATCTCCGTGGCCAGAAACCGCTCCAGCGCTTCCTGGTGCGGCCGGTACCACTCCCGCAGCGTTTGCGCCAGTTCGGAAGACATTGGCGGATATTCGCCGACATTGCGGCGAGTCGTCGTGGTGAGCTGGTGCGGCGGAAGGCCGAGAAATGCGTAGGCGGCATTCACCGTGCGCTGAACATCGACGGACAGATCCTCGTTGCGAAGGACCAGGAACTGCCGCGCCGGAAAATGGCGTCGCCATCGCTTCAGAAGCGGCAGCGCGGCGCCCTGCATTAAAAGGCCCTCCGTGACGTCGGACAGAGGCAGTTCATCAGGCGTCAATGGGCACCTTGGGTAGCGATCCATCTCTTCCTGCACCAGGGTTTCCCAGGGCGCCAAGTCGTGACCGAGTCGCTTGCGCATGTGGTAATCGGAATAGGCACGCGCCACAGGATCGCGGAGGATGACCAGCAACTTCATGTCCTCGCGAAACTCGAAAACGCGACGGGGGGCGTCCCCGTGCCACAAACTGGTAACGCTGCCATCCCCGGTGATCTGCGGCGCCGTGGCCGGGATAGGCATGAAACATGAGCGGTACCATTCCCAGCCGTAGTCATGGTGCCTGTCCCAGAAGTAGACCTCCTTGACGACTGCCGGACACACCAGTGGATGGTCGACCAGGTAATCATAAAGTGCCGTCGAGCCGCTTTTTGCCAAGCCGATGATGACGAACTCTGGATCCTTGATCGGCGCACTTGGTTCGCCGGGAAGAGCCTGACTTTGTTGCCACGCTCGCCGCATGAAGTCTCGCAGGCGCTCGGTCGCCTCCGCGGTGCGCCCCGCCCGACCGAGCAGACAACCCCAGACGTAACCGACTTCCAGACAATCCGGGTAGCGGTCTGAAACCTGTTGCAGTTTGTCGAGTTGCGCACTGGTCGGCTCAAAGTCTTCTGTCCATAGCAAGCCGACGCGCACATGCAGCTCCGGCATCGGTGGCGCGGCGAGCACCCTGTCCAGCCAATTCTCAAGCGCCAATGCGCGTCCACTCGTGAGCCGCTGTGCCTCGAACAAATGGTAGTGTGACCAAGGATCGGTGCCATGCAGCGAAAGCACCCGCTCAAAGTACGCTTGCGCCTCCTGCCACCTGCCGAGCTTCAGCATGGTCTGGCCCAATGCCTTGTAGGACCACCACGCCCAGGGCTTGAACGCGATGGATTGGAGGAAGTTGGCC
>JAABSN010000408.1 GCA_011390385.1 Thioalkalivibrio nitratireducens | reverse complement strand
TGCGTGATATAAAGTGCTGCGACGCCGGTATCGGCAATGGCTTCCTTGATCGCGGCAAGCACGTCGATCTGCGTTGTAACATCGAGCGCGGTCGTAGGTTCGTCGAACACCACCAGATCCGGCTCGGGGCAGAGCGCGAGGGCGGTCATGCAGCGTTGCAATTGGCCTCCGGAGACCTGATGCGGATAGCGGTTGCCGATGGTTTCGGGGTCGGGCAGGCCGAGTTTGCGGAAGAGGTCGACGGCGCGGGCTTCGGCCTCACGCTTGGAGAATTTGTTCTGGAATATGGCGGCTTCGATGACCTGTTCCATGATCTTCTTTGCCGGGTTGAAGGACGCGGCCGCAGATTGGCTGACGTAGGTGACCTCGGCTCCGCGCAGGCGGCGCACATCGCGCAGGCCGCTTTGCAGGATGTCCCGCCCGTTGACCCAGACCTCGCCGCCGGTCAGTTCCACACCGCCACGGCCATAGGCCATTGCCGCCAGGCCGATGGTGGATTTTCCGGCACCGGATTCACCGATGAGGCCAAGCACTTTGCCAGCCTCATGCACGATCTCGATATCGCGCGGCCGTTCGCCGGGGGGATAAATGGTGGCGCCGATCTTGAGGCCGCGAACCTTGAGAAGGGGTTCTGTCATTGTTGGCTCCTCCTGTGGGGGGAGCGTTGCGCCGGGATATTTGTGGAACAATGAAATGAAAGGGTCATCCGCGGCCCCCCTTGAGTGAGGTTGTCCTGTTAAGGATCCAGTCAGCTACCAGATTGATCGAGATACACAGGGTGGCGATCGCATAGGCAGGGTAGAGGGCTGCCTGGATGCCGTAGTTGATGCCTTCCTTATTCTCTTTCACGATCCCGCCCCAATCCGCCAGCGGGGGCTGTACGCCCAGGCCGAGGAAGCTGAGTGTGGAGATGAACAAGACTGCAAAGATGAAGCGCAGGCCCATTTCGGCCACCAGCGGCGACAGAGCGTTGGGGAGCGTCTCACGAAAGATGATCCAGCCGATCCTCTCGCCGCGCAGGCGGGCGGCTTCGACGTAATCCATCACTGTGATATCAACGGCGACGGCGCGGGCGAGGCGATAGACCCGCGTGCTGTCGAGAAGTCCCATCAGAATGATCAGTATCGTGGTGGTCGTCGGCATCACCGACAGAACGACAAGTGCGAAGATCAGCGTGGGTATCGACATGATGAGATCGACAAAGCGGCTGATAGCCTGATCGATCCAGCCACCTGAAACCGCGGCGAAAAAGCCGAGGATGGAGCCCAGCGTAAAGCTGAGGATTGTGGCCATCGTCGCGATAAAGATTGTCGTGCGGCCGCCATAGATGAGACGTGTCAGCAGGTCGCGCCCGATGCTGTCGGTGCCAAGCAGGAATTCCGAGGACGACGGTTCCCACACGTCGCCGACGATTTCAGCCATGCCGTAAGGAGCGATCAGCGGCGCAAAGATGGCCATGAGGAAATAGAGGGACGTGAAGAACAGGCCGATCAGGGCGGCGAGCGGGATGCGGGTCAAGTGAGTGCCTCCGGTAGGAAGTCGAGGGTCCGTGGCAGCGCGGGCATTGCGTCTTCAATATTCGACGATGCCTGGTCGCGCGGCGTGAGTTTCGTCGGGTAAATCCTCACTTCGGATGCCTCAGCCTTGGATTGGCAAGGATAGAGACGATATCCGCCACGAGATTAAGGCCGATATAGACGGCGGCGAAGATCAGACCGCAGGCCTGCACTACCGGCACATCCCGTTTGGATACGTGATCCACAAGGTACTGTCCCATGCCGGGATAGGCGAACACCACTTCGACCACGACAACGCCAACCACCAGATAGGCAAGGTTCAGCATCACCACGTTGATGATCGGGGCGATGGCGTTGGGGAGCGCATGCTTGCGGATGATCTTGAGCATGCCCATGCCTTTCAATTCGGCCGTTTCGATATACGCGGACTGCATCACGTTGAGGATCGCGGCGCGGGTCATGCGCATCATGTGGGCGAGGACGACGAGGGTCAGCACCATGACGGGGATCGCGATCGCATTGAGCTTTTCCCCCAGGCTCATACCGTCGTTGATGATTGCCACGGACGGGAACATGCCCCACTGGATCGAGATCCAGTAGATCAGTACATAGCCGATCATGAATTCGGGGATGGAGATTGTCGTCAGCGTCACGGCAGAAATAAGCTTGTCCGGCCACCGGTCCTTGTAGCGCACAGCCAGAAGGCCGAGGAATATGGCGAGTGGAACCGATATGACAGCAGCCCAGAAGGCGAGGAACATCGTGTTCTTCAGCCGTCCGCCGAGGCTTTCGGCGATGTCGCGGCCGTTGGTCAGCGCGGTCCCGAGGTCACCCTGCAGCATGCCGCCAAGCCATGAAAAATAACGGCTGATGGCGGGTTCTTCGAGGCCCAGTTCCCGGCGCAAATTGTCCAGAGCTTCGGGTGTGGCCGACTGCCCCAGAATGGCTTGCGCGACGTCCCCCGGAAGGATCGAGGTGCCCACAAAGATGAGGACGGACGCTGCGAGAAGCAGCAGAATACCCAGCGCAAGGCGCTGGGTAATGAGCGTGAGGATCGAGCGCATCTCTGCTTACGTGTCCAGCCAGACTTTGCCCGAATAGGTGCCCGACATCATGTCGCCGGTCGGATCGTCGATCCAGCCCTGCACCTGCGTGCTCACGCCGTTGACGAAGTCGTTGAACATCGGGCAGATCAGCCCGCCTTCGTCTCGAACCATCTGGCCCATGGCGGCGTAGATCGCCTTGCGCTTGTCGTTGTCGAGTTCACCGCGCGCCTCGATCAGCATCCGGTCGAAGTCTTCGCGCTTCCAACGCGTGTCGTTCCAGTCGGCTGTGGACAGATACGCTGTGGACCACATCTGGTCCTGCGTAGCCCTGCCGCCCCAGTAGGAGGCGCAGAACGGCTGCTTGTTCCACACTTCCGACCAATAACCATCACCCGGTTCCCGCTTGAGCTCAAGCGGGATGCCGGCAGCCTGCGCCGTCTGCTGGAACAGTTGAGCT
>JAABSN010000407.1 GCA_011390385.1 Thioalkalivibrio nitratireducens | reverse complement strand
CGACTTGCGCCGTTCGGAGGCCGGAGGGTGAGCGTAGCGCGCACTCGATACGCCGCCTGGACTGCCGCGTCGCCTGCGGCTCCTCGCAGTGACGGGATGGGACGAGGCCCCTCGCAGTGACGGGATGGGACGCGGCTCCTCGCGGTGGCGGGGAAAGGCGCGGCTCCTCGCAGTGATCAGATGCCGTGCTCAGCATCTTCCCCAGGGGAAATCGAGCACCCGGGCGATGTCCACCTCCCCGAGGAGCCGCATCAGCAAGCGATCCACACCGAGCGCAACCCCGGCACAGTCGGGCAGTCCCGCACGCATCGCCTGCGCGAAGAAAACATCCGGCTCGGGAATCGTCTGCCCGTTACGAAGCCGCCGCTGGAGGTCCTGATCGCGACGGTCCTCGAAAATCGCCGGGTCATCGAGTTCATGAAATCCGTTGGCCAGTTCCAGATCGCCCCAATACACCTCGAAGCGGCTGGCGCACCCGGGCGATCGCGGGCTGGGACGTGCCAGCACCGCCTGACTCTCCGGAAAATCGAAAATCACCGTCAGCTGCTCTGGTGCAAAGCGCGGGGCCAGCACCATGGCCATCAGCGCATCGAGCCATCCGTCGCGGTCCAGTGCCCCGGCGATCTCCAGCCCCTCGCGCCGCCCCACGGCGACGCACGCCTGCACACCGCAGGACAATGGGTCCAGGTCCAGAGCCTCCTGAAACAGATCGGCGTAGCGCACCCGGCGCACCTCCGGCCGGGGCTCGTTCCATTCCGGATCGAGTGCAGCGACCGTGCGCAGCAGTTCCACCACCTCATCGGCAAGACGCCGGTCGTCATAGTCCAGCCGATACCACTCGAGCAGACTGAACTCGGGATTATGTCGATGGCCCTGCTCTTCGCCACGGAAGACCCTGGCAAGCTGATAGATGTCACCCGCGCCATCCGCGAGCAGGCGTTTCATCGGGTACTCGGGAGAAGTCTGAAGGTAGCCGGCTGCGCCATCCGGGGCGTTCGCGCGCCAGCTCTCCACCCCGGGATCGAGCGGCGCTCCCCTGGAGAGAATGGGCGTTTCGACCTCGAGAACGTCGCGTTCCGCGAAGAACGCCCGCAACGCGGCATTCAGGCGGGCGCGGTGGCGACGCCCCCGCGGCGCGCCGGGGCGCCAGGTCACCGCGGATCAGACCCGGGAAACGTATTCACCCGACCGGGTATCGACCTTGACCGTCTCGCCTTCCTCGACGAACAGCGGCACCTTGACCACCGCGCCCGTCTCCAGAGTCGCCGGCTTGGTCCCACCCTGCGCGGTATCGCCCCGCAGACCCGGATCACACTGGACGATCTTCAGCTCGACGAAATTGGGCGGCATGACCGACAGCGGTTCGCCATTCCAGAGGGTCACGGTGCACACGTCCTGTTCCTTCAGCCACTGCGCCGAATCGCCGAGCGCCGTCTGGCCCATCGCATACTGTTCGAAAGTGTCCGGGACCATGAAATGCCAGAATTCTCCATCGGTGTAGAGATACTGCATGTCAGTGTCCATCACGTCGGCAGCCTCCACCGACTCGCCCGACTTGAACGTCTTCTCGAGCACACGGCCGGTGCGCAGATTGCGCACCCGCACCCGATTGAATGCCTGACCCTTGCCCGGCTTGACGAACTCGTTCTCGACGATCGTCTGCGGATCACCATCGAGTAGAATCTTCAGCCCGCTCTTGAATTCGCTGGTACTGTAACTTGCCATTACGTGTCGTCCTCGCGGCTCCCGGGCCGCCTGTTCGCCTGGAGAGGGACCGGCCCTCAAGGTAACCATGCCCACAAAGCCCATCATGATAACCGGTGTGCCGGCTTGCGCACAGACTCCGCCCTGGCAACGCGCGCTCGCCCGTGCCATCACGGACCCGCGCGAACTCCTCCGTCGCCTGGGGCTGGACACCGAAATACCCGAAAGCGTGACGCAGGCCGACGGCCTGTTCCGGACCCGCGTTCCCGAAAGCTACCTTGCGCGGATCCGGCGCGGCGATCCGCGCGATCCGCTGCTGCTGCAGGTGCTGCCTCAGGGCGTCGAAACGCTGGAAAACCCGGATTTCATTGCTGACCCCGTAGGCGATCATGGCGCCATGGTCGCGCCCGGCCTCCTGCACAAGTACCACGGGCGCGTCCTGCTGATCACGACTGGCGCCTGCGCCGTCCACTGCCGATACTGTTTCCGGCGGGAATTCCCCTATGGGGGGTTCAGCGCGTCGAGGGACTGGCAACCTGCGCTGGATTATATCGGTGGCCATGCGGACGTATCGGAAGTGATCCTCAGCGGCGGCGACCCGCTGACCCTGCCGGATCCGCGTCTGGCGGCTCTGGTCTCGCGTCTGGAGCAGATCCCGCACGTGCGGCGCCTGCGCATTCACACCCGGCTCCCCATCGTCCTGCCGGAACGGGTCGATCCGGGCCTGCTGTCCTGGCTCGGCCATGGCCGCCTGCAACATATTGTCGTTGTGCATGCCAATCATCCCAGGGAATTCGGCCCGCCCGTGGATTCCGCACTGATGCAATTGCGCGCCGCCGGGATCACGTTGCTGAATCAGTCGGTGCTCCTCGCCGGTGTGAATGACGACATCGAAACGCTTTGCCGGTTGCAGGAAGCGGGCTTTGCCGCGGGTGTGCTGCCCTATTACCTGCACCTGCTCGACCGGACGCGCGGGGTCTCCCATTTCGAGGTCGACGAACAGCGCGGCAAGGCACTCCACGAAGCCATGCGGTGCCGACTCCCTGGCTACCTGCTGCCAAGACTGGTCCGAGAGATCCCCGGCACCCCCGCCAAGACCCCCGCGTAGGGTGCCAATGAGCGCAGCGAATTGCACCGTTCGAGGTCCTGACACTTGGAGGCCGGGACGGGCGGGGTCTCGGTGCGGTTCGGCTTCGCCTCACGGCACCCTACGGGGTCGATCCTGCTCTGGATCACGGAAGGCGTAGGGTGCCAATGAGCGCAGCGAATTGCACCGTTCGAGGTCCTGACACTTGGAGGCCGGGACGGGCGGGGTCTC
>JAABSN010000406.1 GCA_011390385.1 Thioalkalivibrio nitratireducens | reverse complement strand
TGGCACGACGTTTTGCTCGACCTCGGTATTTCGGCCCTGGTCTCGGGCATCACCAATACGCTGACGATCGGCTCGGGACGCGGCGAAATCTTCGGTGCCTGGAAGGGGCTGGGCATCGCACAGCAGGGTCACAATCTGGGGCATATGGAGCAACCGGATAATCCGATCTGGATCAAGATCCGCCAATACAACAGCCGCATGCTGGTCAAGATCATGGAAGCGTTGGAAAGCCAGCCTGAAGGGAGTGGCACCATGATGGACCACACCCTGATCGTTTACACGAGCAACAATGCGGATAAGCAACACACCAACGGAGCGAATTGGCCGGTCATGTTGCTGGGCAACCTGGATGGTGCTCTCAAAACGGGTTGCTTCACGCAGCTCAACGGGGAACGTCCCATCAATGCGTTGTTCGCGACGCTGCTCCGCGCGGCCGGTCAAAACTGTGATCGTTTCAATATGAACGACAACCTGGCCAAAAAATTTGATGCCGGTACCGGTCCGCTGCGAGAAGTGCTGGTATGAGCAGGCTCAGCGTCGTGGTGGCAATGATGCTGTCGTGGGGTTTCTGCCCCGCGGTGGGTGGCGAAACCTATACGCCCGGACGGACGATCGATAAAGACTTTGCCGGCTTCGTCCGACCGTTTCTTGCCGCCTATTGTCTGGACTGCCATGGCGAGACAGACCCCGAGGGTGATCTGTCGCTGCAGAATTTGGGGCCGGTCGACGAAGTCAATTCGGGCACTTGGAATGCCGTCTGGGCACAGGTCACCTTGAAGGAAATGCCGCCCTCCGGTATGGCCCAGCCCGAGGTGGTTGAACGGCTTCAATTCTCCGACTGGATCGTCGCTGAATTGATAAACGTGATGCACGACAAGGGCGGCTTTCACGCACACCTCGACCCGCAAAAAGGCAACTTTGTCGATCACGAGCTACTCTTCGGCCCGTTGCCCGAGGGGATCGAACTGGCGCCGACTTCTTCCTCGGCTCGTCTCTGGCGCGTGACGCCGCAGGAACACATCACGCGTCTGAACGAGCTGATCAACACGGAACCGGAGTTCGATCCGGAAAAACCGGGCGTGCGCACGCACGGCGACGCCGTGCCCACCAATCACGGCGGTGAATTGAAGCTCTACTTCGGTACCGATCGCATCATCAAATGGCAGGGTGGAACGGTCGCTTATGCCACCGCGGTCAAGAGTGTCCCCGCCATCCTATCGTCAGCGAGAAATCACGGTTTCGAGAACTATCCCGATTTCTACACGGTCAACAGCGCCGAGGCGACACAGATCCTGAGTGTCGCCGATGACATTCTTCGCTATATGGCTCACGGGCCACTGAGTATCGCCGGTCCTGACCAGATCACGGACGACCCCGGATCGTACAAGATGGAAGGTGATATCCGCGGTCTACCCACCAGCTTGGTCTACAGTACGAAGGTCGTGCGGCCATTGACCCCGGTCTATGACCTGATGCAGGAGGACGACTTAAGCGACGCACGTCTGCGGGCCGCAGTGGACTTCCTTTTCGAAGCGTTGACCTTTCGGACACCGAGCGAAACCGAATCGGAGACCTATTTGGCGATCGTTCGACAATCGATCGAAAAGATCGGCAAGGAAGACGGGGCTGTCCTCGGGCTGTCGTCGATTTTTCTTGATCGTGATGCACTCTTCCGACCTGAGCTTGTCGAAAGCGGGATACCCGATCGCCATGGACGTGTGATGCTTCAGGATTGGGAACTCGGGCTGGCGGTCAATCACGCCCTGCGATTCATTCGGCCAGACGAAAAGCTGCGGCAGGCGATCGTCACCGGCCGGATGCGGACCAAGGCGGATGTCCGACGCGAAGTCGAACGGATGCTGACGGACGACCGCGTTCGAAAACCCCGCATCCTGCGTTTCTTCCGTGATTACTTCGACTATGACCTCGGCGGCTACGTATGCAAGGACTCGAAGGCGTTGGCGGATACCGGGGTCAGTACCCGAGGCACGGCGCATTACGACGCGATGTTCGATGCCACCGCGAGCACCGATCGACTGATCGAGTTGATCCTCGAGGAGGATCAGGACGTCTTCAAACGGTTGCTGACGACCGACCAGGTGGTCGCCACTGCGAAGGACAATGTTTATTTCGGCAAACAGCGGTCTCCGGAAGAAAGGGCTGCATCCGTGGCGGCGGCTGCCGAGGCGGCCAAGCAGGCCGCGGCGGAACTCGAGGCCTGGAAGATCGCCAACCCTGGAAAAAAGCCGCCGCAGTCCAAACCGGAGAAGCGACCAGACATCAATCACCGTGTCACGGAGGCAAAACTCTCGGGGCCGAAGATCTACGCCCGCGTCAGCCGCCGCAGCTTCGGCAACGGTTCCATGAAACCGGACCGTATCCTGGCCACGGCGCCCGAAGGGCAACGGCTGGGAATCCTGACCCATCCCAGCTGGCTCGTTTCGCATTCCGATGCCATGGATAATCATGCCATCCTTCGCGGCCGCTGGGTTCGCGAGCGGTTGTTGGGTGGCGGTATTCCCGATGTTCCGATCACGGTCGATGCGATGCTGCCTGACGAACCGAATCACACGCTGCGTGAGCGGATGCGGGTCACCCGGGAAAGCTACTGCTGGACCTGCCACAAGAAGATGGATCCACTCGGGTTGCCGTTTGAGATGTACAATCATGCGGGGCTGTATCGCGAGACCGAACTCGGGCAACCGGTCGACGCGACGGGTGAGATCATCGATTCCGGCGAGCCTGAGCTCGATGGGAAGGTCACCAACGCCGTCGAGATGATCGAGAAAATCGCGACCAGCCAACGCGCCGAACAGGTTTTCGTCCGCCACGCCTTTCGGTTTTGGATGGGCCGCAACGAAACGCTCAACGCCGCCCCTGTCTTGCAACAAGCCCACCGCGCTTACCAGGACGGCGGAGGCAGCATGAATGCGCTGTTGCTGTCGCTGCTCACGTCCGACGCGTTTCTCTACCGAACACGGGGTGCAGCGCCGCGATCATCCGTTGACGGCCGATGAGGCTGGTGCCC
>JAABSN010000405.1 GCA_011390385.1 Thioalkalivibrio nitratireducens | reverse complement strand
CTTGGGGCCGAGACCGGCGTCGTTCCGGTGCGGTTCGGCTGCGCCTCACGGCACCCTGCGCAGCTTCGTTCGAGCCGGGGATGAAGGACGTCAGAACGTCGTCGGCGGGCAGCACTTCGCATTTCAGGCCCCGGCTTCCGGGTCATCTGCGGAGTTTTTTTCCGCCCGGGCCAGGGCCTCGGCGCGCCGTGCTATCGCGCTTGTCATGCCGGCGAAAATGAACCGATGTGCAGGGACCAACGCGTACCAGTAGAGCAGTCCCCAGAGACCAGCCGGGTGCCAGTATGCGGTGGCGGTGACGCGGGTGCCCGCGTCTTCCGGAGTCAGTTCGAACTCCAGCACTCCGGCACCGGGAGCGCGCATCCCGAAGAACAGCGTTAGTCGACGTTGCGGTTCCATCGCAATGACTCGCCAGGAATCAACCATGTCACCGACGCGCAATTCGGTCGCGTCGCGTCGCCCGTAGTTGAGGCCGGGACCGCCGACCATCCAGTCCAGAACCTCGCGGATTTTCCAGAGGCTGTTCAGATAGAAGTAGCGATTGTCGCCCCCAATACCGGCGATGACCCGCCAGACGTCCGCAGCGCGTGCGTGCGCCAAAGCGCTGCCGCTGGCGCGCTTGGCATAATAGGCATAGTCGGGGCGGTAGTCACGGAAGGCAAAAGCCCCCTCGGTCCAGCGGGCGGCGACCGCGTGACGCTGTTCGGCCTCGAACGCGGCGCGCACGGAGGCTCGGAAATCGAGCAGTTTCTGCGGGATCAGCCGACGAATTTCCCCGGCATCGGCATCGAAGTCCTGGCGCATGCCCTCGATCAGCGCTCTTGCGATCGGGGTCGGTACGGCCGTCACCAGATGCAGCCAGTAGGACGAGAGTTTCGGCGTCAACAGCGGGACCGAAACGATCCAGGGTGGGCGCCGGCCAGCCTCCTCGGCGAGGATACGCATCATCTCGGCGTAATTCAGGTACTCGGGTCCCGCCGTGTCAAGAATCCGGCCGGCGGTGTCCGCCAGAGTCGGAGCACGGACCAGATACTCGAGCAGATTATCCAGTGCGATCGGCGGCGACTTCGTCAACACCCAGCGCGGCGCAACCATCACCGGAAGATGAAACACCAGATCGCGCATCACCTCGAAGGCTGCAGACCCGGGGCCGACGATGATGCCGGCGCGTATCTCGGTGACCGGAACAGTGCCACGGCGCAACACGTCGCCGGTACGCTGACGGGAAACGATATGCTCGGTATTTGCGCCGGTCGGTACCAGCCCGCCGAGGTAGACGATCCGACGGACACTGGAAGCTGCCGCGGCTTCAGCGAAGTTGGTGGCCGCCTCCAGATCGATGCGTCCGAAGTCTCGGCCGGCGGCCATCGAATGCACGAGGTAATAGGCCGTGTCCACGCCTCGAAGTGCGGCCGCGATGGTCTCGGGTTGCAGGGCGTCCGCCGCCACGATTTCGACGTTCTGCCACGCCCGCGCTTCGAGCACGGCCGGCGTTCGTGCCGCGGCCCGGACAGGACGCCCGGCAGCCAGGAGTCGGGGGACAAGATTGGTACCCACGTAGCCGCTGGCGCCGAACACCAGATGCAGTCCTGGTCGTTCCGGCGTTGCAATGCCGGAGTCGGTCTCGCCGGCGGTATGTTGTTCGCTCATGGGTAAAAGGGCCCCTCGGTTGGGAAGGCATGTGGGTCGGGAAAGGAAAAGGGCGCTGGATCATCGGGCATGAATGCCTGGATCTTTTCACATTCAGCCCGCATCGGGCAGAAAACGAAACGCCAGCCAGACGGAAAACAGCAGTGAAAACAGAGCGGTGAGGCCGAGAAGGGGGTTCAGTTCCCGGCCGTCCCGGTGGCGCAGTTCGCGGACCAGGTACAGTGCTGCGAGCCCGAGGACAAGCCAGGCGACCCAGCCCGGCGTCGATAGCCCCGCCGGCAGCGCGAGCAGCCATGGCCCGAGTATGAAGGTCGCGAAAAGAATCCGGGTCCCGCGGGCGCCGAGACGGACCGCGACGGTGTGCTTGCCGGCACGCCGATCGGTGTGGCGGTCGCGCAGGTTGTTCACGACCAGAATCGCTGCCACAGGCAGGCCGACCAGAATCGACGCAACGATGGCCTGATGGCTGACTGGGCTCTGATGGGCCAGCAGACTGCCCAGTACCGCTACCGGGCCGAAGAAGAACCAGACCGCCAGCTCGCCCAGCGCCAGGTTGGCATAGGGCCGTCGACCACCGCTGTATCCGAGCACCGCGACCACCGCCAACAGGCCGAGGATCCACAAGAGCCAGTGTCCGAAAGCGGTCAACCAGAGGCCGGTTCCGATTGCGATGCCCAGGGTGATCCATAGCGCGACACGCAGCTGCATCGCAGTCAGCAGGCCGGCTTGCAGCGCCCGGGTCGGGCCGAGTCGGTCCTCCTGGTCGACCCCGGAAAGGCCGTCGAAGAGGTCGTTGGCCAGGTTGACCGCCAGTTGCAGGCTCAGTGCGCAGATGACGCAGAGTACCCCGGTCAGCCAGGAAAAGTGTCCGGGTGCCACGAGTACCTGCCCCAATAGCACGGGCCCGACCGCTGCCGGCAGCGTGCGCGGACGCAGGGTCTGCCACCAGATGCCGAACTTGCTCACGATGCTTCCTCTTGCGGGTCTGAGAGTTCTCGACCGGTCCGCTCGGGAGTCGGGACGATTTTCGGGCGACCTGTCGGACTCCGGCTGCCAGGCCGGACAGCGGCGGTGACGGATCTGCAGCGCGGGTCGGTCCAGGATCGGCTGCTATTCTGCGCCAGCCGGGCGCGATGGTGTATTGCCCGTACGCCGGGTGAACGTGAACGTCCGTGGTCCATAAAATCGTCAGGCGCAAGCCGATGGTCATGCCGGCCGAGCGGGCATGAGGCGGTGCGATCGTTACCCTCGGTAACGAATTTCCGTGTTGCCGATTTCGCCAGTAGTGTCCAGAAGCAGGCTGTCGATCGCCGGTGCGCGGTTGAGGATGTAAGCCGCCATCATTCGTCCCAGGTCGTGGTTTTCCCGTTCCAGAGCACTCAACAGCTTGTCGCCG
>JAABSN010000404.1 GCA_011390385.1 Thioalkalivibrio nitratireducens | reverse complement strand
GGAGACGCTGGGGGAGTTGACGAAGATCGCCTGGGAGCACGACGTGCAGGTGATGATCGAGGGCCCCGGCCATATCCCGCTGCACATGGTGAAGGAGAACGTCGACAAGGAACTCGTCGACTGCTTCGAGGCGCCGTTCTACACCCTCGGCCCGCTGGTCACCGACATCGCGCCCGCCTACGACCACATCACCTCGGGAATCGGCGCCGCCAACATCGGCTGGTACGGTACCGCGATGCTCTGCTACGTGACGCCGAAGGAGCACCTTGGCCTGCCGAACAAGGACGACGTGCGCGAGGGCATCATCACCTACCGCATCGCCGCCCACGCGGCGGACCTGGCGAAGGGTTTCCCCGGCGCGCAGGTGCGCGACAATGCGCTGTCCAAGGCGCGCTTCGAGTTCCGCTGGCAGGACCAGTTCAACCTGTCGCTGGATCCCGAGCGTGCGCGCGAGTATCACGACGCGACGCTGCCCAAGGAGGCGCACAAGGTCGCCCATTTCTGTTCCATGTGCGGCCCGAACTTCTGTTCGATGAAGATCACCCAGGACGTGCGCGACTACGCGGCGAAGCAGGGTGTGTCCGAGCAGGAAGCCCTGGAAAAGGGCATGCGGGAGAAAGCTGCGGAATTCGTGACCGAGGGCGCCCGGATCTACCGCGAGGTCTGACCAAGCGGCACCCCGCACGATGAACGGTGCAGGGTGTCAATGAGCACAGCGAATTGCACCGCTCGCGGCCCGGGAGCCTGGGGGTCACGGTGCAGCGCGGTATCGGTGCGGCTCGGCTGCGCCTCACGGCACCCTGCGCGGGTTCTTTCACGCCAGGGCTGACACGCGGCCAGAGGGATTACGACGCCAGAAGCGGGAGCAGACTCCCGCACTCCATGTCAGCCGGAGCTGCCCAACCAGAAGTCCGTCGAGCGATCCAGAAAGTCCTTCCAGGTCATGTAGTGCGAGCCATCGCAGGAGAAGGTCAGGCTGAGCATGCCGTTGAATATGTTGATCGACGACGAGCGCAGGTAGACTGTTTCGTCGGCGAAGCGCAGGCGTTTCAGATTTTCCAGGAGCCTGGCGATCGCATCCGCGGGCATGAGTGCGCTGGCCGGGTACTCCATGCTCGGGAAGGCCAGGCAGGTATCGGGATCGCTGAGTGCTTCGTGGGTCAGGATGCGGTATCGGTAGGGATCCTTGATCGTCCAGACCGTGGCGCGGCTGCTCGAGAAATGCAGCACGCACTGAAATACCCCGCGCTCCGTGAACAGTTCCTCCAGCACCGAAAGCACGCTGTCCATGTCGCGGTCCATCAGGCTTTCGGTGCGCGTCTGCAGGAAGACCGTGCCTCGAATCGACGGATCGCCCTTGATCTGGCGCCATTCTGTCGATTCCTCGTAAAGGCTTCCGGTATTCGGAAGGTTGCGCAGGTCGAAGTCGGCGCCCAGAAACCCCAGTACGTTCCCGCCCGAGTCGCGGATCAGTTGCAGCGCCGTCAGTGACGGGCGTCGACCCAACAGGCTGATGTAGGCTTCGGACAGCAGGAATCCGTCCGCGGGAACCACCTCCTTCAGATACGGGCGCTGCGAACGGTCGCGCCCGAAATGCTCGGGCAGCAGGCATGCGTGGGAGACGTTGTCGCTGATCTGGATACCCCCGGTGTTCAGCGCGTACACGAACGTGCACTGGGGCAGCTCGCGGATCGATTCCTGAAGTACCCTGGATAACGCCTCGCGGCTCGACCACACCGCAGGCAGGCGCTGTGCGATCCGTCCCAGCGGGTCATGCAACTCCTCCTGCAGCCGCTGCCGTTGCGTCTCTACCGTGTCTCGAAGCATGTCCATTCCGATTCAGTCCCTCAATCCGGCCGTTGGTTCATCCCGATCCGTATGATAGCTCTTTCCTATCCAGTAAATAAGAATAATTATCTTTAACTACACCTATCCTTACGGTAAAACAGTAACCGAGTCCACAGCAGTTCTCCAGGAGGCGGCATCATGATCAAGACTATTTCGTTTGGCATCGTTCATTTCACGGTGGCGTTCGGTGTCGTGTTCGTGCTGACCGGCAGCCTGGTCATCGGCGGGCTGGTCGCACTGGTCGAGCCAATGGTGAATACCGTTGCCTATCACTTCCATGAGAAGGCGTGGGAGCGAATCCGTTCCCGTGCGCCAACCGGGCATCTGGCGGCATTTGCAGGGTTGACCCGATGACTGATCAGGAGAAAATCCGTGACGGGCACGAGGCCGACCTCGTGGCGGTCAACGCGTTGATCGCGGCGGCGATCGACACCTGGAACCTTCCTGCTCGCGTGAAGCGCCTGGCGTTGCCCGTCTACCGTTACACGCCGGAGGATCTGGGGCACCTGACCCTCCGGGTCGTGGAGGCGACTGCAGGGATCATCGCCGTTGCGGCGTGGGAGCCGGCGGATCCGCGCGACCTGCCCGGTCCGGGGTCCGGTGTGCTGCTGCACGGCCTTTATGTCCATCCGGCGCGCCACCGGCGAGGCCTGGGAACGAAACTGTTGGCCGACGGCGCCCGTGCGGCGCGGGACGGCGGCCATGATGGCATTCTCGTCCGGGCGCAGGCGGATGCCGAGAGCTTCTTCAGGAACCGCGGTTTTGAACGTCTGCCCATCCGTGACCAAGCCCGGGACTACGCTGCACGGCTGTGGTTGCCACTCTCATGAGGGCGTGTCTCTGGTAATGTAGAGGTTCGTCCAATCCGAGCGAGGCATGTCGATGAGCGATTCCCGCGAATGCCGTGTCGCGGTCTTCAGCGCGCAGAAGTATGACCGCATCTTTCTCACCCAGGCTGCAACCGACAGCGATGTCCAGTTCCACTTCCTGGAACCCCGCCTGGAACTCGATACGGTGATTCTTGCGCAGGACGCGACCGCGGTCTGCGTGTTCGTGAACGACCACCTCGACGCTGAAGTCCTGGCTGCGCTGAAGGAGTCCGGCATCGATCTCGTCGCATTGCGCTGTGCGGGGTTCAACAACGTGGACCTGAAGGCGGCGGAGGAACTCGGCGTCCGGGTCGCACGGGTGCCCGCTTACTC
>JAABSN010000403.1 GCA_011390385.1 Thioalkalivibrio nitratireducens | reverse complement strand
TTTGATATCGCAGTGATCCCCGAGCCCGGCTCAATGGCACTCCTGGGCCTCGGCGGGCTGTTTGTTCTGCGTCGGCGTCGCAATAAGTAAGGCGTCAACCCGCCTCGCAGGATGACTCTCATCCTCCTTCAGGCGTCGCGTGGCTAAACCCGCGTGATGCCTTTCCAGAAACGCCCGATCAGCCTTCCGGTATCTTTCTCCCCACCATTTTCAGTGAGTCCTGCCATGCGCAAAGCCTTTACCCTCATCGAACTCCTCGTGGTCATCTCGATCATCGCCCTGCTCATCGCCATCCTCCTGCCGGCCCTGTCGGGCGCCCGCGACAGCGCCAAGTCGATCCAGTGCAAGAGCAACCTGAAGAACTACGGCGTCGCGCAGGCCGCGTATCAGGCCGAGAATGATGGCGTCATCAACCCGCCCGACGCGGGCTACGCCGACATGCCCGGCGCGTTCAAGGCCATCGGCCGAAGCCCCGGCCAGGAAGCGATGTGGCCCGAGCTGCTCGCCCAGTACATGATGGAACAGGCCGGCGGCAGCGGCGGCCCCAACGACCGGCTCGACTTTGTCAAAGAAGAGTTCATCTGCCCGAGCTACGGCCCCGAACGCGACTTCCGAAACGTCAAGTTCTCCTACGGCCAGAACGTCTTCCTCTACCCCATCACCAGCACGACCGATGCCCAGCGCGACCTGCACTACCGCCCGGCCATGTCCGACTACAACGGCACGAGCGATAAGTCCGGCACGGGCCCCTACCTCCGTCTCGGCAACATGCCGAATCTCAGCGATCGTGTCATCACCGGCGACAGCGGGCCTTACACCATCGCCGTGGACCCGCGGAGCATTTCCGTCGGCGCCGGCGCGTTCTTCCGCAAACGGGAAGTCACCCACCCGACCTACACCAAAGAGCCCTGGAAGGCCGGCGACCCGGATCGCCACAGCCAGTCGCAGCAGGTCGCCAACTACCTCTACCTTGACGGCCACGCCGACACCCTGGAAAAAGAACTCGCCGCACAAATCCTCCGTGACCCCTCGGACATCTTCAGCCTGGTGTACGACGAGTCGGGCGAGTTGAATCACTGAGAACGCCTGTGAGAAGGCAAGGGATAGATCGACAGTGCCGTGGTCAAGCGCAGCGCGGCAACGATCAGGACCCGCAACCTAGAGCCGCTCAACGCCGATCACCGGGCGCCTATTCTGGATCGCCCGGCGATTCTGCGAGTAATTCGAGGCGTTCGAGGATTTCAGCGGCACGCCTGGCCTCTTCGGCCAGGCGGTGTTCGAGGCGCTGCTGGGCGTCTGCCTTTCGCTCGTTCGCGAAGCTGCCGCTGAACAGCTTTTCGGTCGGGTCGTCGCTTTCTGGAAGATCCCAGTCATCGGTACGGAAACTCGCGAGCGGGATGTCCTGATCGCCTTGATATTTCAAATTACCCATGGGGCTGGTTGCCCAGGCATAGCGCAGGGCCACGGGATGCTCGACCATCGGGCTCCACACGCGAACCGTCTGCCAACCTTTGGTCCACGTATCCTCTTTTTTCCAAGGTTCGTAACGTGCGTATGCCATGTAGAACTTGCCGTCCTCGCCGGCGACGGAGAAGCCTTCGAGGATGCGGCTTCCATCATCAGGCTGCAGCCGTTCTTTGTCGCCGAACCGGACGATCATCATGTCGCCTTGGGTTTGCACCTCTGGAATCGTCGGGGTATGCCAAGAGGCATTGGGCACCTCATAGATATGACTGAGCGCCCACTGGGCGGCGCGTCGGCCGTGCTCGCGTTTTTTGTTCGGATGCAGGCCCGGGACCTGGACGTCGTAGGCCGGGATGAACTGGGTGTTTTCCGGGTCTCCGACATCGTCCAGGCCCAGCCGCTGAGCTTCGCGGATGTAGGGGCCGGTGTCGATCGATACTTCCTCGAAGTTCTCTTGGTTTTGTGGCTGACCGCCCGCGCAAAACCCGATCACGCCGACGGCGAGTTCGGGGTCGTTGAAGTCCTCGCGCCAGCCCTCAACCATCAGTCTCATGAGGACGCGGTAGCGCTCGGGTCGAACATCGCCGATCGCGTTGTTATAGCCTTGGTGGAAGAGCACGCCTTTGATGTTGTAGCCCTTGAACACGCCGAAGAAGCCATTGTGTACGCTGCCCATGTCGCTGGGGCTTTTGCCGGGCACGTTCCACGAACGCAGCCCCATGGGGTCGGGACGGGGCGGTTCGGGTTGGTTCCTCCGCGCGGCGCGTGCCTTCTCGATTTCCCAGATGCGATCGGCCTCGGCCTCGGGATCAAACGCGGCCATGCGCTGCCTGACCGAGTCGGCGTAGCGCTTGGCGAGGGGATCTCGATCAAACATGTGCACCGGCACCATGCTCTCGATCGAAGCGCCGCCGCGGGCGTTTTTGATCACGCCGATGGGGATCTGCAAGGCGCGCTGGAGGTCCAAGCCGAACACATAACCGATCGCGGAGAAATTCGCCGCGCTCTCCGGCGAGGACACATCCCATCCGCCGCTGAGGGTGTCGATGGTGTCGGGGCGGATGTCGTCCTGCAGCGTGGCTTGTTCATTGTTTGAAATGGAAAAGAGGCGCAACATCGGGTTGTTCGCCTGCGGGAGCAGATCGGCCGCGTCCGTCTTGTTGGCGGCAAAGGCCATGTTGCTCTGGCCGGACATGACCCAGACGTCGCCGATGAGGATGTCTTGGAGCGTGACGGTCTGATCACCCGCGGTTGCGACGAGCGTAGTGGGCTGGGCGTTGGCTTGCCGGGCCGGGAACGTGACTTCCCACCGTCCGAGGCCGGCATAGTCTTGCTCGTAGCCGAAGACCTCGACCGGGGCGGCGGGCTGGACTTGGGCGTTCGCGGTTTCTTCGCCAAACGTCACGGTGACGGTTTGCCCCGGCGTTGCCCAGCCCCAGACCTTGATGGGCTTGTCGCGTTGGATCACCATGTGGCTGGAGAAGATGTTGTGCAGCTTGAGCGACTGGGCTTCTGCCGCCAACGATCCCATCATGCACACCACGATAAAGAGTCTTGCGATACATAGTTGAAGTGTCATGTAATACCTGTGCT
>JAABSN010000402.1 GCA_011390385.1 Thioalkalivibrio nitratireducens | reverse complement strand
CGATAGGGAAAGTTGCGCCGTACGACAAGGTTGGGGGCAGACACCTTGAGCGCCGATTTCCAGTGCGCGCACAGAGCAGCTTCTTCTTGCCGGGCCGGATCATAGAGCAGGCCGATGTCCGCGTTGCGCACCACGCCATTGAGGCTGTTGGTGAAGCTGTGGCAGGAGATGTGAATGACCCGGCCCAGCCGGGCAATACCCTGGGCGATCAATTCCTCGACTTGCGTACGGTAGGGCAGGTAATAATGTTCAATGATCTTTTGCCGGGTTGCTTTAGGCAGCTTGCGAATCGCTTCCATATGCAGGGTTCGATGGCCGCTGGAGCGATTCAGGTCCACCAGCAGACGGCTGACCGTGGAGGACAGCAGTGGCGCGTCGAAATTCCGCGCTAAGGCCTTGGCCATCGCCAGGGCGCCCGGGTCGAAACCGCGATGGCTTGCCAGCAATGTGGCCGAATTATGGAACAGATGGCGGTAGGGCGCGGGAACCTGGTTACCGCCATGCTCGCAGGTAATGACCAGGGCCGTGGTTGCCTGGGTCAGGTTATTTAGTCGGGCCATGTCGTTTCCTCGCGTTCGCCGCCACGGTTACCACTCCAGGTCGGGCAAGCGACTGAAAACCTCCCGGGTGCCCGCACTCCACTTTTCGCCCAGTGTTGTGAAATAGACATCGCCCGGATCGAAGCGCCGGCGCATGGTAACTGCCAGGCTGTCGCGCTGGTAGCAGAGCAGATCGATGGGCATGCCGACGGACAGATTACTGCGCATCGTCGATTCGAACGACACCAGGACGCATTTCGCCGCGTCATTGAGGGACGTTGAGCTGGTGATCGCCCGGTCAATGATCGGCTTACCGTATTTGGTTTCACCGGTCTGAAAATAGGGGGTCTGATCTCCTGCCTCGATAAAATTGCCTTCGGCATAGAGACGAAAGAGTCGCGGTGGTTCCCCCCTGATCTGGCCGCCGAGGATGAACGAGGCGTAAAAGCCGCCGTTGTTTTTCGTTAATTGCTGGCCGTCACGGTTGTCCACCAGCCGCATCGCATCCGAGACCAGCAAGGCGGCGTCAAACATGGATTCGGCGTTCCACAGGCTGGAGCCGTCAGATCGCTCCCCGTTTCTCTTGAGAATACTGATGACCGCCTGGGTGCCGCCGAGATTGCCCGAGCTCAGCAGGACAATAACCCGGTCTCCAGCCCGTTCGAAAAGGCTCAGTTTGCAGAAACTGGCAAAGTTGTCGACTCCGGCGTGGGTGCGGGAATCCGACGCGAAGACCAGACCGTTCTCCAGCATGACGCCGACACAGTATGTCATCAGATTATTCTCCAGTAAGATTAGAGCTAGCCAAGCCCCTTTTTTTTCAAGGGGGGAATGTTCCCGAAGCAGTAACTCTCAATGGCTTCCCAGCCGCTCGAAGGAAAACAGCGCGGTCAATGGATGCGGGCGGTGTTCGATCTGTGCGCGCAGTAATCCGGCGCCGAGCATGCTGTAGGTGATGCCGTTGCCACCGTAGGCCAGTGCGAACAGCACGCGCGGCCCGTACTGCTGATGGTGGCCGAAGAGCGGCAGCCCGTCGCTGGTTTCGGCAAAGGTGCCGGCCCAGGCGAATGCCGGTCGCGCTTGCAGGTGAGGCAACAAGCGGGCGACCTTACGCTGTAGCGTCGCTGCTTTGCGGTCGACCCTGCGCTCCCGGCGCGCCGGGATGTCGCGGTCGTCGTCTTCGCCACCGACCAACAGCCGGCCATCGCCGGTACTGCGCAGATAAATATATGGCCGCGCGGACTCCCACAACAGTGTGTTCGTCAACCAGCCCAGCTCGGCAGGAGCGACGGGATCGCTGATGTAGGCGTAGCTGCTGAGATTCTGCGCAACGCCCTGACGCAACCAGCATTGCGATTCGTAGCCGCCGGCAATCACGGCGTGCTTGGCCTTGATCGACAGGCCGTCGGCGGTGGTGAGCTGGACCGAACGCGTCGTCGCAGCGATAGTTTTCACCTGCGTGCGATCGAACACGCGCGTGCCCTGCCGCTGCATCCTGCACAGCAGTCGTGAGGCGAGTCGGTAGGGATCAACCCGAGCTGCCACCGAGCTGAGAATGGCGGCTGGCGCAGTCAGTCCGTACTCGTCCTTGAGGGCGGCGCGGCTCAGCCAGCGAACCGGAAAGCCGTGTTGTTTGCGCCAGGAAAATTCGTCGGCCAGACGCGGCTGATCAGCGCGATTGCTGGCGTAGTACAGGCTGTCACAGGTGGCGAAATCGACATCGCCGACCGCCTGGGCGACCGTGCCCACCGCGCTGACCGCGTCCAGGCAGGATTGATACGCCAGCAGCGCTGCGGCCTGGTCGTAGCGCTTGACGAGATCGATTGCGTGGCTATCGATCTCATACTGCAGCATGGCGGTACTGGCCGACGTGCTGCCCCAACAGACATCGCGCTGATCGAGGATGATGACATCATGACCATGCTCGGCCAATTCATTCGCGATCAGCGCACCGGTGATGCCGGCGCCCACCACCGCCACATCACAGCTTAAGTCGGTATCAAGCTGTGGAAAGGCATACATCAGACCATTCTTGACCGCCCAGTAGGGATAGCCACTTTTTAGGTCCATCAGGCCCCCTTTCACTCTGCGCGGGCAATGCGGACAATTTCTTTGGCGATGTCCTTAGGGGAAAGGATAAAATCTATATAGCCGCTGGCGATTGCACTCTCAGGCATGTCCGGCTCCCCGGCGGTTTCGGGCAGCTGCGCAAAGGTTATACCGCCGACCGCTTTGATGCCGGGCAACGCTGCGGCACCATCGCCATCAAGGCCGGAGACAATGATGGCAATCAGTTTGCCATTCCAGTTCTGGGTCAGGGAACGCATAAACACCGTAATCACGTCGGGCCAGCCCCTCGGCTTTGATATCGGTTTGAGACGGAACTCGCCATCAAGAACATGCAGATCCCGTTTTTCCGGGATGACGAAGACATGGTTGGGTTCGATGTCCAGTTTTTCCGTGATCAGTTCCACCGGCATCTTGGTGTAGCGCGGCAGAATCTCGTGGAGCAGGGTGGCGACGCTTCTT
>JAABSN010000401.1 GCA_011390385.1 Thioalkalivibrio nitratireducens | reverse complement strand
CGCCAGCAGGCCCACAAGGTAGTAGCCCTCGATAAAGTCACCGTTTGCATCGAAGAAGAAACAGCGATCGAAATCGCCATCCCAGGCAACAGCCATGTCCGCACCGTGCTTGCGCACCGCCGCCGCTGCAGCTCCGCGATTCTCTGCCAACAGCGGATTGGGCACACCGTTCGGGAAGTTTCCGTCGGGTTCGTGATTGATCTTGATGAACTCGAAAGGCAGGTGTGGCTCCAGCAGGTCGATGATGCGACCGGCACCACCATTGCCGGCATCCGTCACAATGCGCAGCGGCGCGAGGGATGCGAGGTCAACATAACCCAGGAGGTGCCGGATATAGGCACTATCGGTATCCAGGGGCTGCAGGCCGCCCCTACGCGACACCGGCGCAAAGCGGTTCCCGGCAGCCCGGTCGCGGATGTCGAAAAGTCCTGTATCGCCCGAAACCGGGCGCGAGCCGGCGCGGACGAACTTCATGCCGTTATAGTCTTTCGGATTATGACTGGCGGTGACCGCAATACCGCCATCCATTTCGCTGTGACTGGTGGCGAAGTAGATTTCCTCGGTGCCTGAAAGACCAATATCGAAGACGTCGGCGCCCTGGTCACGCAGGCCCTCACTCAGGGCACCCTTGATCATTTCACTGGAGAGCCGCACGTCGTGACCGACAACCACGCGCCTTGCATCGAGGACCTCGGCAAAGGCACGACCAATACGATAGGCGATATCCTCGTTGAGCTGGTCGGGAACACGGCCTCGAACGTCGTAGGCCTTGAAACAGCTCATGTCCATATCCGTCACTGCGACCAATCCCTCAGGGCTGTTGATAGACGTTCTTGTAGACGTAGTCGGTCGCTTCGACGAAGCCGGGAACGCTGCCGCAGTCAAAGCGGCGCCCCTTGAACTTGTAGGCCATGACGCAGCCGCGGGTGGCCTGGGTCTGCAGGGCGTCCGTCAGCTGTATCTCGCCGTTCGCGCCGGGCGGCGTTTCGCGAATGATGTCAAAGATATCGGGCGTCAGGATATAGCGGCCGATAATCGCCAGGTTGGAGGGCGCGTCCTCGGGCTTGGGCTTTTCCACCATGCGATCAACGCGGTAAATTCCATCTTTCAGCGGCTCGCCCGCAATGACACCGTATTTGTGCGTCTGGTCTGCGGGTACTTCCATAATCGCGACAATGGAACATCGGAACTGCCGGAACAGCTCCACCATCTGGCTGAGGACACCGGGACCATCCTCGTTGAGACACAGATCGTCAGACAACAGCACGCCGAAGGGTTCGTGGCCGATGAGCGTTTCACCGGTGAGGATAGCGTGGCCGAGACCCTTCATTTCCCGCTGACGCACCATGGTGAACGTGCCTTTATCGAGGACGTTGCGAATGCTGTCGAGGTAGGCTTCCTTGCCCGTACCCGCGATCTGGTGCTCAAGCTCATAGCTGATGTCGAAGTGATCGGCGATAGCGCGTTTACCGCGACCCGTGACCATTGCACAGGTCGTCATTCCCGCCGCAATCGCTTCCTCAACGCCGTACTGAACCAGCGGCTTGTTCACAACGGGCAGCATTTCCTTCGGCATGCTTTTTGTAGCCGGGAGGAATCGCGTTCCGTAGCCCGCAACCGGGAACATACACTTAGAAATCATGGGTCTCTCCGCTCCTGAAGAACTGTCCTGTGGTCGCCGGCCGCCTGCGAGTCAGTTGCTGCGACCGTACTTGTCCTCAAACCGGACGATATCGTCCTCGCCAAGATAGCTCCCTGTCTGCACTTCAATCAGTTCCAGGGGAATCCTGCCCGGATTGGCCAGACGGTGGCGGTGACCGAGCGGTATATAGGTCGATTCGTCTTCACCGAGCATAAAGGTTTTCTGCTCGCAGGTAACCTCGGCGGTTCCTCTCACGACTATCCAGTGCTCGGCGCGATGATGATGCATCTGGAGGGACAGCGTGCCGCCCGGATTCACGATGATCCGCTTCACCTGAAAGCGTTCGGATACCACCAGTGACTCATAGCTGCCCCACGGCCGAAAAACCCGGTGATGCAGGGAGGCCTCGCTGCGCCCCTCTTCCCGCAGACGCGTGACAATGCGCTTTACATCCTGCACGCGGTGCCGGTTGGCGACCAGAATGGCGTCGGCGGTTTCCACGACCACAAGGTCGTCGATGCCAGCGGCCGCCAGAAGCCGCGACTCGCTGCGAAGATAACTGCCGCGACAGTCCTCGGCGATGACATCGCCCTGCAGGACATTGCCATCATGATCGTGCTCCGACACCTCCCACAGCGTTGACCAGGCGCCGACGTCACTCCAGCCACAGTCAAGGGGAACAACGGCGCCGCGCGCCGTTCGCTCCATAACCGCGTAATCAATGCTGTCACTCGCCGACGCAGCAAACGCCTCGCGATCGGGCCGCACGAAATCAAGATCCGACGATGCCGCCGCCATCGCCGCCCGACAGTGCCGCGCCATGTCCGGTGCATAGGCCTCCAGCTCCTCAAGATAGGTGGCGGCGCGCAGCAGAAACATGCCGGAATTCCAGAGAAAATCTCCGCTCTCGATGTAGGCCCGCGCGGTGTCGACGTCGGGCTTTTCGACAAACGCGCGCAGCTCGAAACCGACCTCGCCAACCGCGTCGCCCCGCTGTATGTAGCCATAGCCGGTTTCGGGTGACGCGGGCACAACGCCGAACGTCACCAGAAGGCCCCGCTCAGCGAGGGGCATAGCGGCGGCCACCGCATCAGTGAACGCAGCGGTGTCCTTGATGATGTGGTCGGCCGGCAATACCAGCAGAACCGCATCTTCATCGCTCTCTAACGACTTCAGCGCCGCGAGCGCAACGGCGGGCGCCGTATTACGGCCCTCCGGCTCCAGCAGAATACTGGCGGGCTTCACGGCAAGCTGGCGCAACTGCTCTGCCACCATAAAACGGTGGTCCTCATTGCAGACAACCAGAGGAGGAGAGGCCTGCAGGGCCGAGGTCCGTTCCAGCGTGGCCTGCAACATCGACAGTTCACTGGCAAGCGGGAGAAACTGCTTGGGATGTGCTTCGCGGGAGACGGGCCAAAGGCGACTACCTAC
>JAABSN010000400.1 GCA_011390385.1 Thioalkalivibrio nitratireducens | reverse complement strand
ATTTTCGGCCAGGCCGCCATCAGCCGCCTGCTGCGCTGACCCTCCCGGTTGCTGCCGCGCGCGAGAGCAAAAGCGCGAATCAGCTCCGCACGGGTTTCCGCCGGGTCGATGACCTTGTCAATGAGGTTCAGCGCGGCTGGTTCCCAGCACTCGTTGCCGAGTGCTAGCTCTTCCCGGTACTGCGAGGCCAGGGTGTCCGGGTCATCCGCGGTCTCAAGTCGCCGGCCGTACATCACATTCACCGCCACCTCCGGGGCCATAAAGGAGATCTCCGCCGTCGGCCAGGCGAGCAGTTGGTCACTGAGCATATTGCCACCGGACATGGTGAAGTGCGCCATGCCGTAGGACTTGCGGAGAATCAGCCCAATCCTGGGAACCGTGCAATGATGGAGGGCATCCACCAGGCGCATGATCTGGATCGGCATCTTGTGCTCTTCCGCCTCACGGCAGAGCAGGAAACCAGGCGTGTCGTGGATGAAGAGTAATGGGATGTGAAACGAGTCGCAGAGCGTGATAAAGCTCGTGGCTTTTTCGCACGCTCCGTAACCCATGGCACCAGCGGTAACCTGCGGGTTATTGGCCAGGATCCCGACGACATGGCCATCGATCCTTGCAAGTGCAGTGATCAGGCTGCCGTCGTAGTCTGGCTTGAGTTCGAGGAGACTTTCCGGATCGCAGAGCGTTTCGAGGAACAGGTGCATGTCGTAGCCCTGTCGGGTGTCGGCTGGCACAAGGTCGCATAGACCCTCGCCATCGTGCTGATCAGGGTCCGGAGCTGATGTCAGCGGCGGCAGCAAGCCCGAATGGTCAGGCAGGTAACTCAGAGCGCGGCGGATCAGGGCGAGACATTCTTCGTCGTCCTTCGCGAACAGGTCAACAGCTCCTGTGGTCCGGGCATGTAGTTCCCAGCCCCCGAGTTCCTCGTCCGTGACGCGCTCGCCGGTAGCCACCTCAATGATTGAAGCACCGCCGACAGCATAAACGGTGCCGCGAACCTGGATCACCAGATCGGACGTCGCTGCGTTCCAGGAAGGCAGGCCGAAGCATTCGCCCATGATCGCCGAAATGAAGGGCACCCGGCGGTCCCGCGGCGCGTGATCGATGGGCCAGGCAGTCGTCATAAGCCCCCGGGAGCCGAGAATATCCGGCATGCGGGCACCGGCGGCGTCACCGAGATTGATGAGAGGCAAGCCCTTCTCGATAGCGTATGTCTTGGCTTTCCAGGCCTTTTTCATGCCGACAGCACCGCCGGCACCGGCCAGCACGGTGGCATCATCGGCCGTGACAAAGACCCTGCGGCCCAGGATTGACGCGAAGCCGGCAAGTTTGCCATCAGCCGGTGTCCGATCGCGCATCTCAGTGCGCTCACTTGAGGCGAGGAGTCCAAACTCATCGAAGCTGGACGGATCCACGAGCGCTTCGATTCTTTCCCGAGCCGTGAGTCGGCCCTTGGCATGCTGTCTAGCCACGCGCTCTGCGCCGCCCATCGCCAATGCCTGCTCACGCCGTGCTGCGAGATGCTTCCGCCCTTTCGGGTCTTCCATGGAACTCATGACTCCACAGGCTCCATCCTTACCAGTAACTGCCCCTTGCTTACGCTATCGCCCACCGAAACCGCGACTTCACTGACCCGCGCAGCCTCTGCCGTACAGACCGCGTGCTCCATTTTCATGGACTCAAGAACGCACAGGCATGCTCCCTCGGCCATGACTCCCCCAACGGTAGCCTCCATCGCGATGACTCGCCCAGGCATCGGGGCGAGATACGTGCCCGGGACGACACTCGCAACACCACCTGACCCCGGCGCCACCTCCCGGGCCACCAGGCTGGCTGAGTACTCGGCGCAAAAGTGATGCTCTCCACCGATGGTCCTGAAATGCCAGCGCCGGGCGTGGCCCGCCATATCGAGACAGAGCGGGCCATCGCCGTGGCCATCGAGAAGCGCCAGATCCACGCTGCGTCCATCCAATTCGACCCGTGCCCGGCCTTCGCCCAGATCGGAGACATGGATCAAGGCCCTGTTCCCGGAATCGGGATGCGCGTAAAGGTAGCGCCGACCTGTCCTCCCCAGCGCCAACATGCGCCCCCGTTCGCGATACCACTGCCAGAAAGCCAGTGCCGGCAGGCCGCGAAGCCAACTCTCTTCTCCTGCGGCCGCACGGGCCAGGTCAGGGCGACCCTCCAGATAGGCCGTGGTCGTTGCGCCCACCTGGAAAGACGGGTCATCAAGCACGGCAAGAAGCAGTTCCCGGTTGGTTGCGACACCGAGTACGATCGAGCGGGCGAGAGACCAACGCAGCAGACGGCACGCCTCGGCGCGGGTTGCTGCTGCGGCGATGAACTTGGCGAGCATGGGGTCGTAGCGCGACGAGATCTCCATCCCCTCCGCGACGCTGCTCATGACCAGGCCGCCCGGTGCGACGGCAGGTGCCCAACGGGCCAGGAATCCTGCAGCGGGAAGATAGCCCTGCGAGGGATCCTCCGCGTAAAGGCGTGCCTCAACAGCGTGTCCGCGCAGTTCGAGCCCAACGAGAGCGGCACCGAGAGCTTCACCTTCCGCCAGCCGCAACTGCCAGTCAACCAGATCCAGCCCAGTCACTTGCTCGGTAACCGCATGCTCGACCTGCAGGCGCGTGTTCATTTCCAGGAAGTAGAAGGCCTCGCTGCCCGGATGGACAATAAACTCCACCGTACCGAGGCCACAGTAATCAACCGCCGAGGCTATCTGCACGGCGGCCTCACACAGCCGGGCGCGCATCGTTGACGACAGATTCGGGGAAGGCGCCTCTTCGATGACTTTCTGTCGGCGACGCTGTACCGAGCACTCGCGGTCAAAGGCGTGAGCCACCGTACCATGTCGATCTGCCAGTATCTGCACCTCGATGTGATGCACGTTCTCGACAAAACGTTCCAGTAATACCCTTTCATCGCCGAAGGCCGCTGCAGCCTCGCGGCGAACGGCAGCCAGCGCGGCAGTGAAAGTCGACGGCTCCGCCACAGTACGCATGCCCATGCCACCACCGCCAGCAACTGCCTTGATAAGCAGGGGGAAGCCGACTCTCGCGGCGGCGTCCCGGAGG
>JAABSN010000040.1 GCA_011390385.1 Thioalkalivibrio nitratireducens | reverse complement strand
GTTCACAAACCCAGTTTCTCGAGCTGTTTCATTGCGACCGCGCCGCGCCGAATCAGGCCATGCGCGTGTTTCCCCAACCACGAATGAGGAGATCGACCATGAACGACACTGCAATGACCGTTGCTTACCACCCAACCCCCTGGAACAAGGGTAAACTCATCGGCCAGAAGCCACCGCTCAAGCTCAGAGAGATCTGGACCCTGCGCACCCGGTTGGAGATGGGCGGGAAGACCAAAGAACTCGCCCTGTTCAACCTCGCGATCGACAGCAAGCTCAGGGGCTGCGATCTGGTGCAGTTGCGGGTGAACGACGTAACACGCGGTGGCGAAGTCCTGACCCGTGCCAGCGTGATCCAGCAGAAGACACAGGAACCCGTCCGCTTCGAATTCACCGACCCGACCCGGGTTGCGATTGCCGCGTGGATGGCCAAGGCCAGCCTGAGCAGCGGTAGCCACCTCTTCCTGAGCCGCCGCCCAGCCCGTCATCCTGAGCGACCGGTCCGAATACCGTTCCGGACGGACATGTCCAAAGCAGCCCACGAACCAAATTTCATCGCGGCTTCAACCGTCCAACCTATCCCGCGCTTCCGTATAACGCCCGCTTCAGGTGCGCGGCGCACCCGCGTCACTCTGCAAGCGTTTGTTAAGCCATTTTATGTCAGCCACCGAATACCGTAAAACTCAACCAGACGTAAATCCCGTATCCAATTAATAGCACCCCACCCTCCGTGCGGCTCAGGCGACGCCCAGTGTACAAGAAAAAAAGCAAAAGCAACGATGTTCCAAGCATGACCCATTGATCAAATTGCAAGATTCTTGCGTGAACCGGAAGTGGCTGAAGTAGAGCGGAGACCCCAAGAATTCCCAGCAAGTTAAAGATATTGCTGCCAAGTATGTTTCCGACAGCCACGTCTGCATGTCGCCGAATAGCTGCAATGACCGATATGGACAGCTCGGGAAGAGAGGTACCAACGGCCACCAGCGTCAAGCCAATGACCGCCTCTGGAACACCAAAGTGCGCTGCAATGCCAATGGCTCCAATCAGAAGAACCTGTGATCCGGCGATTAAAAGAAGCAAACCAAAAACCACCGCAGTTACAGTCCATAACACCGACTTCGGAATGGTGGAAAGCTCACCTGCTTCAGCTTGGTGTAGTGCACCCGAGGGCGCAGCGTGAAAACTTTCACTCCAGTAAGCCCAGACTAGGTAAGCGCCCAGAGCGAAAAGGAATATAGCTGCATCTACACGTCCGAGCGCACTTCCTCCAACCAGAACGAGAAACAATACACTTGCTGCCACTACCGTGACCGCGTCCCGCCTCAGTGCCAATGGCTTGACCGCCAATGGCGAAATCAAGGCGCAAATACCGAGTATCAGTAAGATATTTCCGATATTGCTACCAACAACGTTGCCAATAGCGATGTCTGGTCGACCTTCCACCGCAGCATTGACTGAGACCACCAACTCAGGGGCTGAGGTGCCGAATCCTACTATTACGAGACCGCTTAGCAACGGCGATACGCCGACCCGTTTTGCCGCTGCCAGCGAGCCTCGAATCAACGCCTCGCCACCACCGGTGAGCAAGGCTATACCGATAAGGAGAAACAAAATATTCAGCATAGGTTCCTTAAGTAATAGGACTCAAGATTGAAAGCCTAACAGTATATTAGCCCGCGTCGTCAGTATTGGTAATAGTGCTGGCGCTGGCTATTGTCTCACCGGCCGATTCGGCATAGCATTGAACCACCGATTTCCGGGCAGGATGCCCGCCACTCGTAACAAGGATGGTTCATAAGTCGGTCTTTCCCCGTGTTGATCCCAGCGCAGCCGCGCGATTCTTTGATAGGCTGCTGTGCTGCCTCGGAAAAGCTCCAGTGCCCGAGAGGCATAGACGCTGGTACGTCAAGCGCGTCGAGGAGTTCATTAGGGCGCACGAGGGGCGCGAGTTCAAGTGCCAGTTCCTCTTTCCCTCGGGTCGTCTGGCCCTCGACCCCATGGCGGAGGCTATTCGCTGCCAGAATCAGACCCACGGATCGGTCATACTCGACACAAGTCGCGCGCCCGCCCGATGTCGAGTGGTGAGCGCGCCGGAAACGGTCCCGACCATCGCTGGCAACCCCATGGAATCGCAGAGCTTCGAGCTGTTTGGAACATCCCATCTGGCGACGCTGGGCGTCATCTCAGCAGTGGCGCTCGTGGTGCCGCTCACGGTGCGCCGCCTGGCGGGGGACCAGGCCCGGAACGTAGCCTACCTGCTGGCTGTCCTGCTCCTGGGCCAGGAAGCCATCGACCTGTGGCGACAGATCGACGCGGGCAACCTTACCCCCGCCGCACTTCTGCCACTGCACTTATGCACCCTGGCGGTCTATCTGACAGCCTGGACGCTCGTCACCCGCAGCTACCGTACCTACGAGGTCGTCTATTTCTGGGGTTTGGGGGGCACCATCCAGGCTCTGCTGACGCCGGATCTCACGGCCCGTTTTCCCGACCCGACCTACCTGCTGTTCTTCGCCGGTCACGGCCTGGTCATCGTCGGTGTGATGCATGTGACGATCGCCTTCCGCCTGCGCCCCCATGCGGCCTCGATCCCCCGCGTCGCCGCAATCACCGCCGCTGTAGCGGGGATCATCTTCGTCATCAACCTATGGCTGGACACCAATTTCCTCTACCTCATGGCCAAGCCTGTACAACCGTCACTTCTCGATTGGTTTGGGCCTTGGCCCTGGTATCTGATCGGCTTGGTGATCGTCGGCCTTGCATCCTTGTTCGTCTGGTATCTGCCCTTTCTCCTCCTCGATCTTTGGCGGCGAAGACGAGCAGGCCCCCCGGTGCGCCCGGACGACCGCCAAGGATGAGGGGTTTCTCGGGCCGCTCTTCATCGGCAACCGGGCAGTCGTCCACGAAAGGTTCCTGCCCGCTCAGGGTCGATTCGGTTCGGGCAGAGAAACCCAAAGCGGAAAAGGGGTTTACGCCGTTTCGTTGTCCGTGATTTCCGCGTTTTTCCGTGGCCGGATTTTCAGGCTAACGGTCATGGCCATGCGCTGCGCCCCGAAACATGAAAGGTGCAGGCGCAGGGTGTCAATGAGCGCAGCGAATTGCACCGACCGAGACCCGGGCGTCTGGAGCCAGGGCGGGCTGATGAATATGGGCTAGTGGGCCATGCGGAAAGTTCGGTGACTATGGAGCATAGCCAGAAGCGCCGGAGCAAGGCGGGCAAGTGCAGGAATAGTGGACCTATTGCAAACTTGCCCAACGCAGCGCCGGTGCTTCTGGCGAAGCGATCTGGTACCGAACTTTCCGCATGGCCCACTAGGCAAATCGGCTGGCGGCATCTACCATGTGTTTCATGGACTCGACCGTTTGCGCCCGGGAACTGGTCTTTCAAGGCCCGCATCGGGAAGCCGATCAGGCTCCTTCGGTCGCGCTGTTGCTGGCAGATTCACCGCTGGTATCGGAGGTCTCGATCTCCGGCCCCAACCGGATCCTCGTCCGCTACGATCTGCGCGACGTGACTTTCGCAGAGATCGAATCAGCATTGGAGGAGCTGGGTTTTCATCTCGACAATAGCGTATTCACCCGTTTGCGCCGGGCGTATTACAGTTATTGCGAGGACACCCGCCGCGCGAACCTGAAGATCAACCCGAACTGTTTCGGGCAGTGCGCGCGCCGCATTTTCGTGCGGCACTACCAAAGGGGTGAGCACGGTTGCCGCGATCAGAGACCTCCACACTGGCGCTCCTACTGGTAGCGACTGCGTCCGGGATTCCCCGCCGCGCGGTCCGGCTTCGATGAATGACATGGCAACGAGCGACGAACTGCTGCTTCGTTACAGCCGCCAGATCCTCCTTCCGGGAATCGGCGCCGAGGGACAGGATCGCCTTGCCGCCGCCCATGCGGTGGTGATGGGGCTCGGAGGTCTGGGTTCTCCGATTGCCGCCTACCTCGTTGCCGCCGGCGTCGGTCGGTTGACGCTCGTGGACTTCGATCACGTCGATTTGAGCAATCTCCAGCGTCAGATCCTGCACGGTCAAGATGACATCGGGCGCCGCAAGGTCGACTCCGCGGCCGAGAGCCTGCTGCGGCTGAACCCGGATTGCCATATACAACGGGTCGATGAAAGGCTGGATTGCACAGCACTGGGCGATCTCTTCGCTACAGCCAGCGTGATTCTCGATGGCACGGACAACTTCACCAGCCGTGCGCTGATCAACCGTGCGGCAGTCACAGCCCGTACCCCCCTGGTGTCCGGTGCGGTGATCCGATTCGAGGGGCAGCTGACGACCTTCGACTTCCGGAAACCCGATGCGGCGTGCTATCACTGCCTCTATGGCGATGGCGAGGAATTGGGCGAGGCGTGCAGCGAATCGGGGGTACTGTCCAGTCTGCCTGGCGTGATCGGCAGCCTGCAGGCCACGGAAGCGTTGAAGCTGCTGATCGGACTGCCCACGCTTCACGGCCGGCTGCTGCTGGTCGACGGTCTCAACATGCGATTCCGGGAAATGAACCTGGTACGTGACCCGAATTGTCCGGTATGCGCCCCGGAAAACCGGGTCGCGGGACGATCCATCCCCTGAAGAGGCATGGAGCAGGAGATCAGTGGCGGGTCGAACCGACGTCGGGCTGGGGACGGGGCGCGGCGAACAGGCCCTCGACATCGACGGTATCCAGTTGATAATGGGCATTGCAGAACTCGCAGGTCACCGACACCTCTCCTTCCTGCGCGAGCGCTGCTCGGACTTCGTCGACACCAAGGCCACTCAACATATCCTCGACCTTGTCCCGTGAGCAGCCACAGGCGAAGCGCATCGCATGCCCCTTGAGCAGCCGCACGCGTTCTTCGTGGAACAGACGCAGCAGGAGATCCCGCGCGGGCAACTCCAGTAACTCCCTGGCCGAGACCGTATTGCCGAGGAGCGTTGCCCGGACCCAGTCTTCGGAGTCGGGTGGCGTCGGGGCACCATCCGGGCCGGGCAGCCCCTGGAGCAGCAGGCCTGCGGTACTCGCGTCATCGGATGCCAGCCACACGCGGGTTGGCAATTGCTCGGAACGCTCGAAGTAGAGATCCAGACTTCCAGCCACCGAGTCCCCTTCAAGTGCCACCACACCCTGGTAGCGCTCACGCCCCGAGCCGGGATCAAGGGTAATGACGAGCCGTCCATCCGACCCGAAAATATCCTGGAGATCACCATCGGGAACCTCGCCACGGTACCGGGCAAGCCCACGCAACGTCCGCCCCCCGGTGGCCTGCACCACAAGCATATGCAGCGGCCCGGAGCCTGTGATCTGCAGAATCAGCGAACCATCGAATTTCAGCGTCGCGGCCATGAGGGCCACAGCCGCGTATGCTTCGCCGAGACGGTCGCGCACGACCCGCGGATATTGATGCCGCTGCAGCAAGGCCTGCCAGGCAGCATCCAGGTGTACCCACTCCCCACGCACCCGGGTGCGTTCGAGCAGAAACCGGTGCAGCATGTCGTGTTCTTTCATCATCAGCTCCGGAGACGACCCCTCCGCTGGAGGGAATGCGCTCAGTCGCCCTGCAATCGCGCGCGCAGGCGTTCGTTCACCTGGGCCGGATTGGCCTTGCCCTGGGTCTTCTTCATCACCTGACCGACAAAGAACCCGAACAGCTTGTCCTTGCCCGAACGATACTGCTCCAGCTGCGACGGATTGGCTGCAATCACCTCGTCGATGATCACGTCGATCGCGCCGGTGTCCGTGATCTGCTTCAGACCCCGCGCTTCGATGATTTCATCGGCGCCGCCTTCACCTGCCCACATCGACTCGAAGACTTCCTTGGCGATCTTGCCGGAAATCGTGTCGTCGTCGATTCGGGCCAGCAGTTGTGCCAGCGCTTCGGCCGTTACCGGGCTCTGTGCCAGATCGACTTCGGACCGATTCAGCGCGGCCGCAAGTTCGCCCATGACCCAGTTTGCAGCCAGCTTGGGCGCACCGCAGCCGGCCGCGACCGCCTCGAAGTAGTCGGCCAGCTCGCGGCTTGCGGTCAGAGTGCCTGCATCATAAGACGACAGCGCATAGTCGCGTACGAAGCGCTCTCGCTTCACATCGGGCAGCTCCGGCAGCAACGCTCGGGCATCCTCGATGTCCCGTTCGTGTATCACGACCGGCAACAGATCCGGGTCCGGAAAATAACGGTAGTCGTTGGCCTCTTCCTTCGTGCGCATGGAACGGGTCTCGTCCCGGTCCGGGTCGTACAGACGGGTTTCCTGGACCACGGCGCCACCGGATTCGATCCGTTCGATCTGCCGTTCCACCTCGAAATTGATGGCCCGCTCGACGAACCGGAACGAGTTGAGGTTCTTGATCTCGGCGCGCGTGCCGAACTCCGTCCGACCTCTCGGCCGTACCGACACGTTGGCATCGCAACGGAAACTCCCCTCCTGCATGTTGCCATCACAGATACCGAGGTAGCGCACCAATGCGTGCAGCCTTTTCATGTAGGCCACGGCCTCTTTTGCCGAGCGCAGGTCTGGCTCGGAAACGATTTCGACCAGTGGCGTCCCGGCACGATTGAGGTCGATGCCCGTCATTTCGGCATAGGCCTCGTGCAGGCTCTTGCCGGCATCCTCCTCAAGATGCGCACGCGTGATGCCGATCCGCTTGCGGCTCCCATCGTCAAGATCGATGTCCAGATGCCCCTGCTCGACAATGGGCAACTCGTACTGGGAGATCTGATAGCCCTTCGGCAGATCGGGGTAAAAATAATTCTTGCGTGCGAAAACCGAGCGCGGAGCGATTTTCGCATCGATCGCGAGCCCCAGCATCAGTGCCTTTCGGACCACCGCCTCGTTCAGTACCGGCAGCACTCCCGGCAACCCCAGATCCACCGCGCATGCCTGGCGGTTCGGTTCGGCGCCGTACGCGGTGGCGGCCCCGGAGAAGATCTTCGAGACGGTGTTGAGCTGGGCATGAACTTCCAGCCCGATCACGGTTTCCCATTCCATCTTGAACGGCCTCCTGCTACGCGAATGCCGCTGGCATGCGAACGTGCCAGTCGGTCTCCTGCTGGAACTGGTGAGCAACGTTCAGCAGGCGCGCTTCGTCGAAATAGTTGCCGATCAGCTGCATTCCGACCGGCAGATTCCCGACCATCCCCGCCGGCACCGACAATCCCGGGAGCCCGGCCAGGTTCACCGCAATCGTGTAGATGTCGGACAGATACATCTTCACGGGATCGGCGCTCTTTGCACCGAGACGGAACGGCACCTCCGGAGTGGTCGGACCCGCGATCACATCAACCTGTCCGAACGCCTGCCGGAAGTCGTCGGCAATCAATCGGCGCACCTTCTGCGCCTTCAGGTAATAGGCGTCGTAATACCCTGCCGAGAGCACATAGGTACCGATCATGATGCGCCGCTTGACCTCGGCACCGAAGCCCTCGGCCCGGGATCGGGTGTAGAGATCCATCAGATCCCGCGGATCCGCGCAACGGTGGCCGAACCGCACGCCGTCGTAACGCGCAAGATTCGACGAACACTCGGCGGGAGCCACGACATAGTAGGCCGGCACCGAGAGGCCACTGTTGGGGAGGCTGATCTCGACCAGTTCCGCACCGCGTTCGCGGAAAACGGCCAGCGCCGAGTCAATCACGCCACGCACGACCGGATCCAGGCCTTCGCCGAAGAATTCCCGGGGCAGACCGATCCGTAGACCCCTGATGTCGTTTGCCAGCCCGGCCGAGAAATCCTCCTGCGGGCGCTCGACACTGGTGGAGTCGCGTGGGTCCGCGCCCACCATTGCATTCAGCATCAGCGCGCAGTCCTCGGCGCTGGTCGCCATCGGACCACCCTGGTCCAGGCTGGACGCAAAGGCGATCATGCCATACCGCGACACCCGGCCATACGTGGGCTTGACCCCGGTGATGCCACAGAACGCAGCGGGCTGCCGGATCGAGCCCCCGGTATCCGTCCCCGTGGCGGCGGGCGCAAGACGCGCGGCCACCGCCGCTGCCGAACCGCCGGAGGACCCTCCGGGCACACAGTCGGGATTCCAGGGATTGCGCACCACGCCATAATGACTCGTCTCATTGGACGAACCCATGGCGAACTCGTCCATGTTGGTCTTGCCCAGCATGACCGCCCCCGCCAGGTTCATTCGCTCAACCACGGTGGCGGTGTAAGGGGCAACGAAGTTATCGAGCATCTTCGAACCACAACTCGTGCGCACTCCCTCGGTGCAGAAAATGTCCTTCTGGGCCACGGGCAACCCCAGCAATGGCGCCTTCTCCCCTCTCGCCAACCGCCTGTCGGCCGCGTCGGCAGCTTCCAGGGCCCGTTCCGGCGTCACCGTGATGAAGCTGTTCAGTTGCGCATCGAAACGATCGATGCGCGCGAGGTAGAGTTCAGTGAGTTCGCGGCTGCTGATGTCGCGGGCGTACAGACGCCGGGCCCAGCCCGCAAGGGTGTCGAGAGTCATGGCTGGATCTTCCGGATCGGTTCCAGATTACTGTTCATTCGATGACCCGCGGCACGAGGTACAGGCCGGCTTCGACAGCCGGCGCAACGGCCTGAAAATGCTCACGCTGATCCGGCTCGGTCACCACATCCGGGCGCAGTCTCTGTTCGGCATCCAGCGGATGGGCCATGGGGTCGACGCCGGAGATCTCCGCCGCGTCGAGCGCCTCGACAAAATCGAAGATGTCGCTGAGGCCGGAAGCGAACCCTTCGGCCTCCCGATCGCTGACCGCCAGACGGGCCAGGTGCGCAATCCGCCGCACTTCATCGCTGTTCAGGGACATGGCTGAATTATCAACGTATAGTGTGAAGGCGCTAAAGTTACCACAAAGCCTACCTTGCCCAAAGCAGTGGTAGCTTGATAGAGTTTCGCGTCCCTCCCGTCCGCATTTTTCAGAGTCCTGTCATGTTCAAGCGCGTCTTGGGGTTGTTCTCCAACGATATATCCATTGATTTGGGCACCGCCAACACGCTGATCTACATGCGCGGCCAGGGGATCGTGCTCAACGAACCCTCGGTAGTGGCGATCCGGCAGGACCGGGGACCCGGCGGACCCCGGTCGCTCGAGGCGGTCGGCACCGAGGCCAAGAAAATGCTCGGACGAACCCCGGAAAACGTGATCACCATCCGACCGATGAAGGATGGCGTGATCGCCGATTTCACCACGACCGAAAAAATGCTGCAGTACTTCATCAAGAAGGTGCATGAACGCCGGGTATTCCGTCCAAGCCCGCGGGTTCTGGTCTGCGTGCCGTGTGGCGCGACTCAGGTGGAGCGGCGGGCGATCCGCGAATCGGCATTCGGAGCAGGCGCGCGCAAGGTGTACCTATTGCAGGAACCCGTCGCCGCAGCGATTGGCGCCGGTATCCCGCTGGACGAGGCCGTCGGGTCCATGGTTCTGGACATCGGCGGTGGCACGTCGGAAGTGGCGGTACTGTCGATGAACGGTATCGTCTACTCCGAATCCGTGCGCATCGGCGGCGATACCTTTGACGAGGCCATCATGTCCTATGTCCGCCGCAACTACGGTGTCCTGATCGGCGAAGCCACCGCCGAGCGGATCAAGCACGCGATCGGTTCGGCCTATCCCGGCAAGGACCTGCTCGAGATCGAGGTCAAGGGCCGGAACCTCGCGGAGGGCGTTCCGCGATCGTTCACGCTGAACAGCAACGAAATCCTCGAGGCACTACAGGATCCACTGCACGGTATCGTTTCAGCGGTACGCACCGCACTCGAACAAACACCGCCCGAGCTTGGAGCCGACGTCGCCGAACGCGGCATCGTACTGACTGGTGGTGGTGCCCTGCTACAGCAGATCGACCGCCTGATCATGGAAGAAACCGGTATTCCGGTCGTGATCGCAGAGGATCCGCTGACCTGCGTCGCACGGGGCGGCGGCCGCGTTCTGGAAATGCTGGACGAGAAGCGGGTCGACTTCCTGGCCAGCGAATAGGCGTTCCCGCCCGCCGGAGGACGTACCATCGAAAAGCCGCTGTTCAAACTCCGGGCATCGCCACTTGCTCGGCTGCTTGCGGTCATTCTGGTGGCTCTTGCGCTCATGACGCTCGATCACCGTTTCTACCAGCTGCAGACACTGCGAAGCCTTCTTGCCACGGTGGCGTATCCGCTTCAGGTCGCCGTGGATGCGCCGATCCGTCTCGGCACGCGCGTCCTGGAATCCTTCTCACACCACGAACAGTTGGTGCTCGAAAACCGCCTGCTACGCTCGGAGTTGCTGGAACTGCGGGCGCGCCAACTGCGCTTTGAAGCCGTCCAGACGGAGAACGACCGATTGCGGGCGCTGCTGCACACAGCAACACAGGCTACGGAAAAGGTGCAGATCGCGAAGCTTCTGGCCGTCGATCTGGATCCATTCCGCCAACAGATCGTGATCAACAAGGGAAGGCGCGACGGAGTCTATTCGGGCCAGCCAGTCATCGACGCACACGGTGTGATCGGGCAGATACTCGCGGCCAGCTGGGCCAGTTCCACCGCCTTGCTGATCTCCGACCCCGAGCATGCGTTGCCCGTGGTCGTGGCCCGCACCGGTCTGCGCACACTCGCGGTGGGGTCCGGCAACCCGAGACGCCTGAGTCTTCGCCACGTACCCCCGCAGGAAAATATCGAAGAGGGCGACCTGCTGCTGACTTCGGGCCTCGGTGGACGGTTTCCCGCCGACTACCCGGTTGCCCGTATCGTTTCGGTCGAACACCGTCCCGGAACACCGTTTCTGGTCATCACGGCCGAGCCCCTGGCAGCGCTTGACCGTTCGCGCGAAGTGTTGCTGTTGTGGACCGACGACGGTTCCCGATCCGGAACCGCGGGACAGGATGCCCCGGAATGAGTTCCAGGGTGGCGCTCCCCATCCCGGTCCTGCTTTCGCTACTGGCCGCTCTGGCGCTGACCATTGTGCCCCTGCCCGACATGCTCGCGTATGCCCGTCCGGAATGGGTGCTGATGGTCCTGGTGTACTGGGGGATGGCGTTCCCGCGCCGGATCGGGATCATGGCCGCGTTCGTCTCCGGCCTCTTTCTGGATGTCCTGCAAAGCCAACTGCTTGGGCAGAACGCCCTCGCGCTCGCTGCAGCCATGTTCATCGTGCTCCAGATCCATCCCCGCATGCGCGTGTACCCCGTGTGGCAGCAGTCCGTTGTGGTCGCTTTTCTCGCGGCGCTCGTCCTGACCCTGAACATCTGGATCCTTGGTATGATCGGATTGCCGCCAGAAAACGCCCTGTACTGGCTTCCTGTCATCACAAGCGCTATTTTCTGGCCGCTGGTCTATCACCTGCTCCGTGATACTCGGAGACGCTGGCTGCTGCACCTGACCTGAGCTGCTGAAAAGAACGCGACAGCCTGCCGCGGGCGGGTGAAACGAATACCAGCCACCACAATGAACCCCGACATTCACTCCCCTGACGATGGCCTGATTACATGGAAGAGAAAACCCGCACCCAAATTGAAGCGGAAGTATTCCGCCGCCTTCTGCAACATCTCGACGAGCGCAAGGACGTGCAGAACATCGACCTGATGAACCTTGCAGGTTTCTGCCGAAATTGTCTGTCGAAATGGTACGTCGCCGCCGCTGAGACCCACGGGGAATCCCTGAATCTGGATCAGGCCCGCGAGATCGTCTACGGCATGCCCTATCCAGAATGGAAAAGCCGTTACCAAAAGGAGGCAACGCCGGAACAGCTGCAGGCATACAACACGTCCGGCAACGGCACCGGACGAGACAATGCATGATCATGGGCTTGTCTCGACGAACGCTGAACTGCACGCTGTGCTCAGCGCCATCGCCGGAACGCCATGGATCGCGATCGACACGGAGTTCATGCGTGAGAAGACCTACTTTCCGCAGCTTTGTCTGATACAGATTGCCACCCCCGATCACATTGCCTGCATTGATCCGCTGGCGGTACCGGACATGGCACCTCTGTACGCGCTGCTCCATGATCCGTCCGTACTCAAGGTCTTTCATGCCGCCGGCCAGGACCTGGAAGTTCTGTACCTGGTCAGCAACAAGGTGCCCGCACCCGTGTTCGATACCCAGGTCGCGGCCAGCCTCCTCGGGCACGGCGAACAGATCGGTTACGCAAATCTCGTGCAGACGGTTCTGCAGCATCCTCTCGACAAGACCCAGACACGTACCGACTGGTCGCAACGACCTCTGCGGCCGGAGCAACTGAAGTATGCGCGGGACGATGTCCGCTATCTGGTCCCGCTTTATGAACAACTGAAACAGGAACTCGGTGCACTTGGACGTCTGCGCTGGATGCACCCGGAGATGGAAGCGCTGACCCAGCCTGAATCCTACACGCCGAAACCAGGCGATGCGTGGCGCCGGGTCAGTGGACACAAGCGGTTGAAGCCCCAGGAACTGGCCGTTCTACGGGAGTTGGCTGCATGGCGCGAAACCGAGGCACGCGCACTGGATCGCCCGCGCCGGTGGGTGATCAGTGACGACATGCTGGTCCTCATTGCCCGTTCACGTCCAGCGGATCTCGCAGACCTGCGGAAACTGCGCGGGCCGCCCAAGGCCATCAGTGACTCACAGGCTCAGAAGATCCTGCAGGCCGTCGCACGGGGAATCGAGTTACCAAGGGAGGACTGGCCCGTTCTGCCATCGCGATTGCGGCCCGTCTCGCCATCGGAAGAGGTGATCGTCGATGTCTGCATGGCGTTGCTGCGGGAGGTATGCCGGCGACAGCAAATCAGCCCGGAAGCCGTCGCCAGCCGCAAGGATGTCATCGCCTTCATGCACGGCGACACGGAAGCATCACTCGGCCGAGGCTGGCGTGAACAGGTTGCCGGCGCCGAGTTGGGACGCTGGCTGGCTAGCCGCACCGCCCTGCGTTGCCAGGGACAGGCCCTGGAAATCATGGACCCCGATACGCTTGCCATGATCGAACCGCCGGATGGCGCGCCGGCCGAGGAACCCTCATGACGAACGGGCCTCAGAACGCGAGGCCCGTTGACAACCGGTGTGCACCGTGGCCGACAGTGCCGATGTCAGGGAGCTGTGTAAACCCCGCGCCGCGGAGATGCAAGGCGCCCCTGTCGCTTCAGATAGGCAAGGGTCTGGCTGATATTCTTGGTATCGATGCCGGCATTTTCCGCCTGCTCACGGATTTCCCCGACACTCATCTCCGGTTGCGTCGCCACGATCTCGCAGAGCTTCTGACTGATGGTACCAGCGGCACCGGCGCCCCGCCGACGGGTTCTGGAGGCACGCGCCTTGGGCACTGAGCCGCCCAATTCCAGGATCTTGCGATCCAGTTCGGCCAACTCCTTGCGATGGCGCGCAACCATCTCCTTGCGCTTTGCCTTCAGTTCATCGCGCTTCTTTTTCGATTCCTTTTCCCTGCGCTCCGCTTCTTCCTGTTCCCGCTCACGGGCCAGCGCATACAGTTCCTCGGCGGTGAGGTCAGCGACGTTTTTCTTATCGGCACCCATCAATTTTTCCTCGTTCGTTGCTTGTGTTCAGAAAGACTTTGGCGAATGTACTTTTGTTCCGTGCAATGTAACAAAAAATCTGGAGCAAAAACAGTTATTCACAACGGGCATCAACATCCCGTGAGCGCGACTTTGAACGACGAGCAGGCCCATTCAATACGGGAAGCGGTGGCCCGGTTTTATTCCCGGATGTTGTCCTCCCCGATTCCCGAGATCCGGCTGGATCTGCGCGGGCGCGCGGCCGGTCAATGGCGATTGAAGGGAGGGATTGAAATTCTTCGGTTCAACCCGGAAGCCTTTGTCCGAGACTGGTCGGCGCACTTTCCCGCAACCGTGGCCCACGAGGTTGCGCACTCTCTAGTGTTCAGGCGTTTCGGACTGAAAGCGACCCGTCCGCATGGACCGGAATGGCGTGCAGCCATGAATGCGCTGGGCTTTCCCCCGACGGTCACCCATCAGACACAACTGACCGGACGTCGCAGCCGTATCTACTTTTACCAATGCCGGTGCCAGCTACATGAACTCGGACCCCGGCGTCATTTTCTGATCAGCCGGCGCGGTTATCGGTACACTTGTACCCGCTGCGGAAACCCGCTGGAATTTGAACACCGCGTGGCCTGGCGTCGATGACTGACCGAGCCACCACGCAAGCTGCTCCCCACTGCTCGGCACCGGTGCGGAACAGCCTTCACGGGTTTTCAGCGGACCTTTTGGAAATGTCCACCCGGCTTGAGTTTTTCAGTCCTTTCGGGAAGCCAGCTGATCGATCTTGGCGCAGACGTCGCGCACCGAGATCAGGTTCATGGCTTCCGGATGGCGGACTCGAGCGCCCCAGGGTACGGATTCCACAGCGCAGCCCAGGTACCGCCGCACGGCTTCCGGGTAACGATCGATCACAAACTCGCGGTTCCGGTAAGGGCCGGTACGACCGGGATTCGACGTTGCATACAAGCCGATGACCGGGATATCCAACGCGCTCGCGATATGTGCCGGGCCGGAATCCGGGCTGATCAGTCCCTTGCAACGTGCCAACACGGCCGCGAGCTGCTTCAAGGTCGTCTTGCCTGTCAGATCCAGCACTGGACGACGCACGCCGCCGCGAATCGCTGCGGCATAGTCCCGTTCCCGGGCGGAGGGGCCACCGGTCAGCACGACCTGAAAACCGCATTCCGCTGCATGATCCGCCACGGTGATGAACCGCGCCACCGGCCAGTCGCGAAAATTGCGAAAGCGCTGGCTGGAACAGGGGCTCACCGCCAGCACCGGTTGGTCGCGCGGGAGTACCTGCTCCGCAAATGCCACTGCCGACGGTGGCAGCGGGATGTTCCAGCTCAGTTCGCGCAACGGCAGACCTGCCTGTTCCAGGAATCCGAAAAACCCGTCGAGAACATGCTGCCCCGGAGAAGCTGCGATCCGCTCATTGACGAACAGCCATTGACCGTTGATGGCACGATCCTGGTCAAAACCGATACGCCGCCGCCCGCTCAATGCGGTGGCGATCAGGCTGGCTCGGAGCGAGGACTGCAACTGCAGGATCACATCGTGGCTCCGGCCACGCTCTGCCTCGCGCAGGCGCCGCCAGCAATGCGGAATCCCTTCGCCTTTATTCAATATCCGATAGGTCACCCCGGCAAGGTCGCCGACGAGTCCGGCCTCCGTGCGGCCCACCACCCAGGTAATCGCGGTTTCCGGCCAGTAGCGCTGCACGGTTCGGATGACGGGCAGCACATGCGTGGCATCGCCAATCGCGGAAAGGCGGAAAATGCACAGGCTGGCGGGAGCCCGCTGCGGAGTTGCGGCGGATTCAGTCACAATGCTCACCCGTCGCGAGCGCATCGGCATAACCGGCGCGCAGCTGGTCGAAACCGGTCTCCGAATAGTGCCAGCGGGCCAGCAGCCGAGCACGCTTTCTGAGGTCGCGTTGCAGACGGGCCAGGTTCCGGGCTTTCCAGGTACCGGGTGCACGCCGCTGTCCGCGATCCCAGTCCAGCAACCAGATGCGTTCACAGGCATCGACCAGGATGTTCCTGCTGTTCAGGTCCGCGTGGCAGTAACCAGCATCGTGAAAACGACGGATCGTGGTACCAACCCGACTCCAGATTGCAGATGTAACCGGCCCCTCACGCAGGCATTGATCCAGCGATTTCGCGTCCGGCACCTTCACCGTTACAAGATCGGCCCGGTAAAACGCGCCGGCCCGCTGCACACGAGCGGCAACCGGGCGCGGTACCGGCAAGCCCTGGTCCCGCATCCGAGCCATCAGTTCGAATTCGCGCCACGGTCGACTTCTCCGCAGGCCGGTCCAGAGGTAGCGATCACCCAGGACGCGGGCGACACTGCCCCCGCGCAGGAAATGCCGGAGAACCCAGTGCCCGCCTGATGCCGGGATCGGCGGGTCGAAATAGAGCACCTGGCCGCGGCCTCCGTCACCTTCTGCCGTGATCAGCCCGTGCTCTCTGAGCGCAGATGCTTCCAGCATCCAGAACTCGGGGGCTGGCTCAAGCGCGGCATCATGAATCAGGTATTCGGAGCCGGATTGCTGCCAACGAACGTCCATCAGCCCTCCTGGATCAATCTTGCCCAGGCATGCATCCCGCCCACGGACCGGACCGCCGATCAGATCCCGTCACGCAGACGGGAAAGCATCGCAGTGGTCGAACAGCCATCGACAAATTCGAGAATCTCGACCTTTCCACCGCTGGCGACCACCGCATCATGACCCGCAATCTGGTCTGGCCGGTAATCCCCTCCCTTGACCAGAACATCCGGGGTCACCGCTGCAATCAGTCGCGCCGGAGTGTCCTCCGAGAACGGCACAACCCAGTCCACGGAAGCCAGCCCAGCCAGAACCATCATACGGTCGGCCAGCGTGTTCACCGGGCGCCCGCCACCTTTCAACCGATGGACCGAAGCGTCATCATTGACGGCAACGATGAGCCGGTCTCCGCGCGCGCGCGCCTGCCGCAGATAGGCGACATGGCCGGCGTGGATGAGATCGAAACAACCATTGGTCATCACCAGACGCTCACCGCGCGTCCGGGCATCCGCGACCAGCGCCAGCAATTCATCCTCGGTAACGACACCTTCGCCCCGACGATCCTGCTCCGAGGACAGCTGTCGCAGTTCGGCCCTGCTGGCAGTGGCCGTACCCAGTTTGCCGACCACGATGCCCGCTGCCAGGTTGGCCAGCGCCATCGCCTCGGGTAGCGGCAATCCACCCGCGACACCAGCGGCAATAGCCGCAATCACCGTGTCACCCGCGCCGGTCACATCGAAAACTTCGCGCGCATGCGCAGGGAGATGCACCGGCGGCTCACCCGGCACCACCAGCGTCATGCCGTCGGCACCCCGGGTAATCAGGAGTGCATCAATCCCGCATTCGGCCAGAAGCACTTCGCCGCGCCGGACCATGTCATCCGGATCCGCGCATTCCCCGACGACCGTTTCGAACTCCGCAAGGTTCGGGGTGATGATGCTGGCACCACGATAGAGCGAAAAATCCCGGCCCTTCGGATCGACGAACACCGGCCGCCCCATGCTCCGGGCCGTGTCGATCAGCACCCGAGGCTCGCGCAGCGCACCCTTGCCGTAATCCGACAACACCACCAGTGCCGCCTGCCCAATCTGCGACATGCAAAGTGGCAAGAGGTCCCTCGCCTGCAATCCGGGCAGACCATCCTCGAAATCGAGCCGGATCAATTGCTGATGTCGGCTGATCACACGCAGCTTGGTGATGGTTGCCACGCCAGCCTGGCGCAGGAAATGGCATTCGACCCCGGCGCTTCCGAGTATGCGTGCGAGATCCCCGGCTGCATCGTCATCTCCGGTTACGCCGACCAGCGCGGCCGACGCCCCCAGGGCGGCCAGATTCAGGGCGACGTTGCCGGCGCCACCGGGACGCTGTTCGATGTCGCGCACATGGACCACCGGCACCGGCGCCTCGGGGGAGATGCGTTCGGTGACGCCGTGCCAGTACCGATCCAGCATCAGATCGCCGACGACCAGGATCCGGACATCGTCGAAAACGGGAAGGCTGATGTTCATCTTGATGAGTCTGAAGCGTTGGCGCGAGGGACGCCAGCGGCGATCACGAACGAGGATGATTTTCCGATCATGCGAGAAACATCATGTCGCGGTTGGCGCGCGTTAAGCGCCAGGAATGGATGGCTTGCCTCTTCACACAGGTCGATCCCGCATGTGGATGTCGTCCCAGGCACATCAAGGCGGTTGTCAGCGCTCCGAGTATACAGTGAAGCGGTGGGGTCAATGGCTCCGGGAACATCGCTGAGCGATGAGCGCCGTGCATGTTCTGAAGCAGAATTCGGAGTTTTCTTGGTAAGCTTCGCACTTTGGTTCCCGACGGAACGCCCATGACCCCGGACACCCTGCATGAAGTGTTGCGCGAAAGCGCCCGCATCAAGATCCGCCTGGCCGAGGAACAGGCTGACGCCATCCTCGATGTGATCGATTCGGTGGTCGCGGCACTCGCTCGCGGCCACAGCGTTTTCCTGTTCGGCAACGGCGGCAGCGCAGCGGACTCGCAGCATCTGGCTGCGGAACTGGTCGGCCGATTCACACTGGAGCGACGACCGCTCCCCGCTATTGCGCTGACGACCGACACTTCGATCCTGACCAGCATCGGCAACGATTATGGTTTCGATCAGATCTTCCTTCGGCAGATTCGCGCGCTCGGCCGCCCCGGTGACGTTGCGCTCGGGTTCAGCACCAGTGGCGACTCGGCCAACGTGCTCGCAGCCATCGATGCAGCCCGAGCCGGAGGCATGTTCACGGTTGCACTGACTGGCGAAAGCGGAGGCGCTCTGGCCAGCCGCGCCGACGTATGCCTGCGTGTCCCCTCGAAGATTACCGCGCGGATCCAGGAGAGCCACATCACCCTCGGACACCTCATCTGTCAGGGTGTCGACGAGGCGTTGGCGGACGGCCGCATCCCGACGGAGACCGGCACCGGATTACGGGAATAATGTCCTGCCGCGCCGTCTTTCTGGACCGCGACGGGACACTGATGCAGGACGTCGGCTACCCTCGGCATCCTGACCAGGTCGTACTTCTGCCCGGTACCGCCGAAGCACTCGCCGCCTGCCGGAAAGCCGGTTTCCGCCTGGCCATCATCAGCAACCAGTCCGGCGTTGGCCGGGGATATTTCGGTACCGATGCGGTGGACGCCGTGCACACGCGCCTTCTGGCTCTGCTGGCACAGCAGGGAGTGCGGATCGACGACAGCCAGTATTGTCTGCATGCGCCGGAAGACGCCTGCGCCTGCCGCAAGCCATCGCCGCTGATGATCCAGCGTTCCGCGAAGACGCTGGATGCAGACCTGTCGCGAAGTTTCATGGTCGGCGACAAACCGTCCGACGTCGAGGCAGGGCGCCGCGCGGGCTGCCACAGCGTCCTGCTCGGCGCGCAGAGCGAACCATCGGGTCGGGGATCGCAAGTCTCCAGCGTCAGGGACTGGGAAGCAGCGCTCAGGCTGATTCTTGGTCACGGGTGCGATCCGGCACCATGAACGATGCCGCGCGGAACCGTAACGGCGAACCACGGTGCCCGGTGAGCAACGATGGGTAACGGTTCGCCCGCAAGTGGGACAACGCTGCGAAACGGATGGCGATTCCGTGTGGCTCGCCAAGTCTACAACGTGCTCATACACCTGCTGATCCCCGTCGCAATCCTGCACTTCCTCTGGCGCTCGCGACGCGAGCCGGCATACCGGAGGCATCTGGCCGAGCGGGTCGGCGCCGGATCCCGTCTGGAGCCACGACCCGCGCTCTGGATCCACGCAGTCTCACTGGGCGAAATGCGCGTTGCCCGCACTCTCGTGAGCCGCCTCGCCGAACGCCGACCACCTCCGAGAATTCAGCTGACGACGCTGACCCCGGCGGGCCGGGCCGAGGGCGAACGCATGCGCAACGATGGATTACCCGTCGCGGTGCGCTACCTTCCGCTGGACTCCCCCTGGATCGTGCGGCGCTTCATCCGGATCCTGCGCCCCGGGGCGCTGATCCTGATCGAAACGGAACTCTGGCCGAATCTGCTGCACATGTGTCGGCGCGACGCAGTGCCCTGCGCGCTGGTCAATGCACGCCTGAGCCCCCGGCTCCGGAACACCTACCGGCGATTCCGAACGCTCTATGGTCCGTTGTTGGCCGGTCTGGAGTGGGTCGCCGCCCAGGGACCCGAAGATGCACGGCACCTCGAGGAGCTGGGGGCTCGCCATGTGACGGTCACGGGAAACCTGAAATACGATCCGGCCCTGCCCCGAAGCGAAACCAGCCTCACCCGTGCCCTGTTGCCACCGGGACTGCTCTGGCTCGCGGGATCGACCCACCCCGGAGAAGAAACACAGCTGCTGAAAGTACTTGGCGATCTGCGCAAGAACCTTGCACCGGCCAGCATCCACCTGCTGCTTGCACCGCGACACCCTGCACGGACCCCGGAAGTGGTGAGGGAGGTTCGGGCCCATGGTTTCACTGCAGTGGAGCGATCACGGATCCGTGCAACCCGCAGGACCGAGGACGTGATCGTGCTCGACACACTGGGAGAGCTCGCGTCCCTGTATGCGCTGGCCGACGCGGCCTTCATTGGCGGCAGCCTTGTCGCCCACGGCGGCCAGAACCCGCTGGAAGCCATCGCCTGCGGTTGCCCGGTGATCATCGGACCGGACGTCGGGAACTTCGCCGACATCGTCGAGGAACTGGTCGCGGCCGGCGCCATGATTCGGGTCGCGGATGGTGACGAACTGCGCGCGGCCATGGAACGGCTTTTGACGGATCCCGAGAAGGCACACGCGATGAGCCGGCTGGCAATGACAACGGTGAAGGCTCATGGCGACGCCGCGGATCGGACATTGGACCTCGTGGAGCCATTGCTGACGCGCATCGCCCCCATGGCAGAAACGTCCATGTACACTCCCGATCAGTTTCCAATGGAGTGAACCAGAGGGTGACCGACCAAACGCAAAGTCCTTCCCGCCCGGGCCTGCCGCTCAAACCATCGACCTGGCCCTTCTGGATACTCACGGGTCTGGCCTGGCTGGCGGCGCAACTACCGTTTGGCTTGCAGCAGCGCAGCGGTCGCATGATCGGCCGGACGTTTCGCTGGCTGAGCAAGGATCGGCGTCACGTCACGCGCGTCAACCTCCGCCTGTGCTTTCCCGAAAAGACCGATCGGGAACGCGAGTCGCTTCTTCGCGCGCATTTCGAGGCAGCCGGGATCGGTGTCCTCGAGACCGCTTCCGGATGGTGGGCTCCCGCGCGCCGGTTCGAGGGCATGTACACCCTGGAAGGGCTGGAACACCTCGACGATGCACTGCAACAGGGGCGCGGTGTGCTCCTGCTCAGCGCCCACTTCACCACGCTGGAATTCTGCGCTCGCATCCTGACCAACCATCGACCCATGGCGGCCATGTATCGACCGAACGAGAATCCGGTGGTGGACCACCTGTTCAGACGCAACCGCGCCCTTCATTCGGCAGCCGCGATCGATCGAAACGATATCAAGGGTCTGCTGCGAACACTGAAGCGAAATGTCCCCGTCTGGTACGCACCCGACCAGGCCGCACGCGGGCGTCGCGGAGAGCTCGTGCCGTTTTTCGGGATCCCTGCCTCGACACAGACCGCAACGCATCGGATCGCCAGGATCAGTCGCGCGCCGGTACTACCTTTTTTCGGATTCCGTCTCAAGAACGGCCGCTACCGGCTGGTCTTGCAGCCGCCCCTCGAGGGCTTTCCCAGCGATGACCCGATCGCCGATACGGCCCGCATCAACCGGGTCATCGAGGAAGCGGTCCGCGAAGCCCCGGAGCAGTACTTCTGGAGCCATCGTCGGTTCAAGAAACGCAGGGACCTTCCGGACCCGTACGGCTGACGGGCAAGTTTCAGGTATCCTTCATGCTCGCGGACACGCGGCTTTCATGGATGATGCAAGCAGGAGCATGCTCTCGAACCTGACAAGGGTCGTCGGGGGTGGGTAATTTTCCGCCCGGCCAACGGTGTACTTGTCGCGTAAACTGCGAAACAATCCGGGCATATTTGAGGCGTTACCGTGCGGGGGGGGCAGGAAATGCGGTCGGCTCTATTACTGATGATCGGCATCGGGCTGCTCTGCGCGCAGACCGTTGGCGCCATGGAAGCGAGTGAGCAGGAAGCGACAGCCGCCGGCAATGGAGATGCGCTGTCGGACCCGGCACCCCCGGTCGACGCGTCGGCCGAGGGCGGCACCGATGAACCGAACGAGATCAAGCTCTTGACCCGCACACGCGCAGGCCTCTACGGGAGTGCCTACTGGCTGGTCGCGAACGTCGACAGCTGGTTCGGTGATACGCCATTCGACGAGGGAGGACGCGTGTGGGGGTCGCTGCGCGTGCGCAGCCTGTATCGCGAAGACGACGGCTACAGCACCGACTTTCGCTACAAGCTGCGGGTGCGCATGCCCAACGTGAGCAAGCGCGCCTACGTGTTCATCGGTCGCGACAACGAACAGGAGTTGGTTACCGACCAATCGGAAGCCTTCCGACGCGCACAGCAACTCGCCCCGGAGAGTCGCGACGATGATCAGACCTTCTTCGCGGGGCTCGGGTACTACCTGCGTGAAAATGTCGACCTGCGTCTGGGTGTGCGCGGAGGCTACAAGGCATACGCTCAGGCCCGCTACCGAAACGTCTGGTGGTTCAGTGACGAGGCCAACCTCGAGTACCGGCAAACGCTGTTCCTGGCCGTTGACGACGGTCTCGGCACCACCACCACGTTGAATTATGCCCGGGCCCTGAATCCACGCACGGCGTTACGCTGGCGCAACTCGGCCACGGTCAGCACCGAAACCGATGGTGCCGAATGGTCCACCAGCATCGGCCTGTTCCAGGCCTTCGGCAAGGAACGGGAATTGTCTTTCGAGTTGCTTGGCAGGGGCCAGACCGGCGCGGATGTTCCCGTTCGGCAGTACGGTCTGCGCGGCATCTGGAGCCAGCCGGTTTACCGCGACTGGGTGCTCGGTGAAGTCATCGTCGGCCATTTCTGGCCGCGCGGCGAAAATGACCCGGAACGCTACAGCACCTGGGCCGTAGGTTTGGGCCTCGAACTGCTGTATTGAGCTTGCTGCGTCCGACTTTCGCGCCCCCCCCGATGACGCAGGGCGTAGGGTGTCAAGGAGCACAGCGAATTGCACCGATCGCGGCTTGGTCGCCTGGGGGTCCGGACCGGCGTGGTATCGGTGCGGCTCGGCTACGCCTCGCGGCACCCTACGCGGGCTCTTTGACGCTAACTGCCATCGCCAATGGCCACGCTGCAAGATGAAAA
>JAABSN010000004.1 GCA_011390385.1 Thioalkalivibrio nitratireducens | reverse complement strand
AATGGGAGTACGTGACAGAATTCGGCGCGGATCCGCACCTGCGGAAGACAATACCTTTGCCACGCCAGCGATTCCTGCTCGGGTGGGTACGCCCTCCCGCTTTGGGAAAATGCTTACACAGCGCTTACAAAACGCCTGCTCTAGCGCTCTTACGCTGAAAGGAATCGCGCAAGTGCCTAATTATATTGGTGGGTCGTGTTGGGCTCGAACCAACGACCAATGGATTAAAAGTCCAGTGCTCTACCAACTGAGCTAACGACCCGTTCAGAAGGGTGCATAGTCTACGGCCTGAACCGGAAAACGCAAGTGCGGCAGCGCCGACGGCTAGTCAAGGATGGTCACGCAGTGTTCATGAGACCCCGGGGGCAGACGGCAAGGGGCCAGACTGGTACCGCGTTGGATCGGGTACACCTGCCGCCAGAAATCCGGCGCGCCGGATTCGGCAACTGTCGCAGCGGCCGCAGGCTCTGCCATCGGCATCCGCCTGGTAACAGCTGACCGTGAGGCCGTAGTCGAGACCATGGCCGATCCCGAGGCGGATGATTTCGGCCTTGGTCAGTGCAATCAGCGGCGCATGCACGCGAAAGCGCTGACCCTCGACCCCGGCCCTCGTCGCAAGGTTGGCCAGCGTCTCGAAAGCCTCGATGAATGCCGGCCGACAGTCGGGATAGCCGGAGTAATCCACGGCATTGGCGCCGATGAAGATGTCGCGCAGATCCAGCGCCTCGGCCAACCCCAGGGCAAGGGAAAGCAATGTCGTATTGCGCGCCGGTACGTAAGTTATGGGAATGCCTTCGCCGGCAACCTCAGGTACGGCCAATGCAGGATCGGTCAGGGCCGAGCCACCCACGACGCCAAGGTCGACCTTGATCACACGGTGACTCGCCACCGCCATGGCCGCAGCCAGACGCGAAGAAGCGTCGAGTTCCGCACAATGGCGCTGGCCATAGTCGACACTCAACGTATGGCAGTTGTAACCCTGGGCACGCGCGATGGCGAGGCAGGTCGCCGAATCGAGTCCCCCGGACAGCAAAACGACAGCCCCCTTGCCGACTCCAGGCTTCTGCGCTGCATTTGTCTCAACGGCCAGGGACATCGCCCCAGAGCACCTTGTGCAGTTGCATCTGGAAGCGCACCGGAGCACGCGCCTCCAGAATCCATTCGGCCAGAACCTGCGGCGGCAGTTCGCCGTGCACCGGAGAGAACAGCACGTCGACCCCAGGCGGCGGTGGGTTCGATTGGATCAGAGACAGTGCCCAGTCGAAATCATCCCGATCCGCCAACACGCACTTGATCTGGTCATTGGGTTTCAGGTGGGCGATATTCTCGATTCGATTGCGCGCAACCTCGCCCGAACCCGGGGCCTTCAGGTCCATCACGATTGCGACCCGCGGGTCCACCGCAGTCAGATCCAGTGCGCCGCTGGTTTCCAGCGACACCGCAAGGCCACGGTCACAGCACTCGCGCAAGAGTGGCAGACAACCCGGCTGCGCCAATGGCTCGCCGCCAGTGACGCAGACATGGCGAACGCCAAACGCCTCGACTGCCGTCAGCACCTCGTCCATGGCACGGGACTGTCCGCCGGAAAAACTGTACACGGTATCGCACCAGCGGCAGCGCAGCGGACATCCGGTCAGGCGCACGAACACGGTTGGCCAACCCACCTGCGCCGCTTCCCCCTGCAGGGAAAGGAAGATCTCCGTGATGCGCAGCCGCTGCGGGGACTGAACCGGCCGTGCATTAGCCATGGCCGCTTCGGCCGTCATCGATCATTCAGACGCCGGAGCCGATCCTGGGCCAGGCGTGAAAGGGTAGTGCCCGGATATTCGGCAACGACCCGTTCCAGGGCTGACCGCGCCTGATCGGCATTTCCGAGCTCGAAGTGCGAGTAGCCGATCTTCAGCAGGGCATCGGCCGCCTTGTCGCTATCCGCATAACGCGAGCGAATCGCCTCGAAATCAACGAGTGCGGCCTCGTAATCGCGGTTCGCGTACTTGGCCTCGCCAAGCCAGTACAGCGCGTTGGCGGAATAGCTGCCATCCGGGTACTGCTCCATGAACCGCTCCAGCCTCGGAATCGCCGCGTCATCGTCACCGCTCATCAGTAATTCGAAGGCGGCTTCATAGGCCCTTTGCTCATTCGCCGGGGGGAGCGCTTCGCCTGCTTCCGGAATGGGTTCCGGATCCGAAGCCCGTTCGACTGAAGCCTCCCTCTCGACGCGCGTCATCCGTTCATCCAGGCTGCGGAACTGATCGCGCTGGCGCGCGCGCAGATTGCGCAGCTCGTGGTCCAGCTCCTCCACCTGCCCGCGCAACTGTCGCACCTCGGTCTGCAAAGCATCGACGTTCTGCAGCATCTCCGTGAGCACTCCGGAATCGAGCAGCCGCTCCACACGCTCCAGACGCATCTCCACGACCTGCAGTTGATGCTGGGTGACCATCGGGGAAGCCGGTTGCGCCCATGCTCCGGGCGCTGCAAGGCAGATCCCGAGGGCGACGGAGACTTCGATCCATCGGCGACTTCGCCGGTACCGGACCGGCAACCTGGGAATGATCATGCTGGTTTGCTCCTGAAGAGGTCGTCCACGAGACAAAGCGCGCCCGATGCAAGCCCCGGACGAAAAAAGCCATGCGCCATCACCGCCGCGTCAGCGCCGGAGGGCGCGCCGCAGATCAAGGGAGACCGGAGGTCGGCTTCCGGTCTCCGCTGACCGGCTGGATCAGCGTCTCACCTCATAAACGAGTTCCACGCGGCGGTTTCGTGCCCACGACTCCTCCGTCTGGGTAAATGCCACGGGCATCTCTTCACCGTAGCTGATCACATCCAGCTGCGTGTCGCGGGCTCCGTTCAGCGTCATGATCCGGCGTACTGCCTGCGAGCGGCGCTCACCGAGAGCCAGGTTGTACTCACGGGTTCCCCGTTCGTCGGTATGCCCTTCGAGTCGCAGGCGTGCTCCGGGGTTCTGAGACAGGTAGCGCGCATGCGCCTCGAGCATCGGAATGAATTCCGACCGCACCGTGTCACGGTCGAAGTCGAAATAGACCAGTCGTTCAGCCAGCATGCTTTGCGGATCATCCAGCGGGTCCGCGCGCAATTCACGGTCGGGACCCAACCCGCGTGCCTCGGCGTCGCGACGGGCCTGGTCCGCGGCGGCAGCCTCGGCCGCCGCCGCTTCCGCAGCCTGCCGTTCGGCTTCGGTCAGGTCGCGCTTGGGCTGGGCACAGGCCGCGAGCAAACCGGTCATCAGGATAACCAGAGCCCAACGAATCGTCGTATTCATCGATGTGTCCTCGAAAAGCGTTCAGGTGGAATGGACGGGAGTTCAAAGAGGCGACCAGGACGGTTCGCGCACCTCGCCCGATCGTGCCGCCAGACGTTGGTGCACGCGCCCGTCGCGGCTCACGCTGCCCAGTATCCCGCGACCACGGTCCGTGGTCGAGTAGATGATCATGCTTCCGTTCGGCGCAAAGCTGGGCGACTTGTCGTAGCGACCACTGGTCAGCAGGGTCACGCGCCGATTTTCCAGGTCCATGCGCGCGAGACGCAGCCCGCCCTGGCCACCCTGTACATACACCAGCGACTTGCCATCCGGCGCAACCGTGGCCGCACCGGCCGAAGCCCCCTCGAAGGTCAATCTCTGTGCAGCGCCGCCCGGAAGCCGCATCTGGTAGATCTGCGGCGAACCCGCCCGGTCGGAAGTGAAGTAGAGTGTCTGACCGTCCGGAGACCAGGCCGGCTCGGTATCGATCGCGTTGGAGCGCGTGACCTGGGTCAGCGCTCCGGTCTCCATGTCCATCACGTAGATGTTCGGCGTACCGTCGCGCGAAAGGGTCATCGCCAGACGCGTTCCGTCCGGAGACCAGGCTGGAGCGCTGTTGATGCCGGAGAAACTTGCGAGGCTGCTCCGAGCACCGGTTTCCACATTGTGCCGGAAAATCTCCGAACGCCGGTTCTCGAAGGACACATACACGAGTTCCCGCCCTCCCGGAGCCCACTCCGGCGACATGATCGGCTGGTCCGAGCGATACAGGGTGCGTGGGTTCGCGCCGTCGGAGTCGGCCACCTCGAGACTGAAACGCCGCTCTTCGCCGCGACCCGTCACACCCACATAGGCAATGCGCGCACTGAACGCACCCTTGTCACCGGTGATCTGCTCGTAGACGATGTCGGACACCCGGTGCGCCCCCCGGCGCAGACTTTCAGCCGGGACCGGAATGCGGAACCCACCCAGCCGCTGATTCGCAAGCACATCGAAGACATGGAACTCGACCAGCACCTGCCCGCCGTCGGGCCGCATGCGCCCGGTCACCAGATATTCGGCACCGACCGCCGCCCAACTCTCGGCGAGGAAGCCATCGGGGCCGTCCGGAGCCTGAGGCAATCGCTCCCGAGCCAGCACGTCGAACAGCCCGCTGCGGGCCAGATTGGCGCCGACGATCTGACCCACGTCTTCGGTAGCCTGCCCCGAGCCGTCCCAGGCAAACTGCGTCACGGCGACCGGGATCGCCCCGGTGACGCCCTCGGTCACCGTCACCTCGAGCACCGCCGAAGCCTGTCCCGTGGCCAGCAGCAGGATTCCCAATAACCAGATCTGCAGAGTTCTCTGTTTCATTGATCGTCACCCAGCCCTTTCGGGCTCAAAAAAGATACGGATACCACCCCGCACCGCCTGGGCATCCGGCGGACGGGGCAGAGACTGCAACCGATCCATGGTCTGGCGTACCGACTCGCAGAAGGCCGCGCCGCCGGAACACCGTTCCACATTGAAATTCAGGATCCGCCCGGTGTCCGGGTTGATACGTACGAGCACCGTGGCCTCATCCGACCCCCGGATGCCATCGGGTTTCCGCCAGCGCCGCTCCACGGTCGCCTGCACCTCGGCGATATATTGCTGCCGCAACGCGTCCTCCCGCGAACGCCGTTCGGATGCCTCGCGTTCCGCCCGGGCTGCCGCAAGCCGGCGCTGCTCCTGCTCCATCTGCTCGCGCCGACGCTGCTCTTCCAGTTCCCGCGCCTGCGCCTCGCGCCGGCGTGCCTCTTCCTCTGCCCGGCGCTGTTCCGCTGCCTCGCGTTCGCGCCGTTCCGCCGCTTCCCGTTCCCTGCGTTCGGCCTCCTCGATCCGGCGCGCTTCCTCGGCCGCACGGCGTTCTTCCTCGGCCGCTTTGCGCTCGGCCTCGACTCGCGCGCGTTCAGCCTCGATCTCGCGTCGTTCCTGTTCGATCCGGGCACGCTCCGCCTCGGCCATCCGGCGGGCCTCCTCGGCCACGCGCTGCGCTTCGAGCCGCGCCTCCTCGGCTGCCCGAATCGCTTCCTGCCGAGCCCTTTCCTCGGCCTCGCGCTGGCGCTGTTCTTCCTGTTGGCGGCGCAGTTCCTCCTGACGCTGGCGCTCTTCCTCGCGCCGGCGCGCCTCTTCCTCCTGCAACGCCGCGGCGATTCGCTCCTGCTCGGCGACGCGGATTTCGCGCTCGACACGTTCGAACGTTTCGACGTCCATCGCGACCGCCTCGATCACCTCGACGGCTTCGGTCTGGAACTGGACTGCGGAAGAGGCCAGCGGTGGACTCAGGAACGAGACATTCAGCAGCAGCGCAGCAAACAGCAAGACATGGAACAGGGAGACCAGTAACAGCCGGCCGAAATGCTGGTAGATCAGACTGAACACGGCTGACTCCCGGATCGCGTCAATTCGCGTCCCTGGGCGGCTCGGTCAAGAGGCCGACCCGACCCGCGCCGGCGTGCTGCAGCGCCACCATGGCATCCATCACACGCCCGTAGTCCACCTGCCGATCACCCCGCACGTAGGCCTGGGTATCGGGCTTCGCGGCCAGCAGATCCCGCACGATTTCCACCAACTGCGGGCCCGCCAGCGGTTCGTTGACAAATGGGCCCTGATTCAGGCTCATCACACCGGCAGCGGTCACCGTCACAACGATCGGCTCTCCCACCCGCCCTTCGGCCTCCAGCGCCTGCGCTTCGGCCTCCGGCAAATCGACTTCGACCCCCTGCTGCAGCATTGGTGCCGTGATCATGAAGATAATCAGCAGCACCAGCATCACGTCGATGAAGGGCACGACGTTGATCTGCGAGATCGGGCGGCGCAGGCGGCGCCTGTTATGTCGTGACATTTCCGCCATCTCGCCGCCCTATTCCCGGGAGCCGCCGTTGGGGCGCGCCGTGCTCTGGCGCGCCAGCAGCGCCACGAACTCGTCGCTGAAATTTTCCAGCCGGCCCATCAGCCGATCGACATCGGTGGCGAAACGGTTGTAGGCGATCACGGCCGGGATCGCCGCGAACAACCCCAGCGCCGTGGCGATCAGAGCCTCGGCAATACCGGGTGCCACCATCGCCAGCGTTGCCTGCTGCGCTCCGGAAAGGCCCAGGAAGGCGTGCATGATCCCCCAGACGGTACCGAAGAGCCCGATATACGGGCTGGTCGACCCGACCGTGGCCAGAAACTGCAGATACCGTTCCATGTCTGCGCCTTCACGAGCAATGGCCACGCGCATCGAACGGTGCGTGGCATCCACGACCTGCACAGGCTGCTGTCGGACGCGAAGAAATTCCTTGAAACCCGAGGAAAAGACATGCTCCATCCCGGACATGTCCGCCTTGCGTCGAATTCCGTCATAGAGATGGGCAAGATCCACTCCGGACCAGAAGCGCTCCTCGAAGTCATCGGAGGCCCGATGGGCGAGCTTGATGGTGCGGGCCTTGACCAGGATCACCAGCCACGACAGCACCGAGGCCAGCACCAGGATCACCATGACCAACTGCACGATCAGACTGGCATCCACAATCAGCCGGTACAGGGAAAGGTCAACGCTCACAGTTCATCTCCTAGGTCCGATTCGATCGCCGCCCGTATCGGCGCCGGAATAGCCACCGGCACGAAACGTTCCGCGTCCACACAAGCCAGACGGATATTGGCCGCAGCGAGTTCCGTTGTTCCCCGCGATACCGTCTGCGCCATGTCGAGACTGGCCCGGCCGAGCGCGGTTGGCCTGCAGGTCACCGCGAGGGCGTCGTTGAAACGCGCCGGCCGTCTGAGTTCAATATTCACCCTGCGCACCACAAACAGGACACCCGACGTCTCACGCAGGCGATCCTGTTCGAAACCGTGCTCGCGCAGCCATTCCGTGCGCGCGCGCTCCATGAATTTCAGATAATTCGCGTAGTACACCACGCCACCGGCATCGGTGTCCTCGAAGTACACCCGCACCGGCCACACGAACACGGCGCGTTCCGGATTCGAGGCCGACGCCATCATCGGCATCAATCCGTCCCTTGCGGTCCGGCAGGCGGCGTGAAGAGGTCGGGGCGCGCCAAAACCCGCTCCGGCAAGCCCAGCAGCAGGAACGTCTGTCGCGTGGCCTGCCGCCCACGCGGGGTCCGCATCAGATAACCCTGCTGGATCAGGAACGGCTCCACCACATCCTCGAGCGTTCCCCGGTCCTCGTTCAAGGCCGTGGCCAGGCTCTCGACTCCCACCGGGCCACCATCGAATTTCTCCACCAGCACCTCCAGCAAGCGCCGATCCTGGGCATCCAGCCCCGCCGCGTCGATCGCGAGAAGATCCAGCGCCTCGGCAGCCACCTGGCCCGAGATGAAACCATCGGCACGGACCTGCGCGAAATCGCGGACCCGTCGCAGCAGACGGTTGGCCAGCCGCGGCGTTCCGCGCGCGCGGCGGGCGATTTCCAGCGCGCCCCCTGGCTCAACACCCACTTTCAGCAAAGTGGCGGCACGCCGCACGATACCGGACAGATCCTCGACATTGTAGTGTTCCAGCCGCTGTACGATACCGAACCGGTCGCGCAACGGCGCCGTCAGCAGACCCGCGCGGGTCGTTGCCCCCACCAGTGTGAACGGCGGGAGGTCGAGCTTGATCGACCGTGCCGCCGGCCCCTCGCCGATCATGATATCCAGCTGAAAATCCTCGAGCGCCGGGTAAAGCACTTCCTCGACGACGGTCGGCAGGCGGTGAATCTCGTCGACGAAAAGCACATCCCGCGGTTCGAGCGCAGTGAGAATCGCCGCCAGATCGCCGGCCCGCTCCAGCACGGGTCCGGACGTCTGCCGCAGACCCACTCCGAGTTCGTGCGCGATGATGTGCGCAAGGGTGGTCTTGCCCAGACCCGGCGGTCCCGCCACCAGCGTATGGTCCAGCGCTTCGCCACGCCCGCGTGCAGCACGAATGAAGAGGTCCATCTGCTCGACCGCACGGGGCTGTCCGGAAAAATCGGCCAGACGCAGGGGACGCAGGCTCGTCTCGACGCCTCCGTCTTCCGGGAGGCGCTGCATGTCGACCAGACGGGACTCCATGTTCACAGTATGACCCCAAGAGGTTGCAGTTGACACCCGGGTTCAATGGAAAAAAATCGAACCGGGCACCTTCAGGAACGCAAAGTGGCCCTCAAGGCCAGGCGCACCAGCGTCTCGGTCGTTTCGGCCTGACCACGCACGGCCGCGAGCATGCGCTCGGCATCTGCTGCTCGGTAGCCCAGCGCTTCAAGGGCGGCCGCAGCCTCCCGATCGATCCCTCGCCCCGGCCGTGCGTCGCCGTCAGCACCGGCGCCCGCCCCGAAACCGAGCTCGGTCAACCGCTCGCCGAGCTCCAGCACGATCCGCTCAGCAGTCCGCTTGCCGATACCCGGAACCCGGGTCAGCGCGGCGACGTTGCCGCCGGTGATATGGCCAGCCAGTTCATCGGCGGCCATGGTCGAAAGCATCGCCAGCGCCAGTCGGGCGCCAATGCCGTTCACCCGAATCAGGCGACGGAACAGATCACGATCCCGGGAGCGCAGGAAACCGAACAGTACGTGCGCGTCCTCCCGCACCACCAGATGAGTGAACAGCACAACGGAAGTTCCGGTTTCCGGCAGGCTGGCCAGTGTCGACAGCGGCACCTCGATCTCGTAACCAACCCCGCCAACGTCGACCAGAACATTCTGGAGCTCGCGCGCGCACAGGGTTCCTTCGAGCCGGGCGATCATGAACGCCCAGCCAGCATCGCCAGATGGCGGCCTGCATACCCACGCGTCTGGTGCGTATGGGCATGACACACGGCCACCGCCAACGCGTCCGCGGCATCGGCAGTCAACGGCTCGGCAATCTGCAGGATCTGCCGCATCATATGCTGCACCTGAACCTTTTCCGCACGTCCGCTACCGACCACAGCCAGCTTGACCGCCCGCGGTGCGTACTCGAATACGGGCAATCCGGCCTGGGTCGCTGCGCAGATCGCGGCACCGCGGGCCTGTCCCAGCTTCAAGGCGGACTGGGCGTTTCTGGCCAGGAATACCGACTCGATCGCCAACGCCGCGGGTTCCAACTCGGCAATGACCCGGGCCACGCCCGCAAAGATTTCGCCCAGACGTTCGGGCAGCTCGCCATCACCGGGACGAATCACGCCAAAACCGCAGGCCTGCAGCCGATGCCCCTGGGCATCCACCACGGCGAATCCGGTCACGCGGGAGCCGGGGTCGACGCCGAGGATGCGCATCCGTCTCAGCCGCCGGTCACGGATTCGGGGAAATCAGCGTTGGTGAACACGTTCTGGACATCGTCGAGGTCGTCGAGCAACTCCAGCAGCTTCAGTACCGACTGCGAGGTTTCGTCGTCCAGCGGCGCCGCGGTGTCCGCACGCATGGTGACCTCCGCGTTCTCCGGTTCCAGGCCGCATTCACGAAGCGCGCCCACCACCGTGTCGAAACTGTCAGGATCGGTGATCACCTCGATGGCACCGTCGTCATCCACCACCACGTCTTCGGCCCCGCCTTCCAGCGCCGCCTCCATCACGGCCTCCTCGTCCATGCCGGCCGGAAAGCCGATCACGCCCTTCTTGTCGAACAGATACGCCACCGACCCATCCGTACCCAGATTCCCACCCATTTTGGTGAACGCGTGACGGATCTCGGCGACGGTCCGGTTGCGGTTGTCGGTCATGCAGTCGACCAGAATCGCCGCCCCGCCGGGGCCGTAGCCCTCGTAGCGTATTTCCTCGTAGTTGACGCCCTCGAGTTCTCCGGCACCACGCTTGACCGCCCGGTCAATGGTATCGCGGGTCATGTTCGCGGCAAGCGCCTTGTCGGTCGCAAGGCGCAGACGTGGATTCGAAGCGGCGTCCGAGCCTCCGGCGCGGGCTGCCACGGTGATCTCGCGAATCAGCTTGGTGAACAGCTTGCCGCGCTTTGCATCCTGAGCATTCTTGCGATGCTGGATATTCGCCCATTTGCTATGACCGGCCATCGTCTATCCCGTATTACGCTGTAAATGAAGGTTTTCTGTCGCGCATTGCCAGTTTACCCGGGTTCCCCGTGGTTGCCACATCCGCAGGCAGCAGCCGCAACCGGCAGCACGGTCAGAACTCGCCGCGCTCGAGAAAATCCGCGACGGCATCGGCCACCGGCCGGGCGATCAGAAGACCGAAATGCCCGTAGGGGACCTGCAGGTGCCGGAAGACATCCGGAGCCTCGGTCTCCACAACCGCGACGGTTCCATCGTGCGGGCGACTCAGCGCACCGGGGACCAGACTACCCAAACCGAAGCCGCGGTTGCCGGCGATCATGCCGACACCACGTCCGTGTAACGTCGGGCTGCCCCCCAGCAGCCCGCGTTCGAGTGCCGCACCGAGCCACCAGCGCCCCAGCGAATGGCGCGCGACCCGCGCCGCGACGAGGCTCCCGGCCAGCGCGGAACCCAGCATCACGATGCGTCCCGGACGCTGTACCGGCGCGAGCGCGAACAGATGCCGCACGACCATACCGCCAAGACTGTGTGCAACCAGGTGCACGACATCACCTGGCACGCGGTCAAGGTAAGCGGCCAGTCTGCGCGCCGCCTGTTCCGGCGTTTCCCGACGCGACGCGTAGCGGAAGGCGCGCACCTCGAACCCTCGCTTGCGCAGACGCCGCCGAAGCAGCAGCATCTCCAATCCGGTCATGTGCCATCCGTGGATTGTGACGACGGTGGCGCGCATGGGTCCGGGACCCCTCAGGTGGCGGCGGGCTGGGCTCGCAACCGGATCCCCAGTTCACGCAACTGCGCATCACTGACGGCCGCCGGCGCATCGGTCAACGGACACGCCGCGCTCTGGGTTTTCGGGAAAGCCATCACGTCGCGAATGCTGCCCGCACCAGCCATCAGCATCACCAGGCGGTCCAGGCCAAAGGCGATTCCTCCGTGGGGCGGCGTTCCCAGTGTCAGCGCCTCGAGCAGAAATCCGAATTTTTCCGTCGCCTCGGTCTCGCCGATACCCAGCAGTTCGAATGCCGCCCGCTGCATTTCGGGGCGATGGATACGAATGGACCCGCCACCGACCTCGGTTCCGTTCAGAACCATGTCGTAAGCCCGCGACAGCGCCGCGCGCGGATTACTGCGCAGGGCATCCGGGTCGCCGACAGACGGGGCCGTAAACGGATGGTGCAGCGCAAAGAACCGATTCTCCTTGGGATCCCATTCGAACATCGGAAAATCGACGACCCAGAGCGGGCGCCAGCCTTCGGCGACCAGTCCGCGATCGTGACCGAGCCGCACCCGCAGCGCGCCAAGGCTTTCGTTGACCACCGTGGCCTTGTCGGCCCCGAAAAAGACCAGGTCGCCATCTGCGGCTTCGGTACGTTGCAAAATGGCCTGCACCACATCCTCGGGCAGGAATTTCAGGATCGGTGACTGCAGTCCTTCCCGCCCCTGGGAGATGCTGTTGACCTTGATGTAGGCCAGCCCGCGAGCGCCGTAACGCCCGACGAATTGGGTGTAATCATCGATCTCCTTGCGCGACAGCGTACCGCCACCGGGCAGGCGCAGCGCAGCGACACGGCCGTCGGGATCGTTTGCCGGCCCGCTGAAGACCTTGAAATCCACTTCGCGCATCACGTCGGTCAGCTCGGTGAATTCCAGCGCGATTCGCAGATCGGGCTTGTCCGAGCCGAAACGCGCCATCGCCTCGGCATGGCTCATCCGCGGGAACGGTTCGGGAAGTTCCACATCGAGCACATCCCTGAACAGGGTTCGGATCAGACGCTCGTTCAACGCCATCACGTCCTGTTCATCGACGAAGGCCATCTCGATGTCCAGCTGCGTGAATTCCGGCTGGCGATCGGCCCGCAGGTCTTCATCGCGGAAACAGCGGGTGATCTGGTAGTAGCGATCCATGCCACCGATCATCAGCAGCTGCTTGAACAACTGCGGCGACTGCGGCAGCGCAAAGAAACTGCCCGGATGGGTGCGGCTCGGCACCAGATAGTCGCGTGCGCCCTCGGGAGTTGCCTTGGTCAGCATTGGCGTTTCGATATCGAGGAAGCCAACATCGTCGAGAAAACGGCGCAGACTGCGCGTAACCCGGGCACGCAGGCGCATGCGTTCCTGCATCACCGGGCGACGCAGATCGACGTAGCGATAGCGCAGACGCGTCTCCTCGCCGACGTCGTCGTCGTCGAGCGGGAACGGCGGCGTGCGGGCGGCGTTCAGAACCTCGAGTTCGGTGCAGAGAATCTCGATCGCGCCGGTCTTCAATTCCGGGTTGCTGGTTCCCTCGGGACGGCGCCGGACCCGACCGGTGACCCGCAGCACGTACTCGTTGCGCATTTGCTCCGCAAGCGCAAAAACATCGGCCCGGTCAGGATCGAAAACCACCTGCACCAACCCCTCGTGATCGCGCAGATCGACGAAAATCACTCCGCCATGATCACGACGGCGGTTGACCCAGCCGCACAGGGTCACCGCCGAGTCGAGTTCCGTCTCGGTGACCAGTCCACAGAAATGAGTCCGCATTGCGCCAGTTCCCAGCCAGATGAGGCGTGATCCGCCATGAGTTTCGGGGGTCAACCACCGAGCCGCGGCCCGGGGTCGCGAAGGGCATGGGATGTTACGGTCTGGTCACTCCGGGCGCAAGCCTGGACGGTGTCCTTGCCGGCCACTCGGGCGTCACCACCCCCAACGACATCACGAACTTCAGGCCGTCCTCGACCGACATGTCGAGTTCGACCGCATCCTCGCGCGGAACCATGATCACGAACCCGGATGTCGGATTCGGGGTCGTCGGAATGAACACGGTGATGACATCCCGTTCCGTGCGCTGCTGCACCTCGCCGACTCCAACACCGGTCTGGAAACCCATGGTCCATAACCCCTCGCGTGGATACTGCACGATCAGGACCCGGCGGAACGACTGGTCGCCGTCGCTGAACAGCGAACGCATCACCTGCTTGACCGCGCTGTAGATCGACCGCACCAGGGGAATCCGGTCGACGATCGCCTCGCCGAGATCGAACAGTTTCCGACCCACGATGTTGGCAGCGACGATGCCGGTAAGCACCACGATCACAATCGCCACCACCACGCCAGCACCCGGTACGCTGAAGCCCAGAATGGCCTCGGGCCGCCAACTCGGTGGCAGCAGAAGAATCGTGAAGTCGAGCAGATCGACCAGGAACTTGATGATCAGCCCAGTGACGATCAGCGGGACCCAGACCAGTAACCCCGCAATCAGGTAGCGACGCAGCGCGCCCAGCACTCAACTGGCCTTCGCCGCCGCTGCACCCGCTGCACCCGCTCCGGACCCGGACGCCGGAGCCGTGCTGGTTCCAGATGCCGGTGTTTCAGCCTTCGCCGTATCCTTCAGATTGCGCTTCCCGTCTTTCTTGAAATCGGTTTCGTACCAGCCGCCACCAGCCAACCGGAAGCCCGAAGCGGAAACCAGCTTGGTCAGACCATCGGCACCGCAGGCGGGACAATCGATGAGCGCCGCATCGGACACCTTCTGAATGATTTCAGTCGTGGCACCGCAGGAACGGCATTCGTATTCGTAAATCGGCATGTTTGCATGCTCCGGATTCTGTGCGCGATGGGCGTATTATGGCGCCGAATTTTGCGAATTAAAGCATCACCCTGCGACAATCCTGAATGGTATCGGAAGACCCGGCATGGCGTGGGCACAAACCCGAGGTAAATCAATGGCCGACAAGATCGTGATCATGCTGCTGACCCTGGATCTCGACCGCTACGGCACATTGGGTGCACCGTTTTTCCAGGCCACGGTGGCCGCGGTGATGGATCTCGAGGTCGAAATGTACTTTGCCGGCAAGAGCACACGCCTGCTGATCCAGGGATTTGCCGAGACCATCCATCCGGGTACGGCGCGCGAGAAATCCGTGTACAGCTTCATGCAGGATGCGCATGAGGCCGGGGTGAAATTCTATGCCTGCACCGGGGCAATGGAAGAGAACGGCCTGTCCCTTGCGAACGCGATTCCGGAAATGGACGGCATGCGTGGCGGGGCGGCCTTCATCGGCGAGGTCATCGAAGACAATGTCGTCACGCTGACCTACTGACATGGAGCGGAACCAACGCGCGATCCTGATCACCGGTTGTTCGTCGGGCATCGGGGAACATGTAGCACTGGCTCTGAAGGAAAGAGGCTACCGGGTCTTCGCCACTGCGCGCAGGAGCGAATGCGTGGCGCGACTGAAAAACCAGGGGCTCGAGGCGCTGCGCCTGGACCTCGATGATTCCGCGAGCATTCAGAGCGCGGCGCACGAGGTGCTGACCCGCACCGGTGGACACATCTATGCGCTGTTCAACAATGGCGGCTACGGCCAGCCGGGCGCGGTCGAGGATCTGTCGCGTCAGGCGCTGCGCGCGCAACTCGAAACCAACGTCCTGGGTTGGCTGGAACTGACCAATACCCTGATTCCGGCGATGCGCAAACAGGGGCAAGGCCGCATCATTCAGAACAGTTCCGTGCTCGGCCGGGTCGGGTTGCGCCTGCGCGGGGCATACGTCTGCTCGAAATTCGCCCTGGAGGGCTTGAGCGACGTTCTGCGCCAGGAACTGCACGGTAGCGGCATTCATGTCGTTCTGATCGAGCCCGGACCGATTCGCAGCCGCTTTCGAGCCAACGCGTTTCTCGCCTACCGGCGCTTCATTCGGCCGCGCCAGAGCCACTGGCGCCAGACCTACGAGCGCTCGGAACGGCGCCTGAATGACCCGGCGCGCGAGGCCCCGTTCACGCTGGGTCCGGAAGCCGTTCTCAAGGCCGTGCTCGCTGCGCTGGAGCAACGCCGCCCGAAAGCGCGGTACCGGGTCACTTTCCCGACGCATCTGTTCGTCTCCCTGAAATGGCTGCTGCCCACGCGCGCGATGGATTTCATCCTGCGTGCGGTATCCCGCGGCGAGAACCGCTGAGAGTCGCCGCGATCCCATGAATCTGATCTTCTTCGTACTGATCGCCGCCGCCTTTCTCAGTGCCGCCTGGCGGGAACTCACCGAGATCGGCACCGACAGCCAGCCGATGCAGGAGCTTTCCCAGGCGGCGATCAGTTCCGCGGGAAGCGCGGTGGAACTGGCGATCGGGCTGGTCGGCGTCATGGCCCTGTTCCTCGGGCTGATGAAGATCGCCGAGGCCGGCGGTCTGCTGACCGTGCTGGCGCGCCTGCTGCGCCCGATGATGACGCGACTTTTCCCCAGCGTTCCACCTGAGCATCCGGCGATGGGCGCGATGATCCTGAACTTCTCGGCCAATATCCTGGGGCTGGGCAACGCCGCCACGCCATTCGGCATCCGCGCGATGCAGGAACTCAACAAGCTGAACCCGCATCCGGGAACCGCGACCAATGCAATGGCGCTGTTTCTCGCGATCAATACCTCGAGCATCACGCTTCTACCGACGGGCGTGATTGCGCTGCGCGCGAGCCTGGGTGCGGCGGAGCCCGCGGCCATTCTGCCGACGACGCTGTTCGCGACATTATTCGCGACGATCACGGGCATCACCAGTGCACTCGTGTTGCAGCGCTTTTTCCCGCCGCCGGCGGCCGCACCACAGGCAAGACCGGACGCGCCGGACCACCCGCAGCAAGCCGATCCATCCATCCCTGACGGCGCGCAGCGAGAGGGCCGCGGGCAAGAAGAGCCCGGCGCGCCACAACCGCTCGACATCGAGGTCCCGACTGATGGCTATCCGGGCTGGGTCAGCGCACTGGCGTTGGTGGGTGTCCTGGCGATCATCCCCCTGACCATCCTTTACGGGCAAGCCATTGCCCCGTGGATCATCCCCGGGCTGATCCTCGGCTTCCTGCTGTTCGGGGTGGCCCGCGGTGTGCGCATCTACGAGGTCTTCGTCGAGGGCGCGAAGGAGGGTTTCCAGGTCGCGCTGCGCATCATCCCGTATCTGGTCGCGATCCTGGTCGCAGTCGGCATGCTGCGTGCCAGCGGTGCGCTCGGCGTGTTCGTCGGGCTGCTGGCGCCCTGGACCACGCCACTGGGGCTGCCCCCCGAGGCCCTGCCGATGGCGCTGCTGCGACCGCTGTCCGGATCCGGCGCCTATGGGATCATGGCCGGCATCATGCAGGACCCGGCCACCGGACCGGACACCTACGTCGGCCTGCTGGTGTCGACGCTGCAGGGTTCCACCGAGACGACCTTCTACGTACTTGCGGTGTACTTCGGCGCGATCCAGGTGCGCCGGGTACGGCATACCCTCGCCGCGGCGCTGTCGGCCGACGTGGTGGCGGTGATCGCGGCCGTGTTCATCGTGAGCTGGCTGTTCCTGTGAGATCCGGTCTTGCGCTGCTCCGGGAGCGCAAGGCGTTTCCGCCACGAGGGCCGCACACCTACGCCCTGCACGTCGATGGCGGGCAATTCATCCCGGCAATGCTGGACGCGATCGGCAAGGCGCGGCGGCGGATCTGGATCGCGCCCGCCCACTTCGTGCCGACCGTACGTCTGCGCCGCGCGTTGCTCCGTGCTGCACGACGCGGTGTCGACGTACGCCTGCTGCTCGCCGAACCAGACTCACTGCCTGCGATAGGCATTGAGATCGAATTTGCCAGCCGTCATGTCATCCCAGACATCGCTCTGCAGCACCGCGAGCAATTTGAACAGACGCCGCAGATCGGCATCGTCCATGAAACGCTGATCATTGCTGGCCTTCAACGCTTCGACGAGCAGCGCGCACTGATCGCGCGAAATGCCCGATACGTCAAGCCCGTCGTCTCCCATCTCCACCTGCATGTTCACCTCCATCGCCGGGGCCGTACCCCGACGCCGGAATGCGCCGGGGCATACACCCCAATCAGGCCGACTGCGATTGGATCAGTTCCACCCGCGAACGCACATAGAGGTAGTACAGCACCGGAATGATCACCAATGTGAGCATCGTGGAGATCAGGATGCCGAAGATCAGCGATACCGCGAGGCCGCTGAAGATCGGATCGTCGATGATGAACCCCGCGCCGACCATCGCCGCCAGTCCGGTCAAGACGATCGGCTTTGCGCGCACGGCGCCGGCATTGACCACTGCCTCGATCACCTCGACTCCACGGCGGATCTCGAAGTTGATGAAATCAACCAGCAGGATCGAGTTGCGAACGATGATACCCGCCAGCGCGATCATCCCGATCATCGACGTCGCGGTGAATTTCGCGTCCATGAAGAAGGTATCCATGAACGCGTGCCCGGGCATCACGCCGATCACCGTCAGCGGAATCGGTGCCATGATGATCAACGGCACCATGTACGAACGGAACTGGACCACCACGAGCAGGTAGATCAGCAACAGCCCGACCGAGTACGCAATCCCCATGTCGCGGAAGGTCTCGTAGGTCACCTGCCATTCCCCGTCCCATTTCAGGCTGAAGTTGTACGGATTGTCGGGCTGGGCGATGAACAACTGGGTCAGCGGCGCACCGAATGCCATCGGCATGTCGCGTAGCTGGAAATAGAGCTCGGACATGCCATAGAGCGGGCTGTCCACTCCACCCGCCTGATCGCCGACCACGTAGGTCACCGGCAACAGATTCTTGTGGTGGATGGAATGCTCGCGCGTGGTATCGATCACATTGACGACCTCGGAGATCGGAACCAGCGTGCCGTCCTGTGCCCGCACATGGAGGCCCATGATCGCGTCGAGACTGGCGAGATCGGCCTCCTCGAACTGCAGTCGCACCGGAACCGCGTATTTCACGTTGGTGCCGTAAAGGAAAGTCACGTCCTCGCCGGAAAGCGCCGTGGCCACGGCACTGACCACGGGCTGCTGGGATACCCCCAGGCGCGCCGCCCGTTCACGATCAATGCGCAGGATGTACTTCGGCCCCGGATACTCGACGGAGTCATCAATGTCCGTGAGGTAGCGGGTGTTCTCGAACACGTTGCGTACTTTCGTCGCGATCTCGATCTGACCCGCATAGTCCGGTCCGTAGATCTCGGCCACGATCGGCGACATCACCGGCGGTCCCGGCGGTACCTCGACCACCTTGACCCGCGCACCATGGCGATCCGCGATGGCATTGATCTCGGGCCGGGCCGCCAGCGCGATGTCATGGCTCTTGCGCTCGCGGTCGGCCGCAGCAGTCAGGTTCACCTGAAGGTCGCCGACGTTCGACCCCTCGCGCAGGTAATACTGACGTACCAGGCCATTGAAGTTGATCGGCGCTGCGGTACCGGCATAAATCTGGATGTCCACCACCTCGGGAATGCCCTTGATGTAATCGCCCATCTCGGTCAACACCTGTTTGGTGTGCTCCAGGCTGCTGCCCTCGGGCATGTCCAGTACCACCTGGAACTCCCCCTTGTCGTCGAATGGCAGCATCTTCAGCACCACGACCTGGAAGTACACCAGCGACACGGAGCCAAGAATCAGGACCAGGGTGCCGACAAACATCACCAGCCGCGCCATCTTCGCCTTTGCAGCCGTACCCAGAAACGGCCGCAGGATCACGTTGAAGATCCGCATCAATTGCTTCGACGCGGTTTCGGCACTGTGCTGCTCGTTTCCGGCAAGGATCGCCTGCTCGTGGCGCTCGGCATGACGCCGCAGCACCTTGTAGGTCAGCCAGGGGGTGACCACGAAGGCAACCGCCAGCGAGATGATCATCCCCAAACTGGCGTTGATCGGAATCGGGCTCATGTACGGACCCATCAGGCCCGTGACGAAAGCCATCGGCAGCAACGCCGCGATCACGGTAAAGGTCGCGAGAATGGTCGGCCCACCGACCTCATCCACGGCCTCGGGGATCGCCTCGAGGAACTTCTTGCGACCCATGCTCATGTGCCGGTGGATGTTCTCCACCACCACGATCGCGTCATCGACCAGGATCCCGATGGAAAAGATCAGAGCGAACAGTGAGACCCGATTCAGCGTGAAACCCCAGGCCCAGGACGCAAACAGCGTGATTGCCAACGTGATCACCACCGCAGTGCCGACAATGATCGCCTCACGCCACCCCAGTGCGATCCAGACCAGGATCACCACCGAACTGGTGGCGAAGATCAGTTTCGTGATCAGTGTCTTGGCCTTGTAATCCGCGGTAGCGCCGTAATTGCGGGTGATATTGGCCTCGACGCCATCGGGGATGTAGGTCCCACGGAGTTGCTCCAGCCGCTTCTCCAGGGCATTCGCGATGTCCACCGCGTTCGTGCCCGGCTGTTTCGCGATCGCAACCGTGACCGCCGGATGCATCTCGCCGTAATGGGCATTTTCGTCGGCCGCGGCCCCGTAACCGAAGCTCACACGCTGGGTCGCGTATCCCGGACCCCGCACAACCTCGGCGACATCGGAGAGGTAGACCGGCCGGCCATCATTCATTCCGACCACCAGTGCGGCGAAATCCTGGGGCCGCGTGATGAAGTCGCCCGCCTGCACCAGCACTTCGGCGTTGTCCTGGTAAAGAACCCCCGCATCGCGGCTGAAATTGCTCGCCTGCAGGGCTTGGCGCAAGTCCTCGACCGACAGATTGTGACCGGCCAGCGCCGCAGGGCGGAAACGTACGTGCACGACATGATCAGGACCGCCGACGGTGTAGATGTCCCGGGTTCCCGGCACACGCTTGAGTTCGGACTCGATGGCATGCGCCACCGCAGCCAGATCATGTCCGCCACGGGTCTCGTCCTTGGTCCAGAGCGTCACGGTCACGATGGGCACGTCGTCGATGCCCATCGGCTTGATCAGCGGCTCACCGACGCCAAGGTTCTGGGGCAACCAGTCCTGGTTCGAGAAGACCTGCGTGTACAGCCGCACCAGCGCATCGGTGCGGTTCTCGCCCACCTTGAACTGGACCGTGATCTTGGCCATGTTCGGTTGCGAGGTCGAATAGATGTCGTCGATTCCCTCGATCTCGGAGAGCACCTGTTCGGCGGGCGTCGCGACCAATTGCGACACCTCCTCTGCGGTCGCGCCATGGAACGGGATGAACACGTCGGCGATCGTGACATTGATCTGCGGCTCTTCCTCGCGCGGCGTGACCATGATCGCGAACGCACCCAGCAGCAGGCCCACCAGCGCCAGCAACGGAGTGATCTGCGTGGTCAGGAATTTTTCCGCAATGCGGCCGGAAATGCCCATCGGCTGATCCCCCTGGGATTTTGCCTCCTCGCTCATCGGGACACCTGCTGGCTTTCCTTGAGGAAGATCCCGGCATGCACCGGATCCAGCGCGACCCGCTCACCCTGGCGCAACCCGGCGAGCACCTCGAAACCTTCCGGCAGTTCCCGGCCAACGCGGATCTGGCGGAAACCGATGCGGCCGTCGGGATCGATCACGTAGACCGCGACCACCTCGCTGCGGAAAACCACGGCCTCGGACGGCACCACCAGTCGTTGGTCCTCGCCGAGCTTGATCGCCGTCTTCACGAACATGCCGGGAAACAGGCTTGCGTCCTCGGGCAATTCCGGCAGGTTCACGCGTACTCGGAAGGTGTTCGAGGCGGGATCGGCATAGGGAAAAATGGTCAGGCTCTCAGCGGCAATCCTCTCGCCGGTGTCGAGGATCACCTGTGCTTCCCGATGCCGGCGCAGGTTCCCGATCGACTGCTGCGGCACGTTGATCTCGACCCGCAATTGCTCCAGGCTGATTCCGGTGACCAGCGGCGAACCCGGGCTCACCGCTTCGCCGACCTCGACGTGACGCTCGGTCACGATGCCGGGATAGGGGGCGAGGACCGTGGCATAACCAAGCTGCTCCTGTGCTTCTGCGACTGCGGCCCTGGCCGACTCCAGACGCGCCTGTGCCGAATCCCGCGCGGCGCGTGCGCGATCAAATTCAGCTTCAGACACCAGCCGTTCTGCAAAGATACTCTCGATGCGGTCGAACTCCGATCGCGCCTCCGCGGCGCGCGCTCGGGCCTCCTGCAGGCTCCCTTCCGCCGAGCGCACCCTGGCCTGGAGCTCGGTGTCGCTCAGACGTAGCACCACATCGCCCTGCTCGACGAAATCATCGACATCGTAGAAGATTTCGACGACGCGCCCGGAGGCCTGCGCCGAAATCGTCGACTGCTGCACGGCTTCCACCCGACCATCCACGATTCGTTCCTGCATCAGCGTCTGTCGCTCGACCGTGGCGGTGAGAAACGGTACGTCCGCAGCGGCGGCCAGTGGCATGGCCAGCAGTAAAGCGACCGCCAATGCGGCGCCCTTCATCCATTCGAGCTTCATGATCCCGTCCCCAAGATTGTGCGTGTACGGACCCGTAAGGATCCTGCATATTAGTGATATCTAATATACAGAAATCGTCGTCAATGGCCTGCTTTCCCCTGAACAAATTAGTGTAGTGCAACTTGGTTGTCGACGTGGCACTGCTGGTGGGTCCGCCAAGCTGATAACATGCGGCAGCAAACCTCGGATAACGGATGTCGGCCCATGCCCCTGCTCAGCGTCGAGACCAATACCGCCCTGCCCGCGAACACCGGCCGCCTGACTGCCGAACTGTCCGCTGCCGTCGCACAATGGCTGGGCAAGCCAGAGGGTTACGTGATGGTGCGTATTCAGCATAATCCGGCCATGCGCTTCGCCGGTAGCACCGATCCCCTCGCCTATTGCGAGCTCAAGAGCATCGGATTGCCCGAGGCAAGGACCGGTGAGCTGTCCGGGGCGCTCTGCGCCCAACTCGAGGAAATGCTGGCCATTCCGCCCGAGCGTGTCTACATCGAGTTCAATGATGCCCCGCGGAAGCTCTGGGGCTGGAACGGCTCGACCTTCTGAACCGCGTCCCACCCCTGAGGGCGGCACGCATCCCAGCGATTCATCCAGGAACGGAACCCCATGCGCGTCTCGCAGTTTCCCCTGAACACTTTGAAGGAGACCCCGGCCGAGGCCGAGGTCATCAGTCACCAACTGCTGCTGCGGGCGGGGTACATCCGCCGCCTCGCGTCGGGCCTGTACACCTGGCTGCCGCTGGGTCTGCGGGTGCTGCGCCGGGTCGAGAACATCGTGCGCGAGGAGATGGACCGGGCCGGTGCGCTGGAACTGCTGATGCCGGCCGTCCAGCCCGCCGAGCTCTGGCAGGAATCCGGGCGCTGGGAACAATACGGCTCGGAACTGCTGCGCCTGCAGGACCGCCACCAGCGCGACTTCTGCTTCGGACCCACACACGAAGAGGTGATTACCGATCTCGTCCGGCGCGAGATCCGCAGCTACAAGCAACTGCCGGTGAACTACTACCAGATCCAGACCAAGTTCCGCGACGAGCGCCGGCCGCGCTTCGGTATCATGCGTGCGCGGGAATTCCTGATGAAGGATGCCTATTCGTTCCATCTCGAGCCCGAAAGCCTGCAGGCCACCTACGAGGCCATGCACGCGGCGTACACCCGGATCTTCCATCGCTGCGGTCTGGAGTTCCGGGCAGTGGAGGCCGATACCGGCTCGATCGGCGGCAGCGCCTCGCACGAATTCCACGTGCTCGCCGACTCGGGCGAGGACAGCATCGCCTTCTCGGCCGGGGGCTATGCGGCCAATGTCGAGCTGGCGCCGGCGCCGAAGCCGCCGGCAGCCGCGGCGCCGACAGAGGCGATGGCGAAGGTGGCAACCCCCGGCGTCCACAGTATCGACGAACTCGTGTCCTTCCTGGGCATCCCGGCATCGCGGACTCTGAAAACGCTGGTACTCGAAGCCAGCGCCGAGATCGATGCGCCGCTGGTCGCCGTACTTCTGCGCGGAGACCACGATCTGAATGCCGTGAAGGCCGAGAAGCACCCCTGGATCGCGGCACCACTGCGCATGGCGGGCGATACCGAGATCCGCGCCGCGATCGGCGCCGGCACCGGCTCCCTCGGGCCGCTGAACTGTCCGCTACCACTCGTCGCCGACCAGGCGGTTGCCGAACTGGCCGACTTCGCCGCCGGTGCGAACGAGGACGGCTTTCACCTGATTGGGATCAACTGGAACCGGGATCTTCCGCTGCCCGAGACCGCTGACCTGCGCAACATCACCGCCGGCGAACAGGCGCCCGACGGCTCCGGCCCGATCGAGATCCGCCGTGGCATCGAGGTCGGCCATATCTTCCAGCTGGGCGAAAAATACAGCCGCGCCCTGAATGCCAATGTCCTGGATGAATCCGGCCGTGAACGGGTCCTGACCATGGGCTGCTACGGAATCGGGGTATCCCGGGTCGTCGCCGCGGCGATCGAGCAGAACCACGACGAACGCGGGATCTGCTGGCCAGAGGCGCTGGCGCCATTCGATGTCGCGCTGTGCCCGATCGGCGCGAAAAAGTCGCATCGCGTGCGCGAGGCGGTCGCCGAACTGCACGACGAACTCCAGGCCGCTGGCTTCACCGTGCTGCTGGACGACCGGGATATCCGCCCCGGCGTGATGTTCGCAGACATGGAACTGATCGGCCTGCCCCACCGGCTGGTCCTCGGCGAACGCGCGCTGGACGAAGGGCTGATCGAATACCAGGGTCGCCGCGACGCGGAATCCCGGAAGATCGAGAAGGCCGGTCTGGTCGAATTCCTGCGCGAAACGCTTCCACGTTAACGTGTAGAGAACTCACTCGGCCAGGGCTCCGGGAGCGGTTCCGGCGCGCATTCGACGGCCGTGACCCGGGCCTGGGGCGGGCCGGCCGCAAGCCAGGCGCGCAGCTCGGACAATGCCCCTGCCGTACCGACCGCCAGCACCTCGACGCTGCCGTCGGGCAGATTGCGGGCATGGCCGACGATACCCAACGAGCGCGCCTTGCGCTCGGCCGACGCTCGGAAGAAGACGCCCTGCACCCGACCGGTTACCCGACAACGCAGAGCCTCGGTACCATTGGCATTGTTTTTCATGTTCACCTCCGGAGACGACGATGACCGATTCCGTGCGTATTTTCCACAACCCGCGGTGCAGCAAATCGCGCGCCGCCCTGGCCCTGTTGCGACAGCGTGGGATCGAGCCCGAGGTCGTCGAGTACCTGAAGACACCGCCCAACGAGGCGACGCTGAAGGCCGTGCTCGATCAGCTCGGCATCCGGCCGCGGGACCTCCTGCGCACCGGCGAGGCCGAATACCGCGAACTCGGACTGGATGATCCTGCGGTTCCCGACGAACAGTTGCTCCGGGCCATGGTCGCACACCCGAAACTGATCGAACGTCCGATCGTGCTCCACGCAGGGAAGGCTCGTGTGGGGCGCCCTCCGGAGCGCGTACTGGAGATCCTCTGATGACCGAGATACTCGTGCTGTACTACAGTCGCTACGGGGCCACGGCCCAGCTGGCCAGACACGTTGCCACCGGGGTCGAGAAATCGGGAGCCATGGCGCGCGTACGCACCGTGGCACCGGTCAGCACCAACCTGGGGGCCGAGGCACCGGCGATCCCGGAACAGGGCCCGCCGTTCGCCACGGTACGGGACCTCGAGGAAACCGACGGCCTGGCAATGGGTTCGCCAACGCGCTTCGGCAACATGGCGGCGCCGCTCAAGTATTTCCTCGACGGAACCAGCGGCCTTTGGGCCAGCGGTACCCTGGTCGACCGCCCCTTCGGGCTGTTCACCAGCACCGCCACCATGCACGGTGGCCAGGAAACCACCCTTCTCAGCATGGCACTGCCGCTGATTCATCAGGGCATGCTCTGGGTGGGCGTTCCCTATACCCTGCCTGAACTGACCAGCACCACCAGCGGCGGCAGCCCCTACGGCGCATCGCACGTCGCCGGCGCCGATGGCCGGCAGGAAATCACCCGCGAGGAACGCCGAATCGCCGAAGCCCTGGGTGAGCGTATCGGCCGACTGACCGGGCAACTGCGAAATGGAGCGGTTGCTTGAGCCTTGTCCAGATCGGGCGCTGGCTGACATTGAGCGGCTACTTCGGGCTGTTCTTCCTCGTCCTCGTCTGGACCAGCGTTGTCGATCCGCCCGAACATCTACCCCGCTCACTGGTTCTGCTCGTCCTGCTGCTGCCGCTGCTGGCGCCCCTGCGCGGCCTGCTTCATGGCCGCGTCCGCACCCACGCCTGGGCCAGCTTTCTGGCGCTCTTGTATGTCGTGATTGGCGTGACCCTCGCAGCGGTGGCAAGCGACCGGATCTATGGTCTGTCGATGCTCGTGCTGGCCCTGATGCTGTTTGCCGGGTGTCTGACGGTCGTTCGCGCGCAGGGTGCCGGAAGACGTCCGGGCTCAGGAATCTGATTCGTCGCGCAACGGCGACGCATACCGCAACTGCTCCCGGATGAAGGGAATGGTCAACCGACGTTTCTCGGCCAGTGCCGCCAGGTCGAGCCGATCGAGCAGGCTCAGCAGCATCTCCAGATCCCGGCATTCGTGACGGAGCAGATAATCCACCACGGACCCGTGCAGATCGATGCCACGCAACGCGGCACGCTTCTGAAGGATGGACTTGAGCTCGATGTCTCCCGGCTGCTCAAGGCGGAACACCGGGCCCCAACCGAGCCGGGAGGTCAGGTCCGGCAGTTGGCAGCCCAGACCCTCCGGACCCAGACGCGCGGCCAGCAGCAGCTGCCCCTTGCGCTCGCGTACGCGATTGATCAGATCGAACAGCGCGCGTTCCCAACCCCCTATCCCTGCGACAGCCTGCAGATCGTCAAGAACCAGTAGTTGCAACCGGTCCATGCCTTCCAGAACGGCAATGGCATCCTCGAACTTCAAATCCGTCAGCGGCAGATAGGCGCAGGTCCGGCCCTTCGAGAAGGCCGCATGGCATGCAGCCTGCAGCAGATGTGTCTTGCCGGAACCCGCACCCCCATGAAGGTAAATCTGCCGCTCGGCACTCCCGCCCGCAGCCATTGCCTCGACAATCGCCGCGGGTAGACCGTTGCTGCCGGCATCAAAGGTCACGAACCGCGAGTGGTCACGCAAACGCAGGTCCAGGGGTAACTGTCTGGCTTTCATGGCGCTGCGTCAGCCTTCAACGTGAAACAACCAGCGCAGGGTACCGTCAGGCGCAGCCGAACCGCACCGGAACGACGCCGGCACTGGCTCCAGGCCCCCGGGTCTCGAACGGTGCAATTCGCTGCGCTCATTGGCACCCTACGCCCTTCACGACCGGGGGGTGGCCGCCGGCGCCATGGCAGTAGACGTGCAAGTCGCGCGGCCTGAAGGGGCCTTGAATCGTTACCGATGTCATGCCGACGGTGATACCCGGGAATCGGTCTGAGGATGAAAATGCCGCCAGGCGCGTCGACCCCATACGACCGTGTACGCGACACCGCTGGCCAGTGTGGTGAAAGTGACGATCACGATCAACAGCTGCACCCAGACCGGCTCCAGACTCAGGATGCCGACCTTGAGGATGGCGCCCAGCACGAGCAGGATCTGGAAAAAGGTGTTGAACTTGCTGATCAACAGGGGCTCGATCTGCAGCGGCCCTACCCAGTGCCGATAGGCCAGTGAGCCCAGCGAAAGCCAGGCATCACGACCCACGACCAGCAACAGGAGCCAGATGGGAAGCAGACCGCTCAGGGTCACCGAAAGATAGATGCCCAGCATGAGGATCTTGTCCGCCGCAGGGTCCAGCCAGGCGCCCAGTGCCGTTTCCCAGCCATAGCGGCGGACCAGATATCCGTCCAGAGCGTCGGTCAGGCCCGCAACGGCCAGAAGCAGCAACGCCGGCCAGTATTCCCCGCGATAGAGAAACCAGACGATCGGTACCGTCAGGAACAGGCGCGAAAGAGTGATCAGGTTGGGCAGTTGGCGGAGGTTCATTGCGATCAGCGGGGAGGGCGGAACCACAGACCGACATCATCACCGGTTTCTTGATGACGGTCGACCAGGACGAAGCCCTCGCCCTTCAGGACTTCCGCCAGAGCGAACGTGTCCAGCCCCGTGCGCAGATCGAGGATGGCGGCGTTGGGAATCAGGCGGGTCAACTGTACTTCCCTTACGGCCTGCAGACCGGTCAGGCGAGCACGAAGGACCTGCAGATCCGCCATGCCCGCAATGCCGACGAATCCCAACGGTAACGCGTCATCGCCCGTCAGCACCCGGGCCATGCGGGCGCCGAGCGCATCAATGGCCCCCGCCGCCGCCTCGCGGGCCGACGCCGTGGGCGACGCTGCCGAAGCCTCGGACTGCACCAACTGGTTTCGGTATGTGATCAGCGCGCGCGCCCTGTAAGCATCGCCCCGCGAAAAAATGTGGAGCAGAACCAGCCCATCGGGTTCATAGCGTCGACTCGGTTCTACCAGCGCCTCGACCACACCACCGATGATGTCGGCAGCGTGGACCTGCCTGCGGTCCTCGAGGTCGCCAAGAGGAAAGAGCAGCGGCAGGTCCCGGCGCGAGGCCAATTCACGTAACGCTTCAAGCACTCCTTCCTCGTCCATGCCCGAACCCAGCAGGAATCTGCGTCCATTCCACTCCGTGACAACCCAGAACAGGAGAGCAGGCCTGGACCCGGCCCATACCGGCACTTCCGACGCTTCCAACGCGGTCTGCAGTCGCACCCGGTCGAACGCCAGCAGAAACCGATCAGCACCATGCCGCTCCAGCGAACGGAGCCAGCGCGTGTCCTCGGCGCGAAGCAACGCGGAAACGAGATCGTCGATTGCCGGAGAGTGCAATCCCGCCAGCTGCACCAGTGCCTCTTCGAGGCCGGTCACCCTGGCCTCGGTCTCATCCTCGGCCTCGACCACCAATTCGATCAACGAGGCGCCCGCGGGAGCGATCGCCAGGAGCAGGAGGAGGGCCAGAGCCGAAACGAACCAACGACATCGGGTGGGTTGTCGGTCTGAACAGTGGCCCTCCGAAGCCCGCCCGTGCGTCGGACTACCGCTGTCCGGGTCACTCCCGCCCCGAAGATTTCGGGGCAACCGGTACTCCCGATCGGGGCTTGCAGCTGGCTGATCAACCGACGACACGCGCATCTCCAGAACAGTTCCGAAAACAGGCCTGCAGACTGGAGCGAGACCTCCGCATTGACTCCCTTCGCGCGCGGCACGCCGATGCGGGTGCTCGCCCCTGCTGCGAAAGCCGGACTTGCAGGGGCAGATATCTTGGCGCTTCCGCGACGGTCAATGCGGTTTTCCTTGCCTGCGGCGGATGGGTACCAGTCAGGACAAGCCCTGAAGCGCGCAACATACCACAGCCGGCGCGATTTGCCGGTTTGGCTTTTGCATGCGTTACCAGCCGTCGTTACCATTCACCATCTTTCCCACGAGAGCTCCCATGCCTGAACCACGCACCGGTCTGACCTATCGCGACGCTGGCGTCGACATCACGGCGGGCAGCGACCTCGTGGAGCGCATCAAACCGCATGCCGCCCGCACTCGACGGCCCGGCGTACTGGCCGGACTCGGCGGCTTCGGAGCACTGTTCGAACTCCCGATCGAACGATTCCGCAACCCGGTGCTGGTGTCCGGCACCGACGGCGTCGGCACCAAGCTGCGGGTCGCGCAGGAGCTCGGCCGTCACGACAGCATCGGCATCGATCTGGTCGCGATGTGCGTGAACGATATTGTCGTGCAAGGCGCCGAACCGCTGTTCTTTCTCGACTACTACGCAACCGGACGGCTCGATCTCGACGTCGCAGCTGACGTGGTCAAGGGCATCGCCGAGGGCTGTGTGCAGGCGGGATGCGCATTGGTTGGCGGCGAGACCGCGGAAATGCCGGGGATGTACCAGGGCGGTGACTATGATCTGGCGGGTTTTGCGGTCGGCATTGTGGAAAAGGACGAGATTCTGGACGGAAGTGCCGTGCAGGCCGGTGACGTGCTCCTGGGACTGGCGTCCAGTGGGCCGCATTCCAACGGGTATTCGCTGATTCGCCGCGTGCTTGAACTGAGCTCGGCAGATCTCCGTCAGCCACTGGCCGGGGGTGGGGACATCATGCTCGGGGATGCGTTGCTCGCGCCGACGACCATCTACGTTCGTGCCCTCCTCGCAATGTTGAAAAGCCAGCACATTCATGCGCTCGCGCACATCACGGGGGGTGGCCTGACCGAGAACCTGCCTCGCGTATTGCCACAGGGCCTCGACGGCCGCATCGACCTTGCCTCCTGGCCGCGGCCGCCGGTCTTCGACTGGTTGCAGGGAACAGGCGGCATCTCCGAGTCAGAGATGCTGCGAACTTTCAACTGTGGCATCGGCATGGTCGTGGTTCTGCCCGCGGCCGATGCGGATGCGGCAACCGCGGAACTGGCGGCGGCAGGCATTCCGGCGTGGCCGATCGGGATGGTGGTCAAGGGCAAGGGCGCGCCTGCCATCCACTATCTGTCGACATGACCGTCAGTCACGATCCCGCCAATACGAAACGGCTGGTGGTCCTGATTTCCGGGCGTGGGAGCAATCTGGACGCCCTGATCCGCGCCTGTGCGGATGGCCGCATCAATGGCCGGATCGTTCGGGTGATCAGCAACCGCCCGCAGGCGCCCGGCCTTGAATTCGCCCGTCGAGCCGGGATCCCCCACTCGGTCGTGGATCACCGGGCCTATCCGGATCGCGAAGCGTTCGACCGCGCAATCGCCGACCAGATCGAGGCATCCACCCCTGATCTGGTGATACTGGCCGGTTTCATGCGGGTGCTGACCGAGAAATTCGTCGAACGTTTCTCCGGCCGGATGGTCAATATTCACCCATCGCTACTCCCCGCATTCCGCGGTCTCGATACGCATGCAAGAGCGCTGGCTGCAGGTGTCGGCGTCCACGGTAGCAGCGTCCACTTCGTCACGGCGGAACTGGATGGCGGCCCGGTACTGATGCAGGCTCGGGTCCCGGTACATTCGGACGACGACCCCTCCAGGCTGGCGCAACGCGTTCAGGCGGCGGAGCACGAGCTTTATCCTGCCGCCGTCAGGCTGATTTGCTCGGGCCGGGTTCAGGCCCTGGAATCGACGGTGCAGCTCGATGGCAGCACATTGGACCAACCCCTGCTGCTGGACGACATCATGGAGAGGACGTGAACATGCGCTGGCTGAGCTGGATACCCATCGTTCTCCTGGCCGCAGCCGTACCGATCGCTGCTGGCGGTTCCGTCCCCGCCTATACGGCAACGTACGAGGCTCAGGTCCTCGGAAACACACTGGTGGCGAAGAGCATACTGAGCCATGAGGGCCACAATACCCGCATGGCCATGGACGCCCATGTGTCGGGTTTCCTGCAGATCCTGGGGCGGTTCGAGTTCAGCCGAGAGGCTGTTTTCAATTCCAATGGCGGATATCCGCGCCTGCTCCAGACCAGCAGCAGTCAGATCACACCACGTCGGGAACGCAATGTCGAAACACGCTTTGACTGGACGACCAACCGTGCGCGGGGACATGTCAACCAGAAAGCATTCGATCTGGAGGTTCCGCACGGCACCCTCGATTTCCTGTCGTCCCTGTACCTGACAATGCAGGAGTTGCGCAACGGCAGTCTCGGTCAAACGCTCGCGGTGAAGGTACTGGAACGCGACCGCCTGCGCGAGTACTCGCTGTTGCTGAGCGGCACCGAACGTGTCGATTCTGCACTCGGACCCATGGACGCTTTGCGCGTGGTACGCACGGATGACCGTAGCGGGGTTGAATTGGTCGGCTGGTTCGTGCCCACATTGAATTACCTTCCCATCCGTCTCGACTACGAGGCCGACGGCAACATCCTCCAACTCGAACTTACCCACGTGGAATGGCACCAGTCCCGGCCTGAGGAAAAGGCGGGCCGACCGTGAGCGGGACCTTCGACCTGGCGGTGATCGGGAGCGGTCCCGGCGGTTACCGGGCCGCCGTGCTCGGCGCCCTGCGCGGCCTTCGTGTCGTCATCATCGAGCGCGCCCAATGGGGTGGCTGCTGTCTGAACCGCGGCTGTGTACCGAAGAAGGATTGGTATCACTCAGCGCGTTTTCTTGCCGCCCAACGGCATTTCAATAGCCGCGGCATTACCGGAACGCTATCCGGCGACCTGAGCCAGGCGTGGGAACACCAGCGCAGGGTCGTCGACACGGTGCGCGACAGCTATCGCAGCTACCTGAAGCATCTCAAGGTCCAGGCCCATCAGGGCCACGCCCGGTTCGTCGCACCCGATGCCATCGAAATCGAGGGTCCGGATGGTGTCGAGACGATCAAGGCAACGAGCAGCATTATCGCCACCGGTGCCACTCCGATCGTTCCCGACCCCTTTGAACTTCACGAGGGGCGCGTCCTCAGCACGGATGCGCTTTTCGATCAGCCTCCGCCTCCGGGACGGCGGTTGGCGATCATCGGTAGCGGCGTGGTGGCCACCGAATTCGCATTCATCCTGCGAATGCTGGGCCGGGATGTAACCTGGCTGACACGTTCACCACCGCTGTCACGGCTGGGGTTCAGCCCGCAGGCGCTGTCGACGCTGAAGGAACAGTTGGCAATTCAGGGGATCGAGGCCCGACGAGTCACGCACTACGAATCGGTAGCGCTGGAAGGCAACCGGGTGATCATTACAGCCGACGGAGATGCCATCGATGTGGACTGGGTGCTGCTGGGCACTGGCCGCAGACCTTATACCGAAAACCTGGGGCTGGAACAGATCGGGGTGGAAACCGATTCCCGTGGCTTCATCCACCGTCGCGAAACCCTGCAAACGGCGATACCCAACATCTACGCCATCGGTGACGTCGCGGGCGACTGGATGACCGCCAACCACGCGCTGTCGGATGCGACCGTCGCAGTCGACAATATCCTCGGAGACGCCCGGCGCAAGCAGGATGGGCGGTTCGTTCCGACGGTGATCTACAGCGCCGTGGAGATGGCGCGTCTGGGCCTGAACGAGGACGCCGCCGAGGACGAGGAACTCGAGCCGGCGATCGGATTCGCGGCGTTCGAAACCTCCCCCTGCGCCTTGGGCCAGGACGAGCCGGAGGGATTCGTGCGCCTGATCGGGGACATGGACAGCGGCGCGCTCCTCGGCGGCGAGGTCATCGGCGGTGACGCCGGAGAACTGATTCATCTGCTTTCGCTGGCACCGGATCGCGAGACCGCGCTGGCCTGGCTCGCCCGGGGCACATGGAATCACCCCGCCCGCGCCGAAGAGGTCCTGAACGCCACCGAGACCCTGGCCTCGAAATGGCATCTTGAGGACATCATTTTCCGCTGACGGACTTCACTCGCCAGCGACGGTCATCGACTCGACCAGGATCGACCCGGAACGGGTATTGCCGCGGATATCGACGTCATTGCCCACCGCCACGATCCTTCGGAACATGTCCGTCAGATTCCCGGCAATCGTGATCTCCTCGACCGGATGCACGAGTTCGCCGTTCTCGACCCAGAAACCCGCCGCGCCACGCGAGTAGTCGCCGGTGACCGGGTTCACGCCCTGCCCGATCAGTTCGGTCACCAGAAGCCCCGTACCCATATCCGCGAGCAACTCCCGGAAACCCTTGTCGCCGGGGTGGGGCTGCACGGTCACATTGCGCGCGCCCCCGGCATTGCCCGTTGTCCGCAGCCCCAATCGGCGTGCGGAATAGCTGTCGAGGATATAGCTCTGGAGAACGCCATCGCTGATCAGTTCCCGATCCCGCGTCCGTACCCCTTCGCCGTCGAACGGGGCACTGCCGAGTGCCTTCGGCAGATGCGGGTGCTCGGCGATCTGCATCCAGGCTGGAAAGATCTCCCGTCCCACAGCGTCCAGCAGGAACGAGTTCTTTCGGTACTGCGCGCTGCCACTGATGGCACGGGTGAAACTGCCGATCAGGCCACGGGCCATCTCGGGGACGAAAAGGACTGGGCACTGGCGGGTACCGATCCTGCGCGACCCCAGACGTTGCAGGGTTCGCTCCGCCGCTTCCCTGCCCACCGCCTCAGGGTCGCTCATCTCCGAAGGGTTGCGCGATACCGTGTACGCATAGTCGCGCTGCATGCCCGCGGCATCACGTGCCACGAGCGCGCAGGATAATGAGTGGCGCGTGCTCCGGTAACCGCCCATGAAGCCCTGGCTATCCCCGAGAAAGGACATGCCGCGCCGGGTACTGACGCTGGCCCCTTCCGAATTCTCGATGCGCGGATCCACCGCAAACCCGGCCGCCTCGATCCGTCGCGCCAGTTCGATCGCTGTGCCGGACGGGCAGTCCCAGGGATGGTCCAGCTCGAGTTCGCTCCACTCGCGCGCCTGCTCCTCCGGGTCCGGCAGGCCACCATAAGGATCCGGCTCGGTGTACCGTGCGATGCGGCATGCTGCTTCGGCGGTCTGACGGAGCGCGGCGGCGCTGAAGTCGGTGGTGGAAGCCGACCCCTTGGATTGCTCGAAGTGGGCCACGAGCGCCATCTGCTGATCGCGTTCGTATTCCAGTGTATCGACCTCGCCCTTGCGGACGGTCACATTGAGTCCCACGTTGTGGCTGACGATCGCCTGTGCCGCGGAGGCACCGCAGGCGCGGGCATGATCAAGGACCATGCGCACCCGGTCTTCCAGGGATTCGGGCGTATGCGACAGTGCCTGTACTTCCATTGATTGATCCATGCTTTTCATTGTTTCCTGGGCGTAAACGGACCAGCGCCCGCATTTCGGGGCGATCCGGCCATGGCTTGGAGTATTATGCTGCGGCCGGTCGGATCAGGGACTTGCACCGTGTTTGTTCACGGCGCCGCGGTTGCCCCACTGCTCGAGATCCTCGACATGGACGCCAACCCAGTAGAGAACCCCGAGACTGTCCCTGGTGAATCCGCCAACGAGTTTCTGTCCGGCACTCAGATGAACGCCATCTGCGAACCGCTCTGCCTGCGCGCGCGAGCGAAATACATGCCACTGCACGATGTGGTCGGCCCCGTGGCCTTCTGGCAGCGACTGCTCTTCCTCGAGGAGTGCTAGGTGCGTCATGGTGACTCCTGCGTGCTGATATTCATTGACCGGCATGGCTCAACCCCCGCCGCAGCACGCGGCGCGACACAACATGCTGGAGTGCGAATATGGCCACGGTAGAACTCCGAAATCACGGAAGTGGAAGGCGTGACCAAATCCTTTTCCGTGTGCTGCCGTATTCTTCCGCGGCGGTGTTCCTCCTTCGGGGTGTTACGCATTGCCAGGATCGTCATGCGGCCTGTTGTGTGCCGCCAACCGTCATCGCGTCGATGCGCAGTGTCGGTTGCCCGACCCCCACCGGCACCCCCTGCCCTTCCTTGCCACAGGTGCCGACACCGGTGTCGAGTTCCAGATCGTTGCCGACCATGGACACGCGGGTCAAGACATCCGGGCCGTTTCCGATCAGGGTTGCCCCCTTGACCGGTTGGGTGACCCGACCGTTTTCTATCAGATAGGCTTCCGAAGCCGAGAAGACGAACTTCCCGGACGTGATATCCACCTGCCCACCGCCAAAGTTGACCGCGTACAGTCCGCGGTCAACCGAAGCGATGATCTCGGCCGGGTCATGACTGCCGGCAAGCATGTAGGTATTCGTCATGCGCGGCATCGGCAGGTGTGCGTAGGACTCGCGCCGGCCATTACCCGTGGACCGGGCACCGCTCAACCTGCCATTCAGGCGATCCTGCATGTAGCCTCGGAGGTAACCGTCCTCGATCAACACCGTCTGCTGGGTCAGCGTGCCCTCGTCATCGACATTCAGGGAACCACGTCGGCCCGGAAGGGTACCGTCATCGACGATGGTGATACCGGGTGCCGCAACCCGCTCTCCGACCCGTCCGGCGAAGGCGGAGGTACCCTTGCGATTGAAGTCACCCTCCAGACCATGCCCGATGGCCTCATGGAGCAGAACGCCAGGCCAACCCGGGCCGAGAACCACCTTCATCGTACCAGCCGGGGCGTCCACTGCCTCGAGATTGACCAACGCCTGGCGCACCGCTTCGCGGGCATAGGCACCGGCGCGGTCGCCTTCAGTGAAATGGGAATAGCCGGAACGGCCACCACCGCCAGCGGAACCGGATTCACGGCGCCCGTTGTGCTCCACGAGTACCTGCACGTTCAGCCGCACCAGCGGCCGGACATCCGTGACCAGTTCGCCGTCGGCATTCAGCACCAGTACCACCTCGCGCACCCCGGCCAGCGAGCACATGACCTGGGTGACCCGAGGGTCAGCGGCACGAGCCTCGGCATCGACATGTTTGAGGAGATCGATCTTGCGCGCCTCGTCCAGCGACCCCAGCGGATCATCCGGCAGATACAGCCCGGTTTCCCGGGCAACGCCGGAACGCACGGCCACCGACCCGGTTTGACCCGCGCTGGCGATGCTGCGCGCTGTACGGCCGGCCTCGAGCATCGCCGGAAGGGTGATTTCGTCGGAGTAGGCGAATCCCGTCTGCTCTCCCGAGATCACCCGGATACCGACGCCCCGTTCGATATTGAAGCTCGCACTCTTGACCAGCCCATCCTCGAGCGACCAACCCTCCTGGCAAATGAACTGGAAGTAGCAGTCGCCACCGTCGGTACCGGGCCCGAAAGCCGTACCGAGCACGGACGCCAATGCGTCCTCGGTCACGTTACCGGGGTCGAGCAGAGTTTCGCGAACAAGGCTGTCGATCATGTTGATTCCTGTTGGATTACCTTCGTGCATGGCGGCTTTGAACGGTCCGGATCAGCTCAGGCCCCGGTGTCCGGAACCCGGACTTCGCAGGACAGACGCCGGTGGTGAACTGCTGGAAACAGTGTCCGGATGCGGCCCACGCAGTCACAATTCAGATCGGCGACCAGAACCCCGGGGTTGCGCCCCAGCTGCGCGACAACACGACCCCAGGGGTCCACCAGCGCGCTGTGCCCGTAGGTTTCCCGACCGTTGACGTGAAACCCGCCCTGGGCCGCGGCCAGCATGAAGAATTGGTTTTCGATCGCCCGGGCGCGTAGTAGAACATCCCAGTGTGCCTGGCCCGTCTGCGCGGTGAAAGCCGCCGGCATCACGACGAATTCGGCGCCCTGGTCCAGAAGGCCGCGAAAAAGCTCCGGAAAACGCAGATCGTAGCAGACCGCCAGACCCATCCGCCCAAAAGGCGTATCCAGCGTAACGATATGGTCTCCGGACGCGTAGATCCGCGATTCGGTGTAGTGCTCGTCCCCGTCGGGAATCCGGACATCGAAAAGGTGCATCTTGTCGTAGCGCGCCACGCGCTGACCCTGGTCGTCGTAGACCAGGCAGGCGGCACGGACACGTTCGCCATGCCCGCTGCGCAGCGGGACGGTCCCACCGACCAGCCAGATCCCCAGGCGCCTGGCCTGTTCCGCGAGAAAGGCCTGCAACGGACCGGCATCGGGTTCCTCAGCGATCTTCAGCAGGTCATCGTCCTGCATTCCCATCATCGCAAAGTTTTCCGGCAGCACAACCATTTGCGCGCCTTTGCCAGCCGCATCCTTGAGCAGCCTCTTGGCCTCCAGCAGGTTGGTCTGGGGCTGAGGCCCCGATGCCATCTGGATCGCGGCAATATTTGTCATGACTCACACCGTCCCATCATCAGTCTGCAATTCCCTGTTCGCCATTCACACGTGCCCGTATTTCCGGATCGGACCATGAACCCGAGACAAAATATTCAACACGCGCCGCTTCCTCTATCTGATCGCCGAGACCCAGAGCACGTTCCACCAACAGCACGACCGCTCCGGTTACCGGCCCACCAATCAGCGCGCCCACAATGGGCAGGGTCGAACGCAACCGCGGTACGACGACGACGTGTTGATCGAAGTCGCGGGCAACCAGACCGGTGCGGCCGCTGACCCGCACCACGGCCGACGGGCTGCTGATCCGCAGCTCCGGCACCAGAAGATCGCCGCCATCGATCACCGCCTGCCCTGCAATCTGGTCAAAAACCAGCCCTCGAGTATAGACGTCCCGAAAGTCCAGACGCAGCCGCCGTGGAATCACGTCCAGACTCACCAGACCCAGCAGCCGTCCAGCCCCCGGCTCCACGTCGAGAAGGCGGCCATCGGCAATGGACAGCTCGACGCTACCATGCATTCGGGCAACATCCGGCGCAAACAACGCACCGGGCCAGGAAAGCCGCAGCCGGGCATCTCCGGTGCCTTGTTCCATCGCCGGCGAAATACCCATCGATCCAAGACCCGCTCCCCAATCGCCTCCCGCTGCCTCTGCCGAGAAATGCGACACCGACCCTCCGTCCGGAGATAGCGTCCAACGACCACTGCCAACCAGATCGAGGCCCTGTTTGGGGGAGCTCAGTCGCAACTGCCGCAATTCCAGGCCACCCTCCACCGGTTCCAGCGCCAGCTCCGTATCGACAAGCCGCAGGCTGCCAATGCGCAGGTCCGACACGCGCAGATGCAGCCCGGGCCAGACGCGCGGATCGGTCCATGCGGCGGGCATCCGATCCGATGCCGGCGATCCCGTCGATGCGTTCCATGACGCGAGGTCGAGACGCTCCAGGTCGACTTGCCAATGGCCTGGGCCGGCTTCGGGCAGGCCCGGGGTCCTGGAACCTCGGTGCAGTGCCTCGCCCCGGATCCAGTCGGAGGACAGGTGCAGCCACCGCCCATCAGATCGGGGTTCGAGGCGGAGGCGCACGCCCGGTAGATACTGTCCTCCCCAGCGCAGACCTTGCTGGACATCGATATCAGCGCGTACCAGGCTCAAACCGGCCCCAGTCTCCACCGGAACCCGGTCCATGGACAGGTCCGGCAGCACATCGAGCCAGGCATCGACGTCGACCTGTTCCAATCGGGCCTGTAGGTCTATGCCCCGATCGGGTACCAACGGCATTCCCGGAGGCGGCTGTCCGAGATTGACGGCAACCGCCCGGATCTCCCCCGGCTGCCGTGCGCCTCGTGGAAGAACACGCAGATCGGCTTCCAGCACCTGGTCGAACCGTACCCGCGCCAGGACTTCGTTTCGTTGCCGCAACGGCCAGGAGATCCGCAACGGACGCCGGGTCCCCCGAGTCTTGGCCAGTGGTGCCGGCAGGTCCAGCTGGACCCCCTCGAGATCCGAGGACAACTCCAGCCATGAATCGCCATCCGTTTCGACTTTGATCTCGGCATTCCAGTAAGCCGTTCCCTGAACCACTCGTTGAGGGCCAATCCACGGCTCCATCGGCTGGCGGCCACGAGCATGGATGAAGGTCGAGGCTCCGGCTGCATCCCGGCGAACATCCAGCACCACGGGCTCGCCATGGATGGCTGAACGAATGCCCTGTCCTCGAACACCCGAGTCGGGGTCGAAATCCACCGAGCCTTCGATTCGCGCGATTTCGAGCCCACCGTCGGGCAATGCCAGCGCCGCACCATCGAGCCGCAATCGGCCTCCTGCGCGCGTCGCCGAGGGCCCCTTGCCATGCAACGGAATCGACAGATTCAGATCCAGCGTACTGCGTCCCGTGGGTTGCACTCCAGCCAGATAGGGATCGAAACCCCCGGTGATACCGGCCTGAAACAGGTACGCCGGGAGATCCTGAACGGGGCCCTGCGCCTGTCCCCGAATCTCCAGCTCGGGCTCCTTCAACATGTTGCCGACCATGACCGTCGTATCGCTGACCGTGGAATCCAGAATACGCCCGGCACCCTGCTCGAGGCGAAACGCGGCGTTATGAAAAAGCAGAGTCCCGGAGAGACCGGTCGCCTCGGGCCAGCCCCGCTGATAATCGAGCAGACCGTCCTCGACGACCGCCCAAACATCGAACACACCCTGGTTCTCGGCAAAGGGAAATTCGAACGGATTGCCATGAAATACCATGCCCCCGTCGGTCACCTTGCCATCACGGATGCTTTCGACCAGCCAACGGTAGGTCCTCGCAGGGAGTCTGTGCACCGGCAGATAATGCGCCACCTGACTTCCCTTCGCGCGCAGAAAACGCAATGCGAGGTCGAGATGGGGGGCGGCGCCGATGACGATCCGCCCCCGTCCTTCCACAGCCGCGTCCTCGTTTTCCACCAACAGATCCTGCGCCGTCAGGCTCCAGTCCGATCCGTCTCGTTGCAATTCCAGACGCGCCCGCAAACGATTGAGCCACAGCTCATGAGAAAACACGACCGGCATTTCCAAGACCAGGTCCCGGCCCTCCAGTACCATTTCACCCCGATCGTCGGTCCAGTGCAGAATGGCGTCCAGGCCCACGACACCCGGAACACGACCCACCGGGCGAACCCTGAGGCCGCGGACCTCAGCGTCGGCCACATCCACGCGCCAGTCGGCTTCGGGTCGCACCAATTCGAGATAGAGCCGATCCAGGCGGCCGGAGGGATCGGCAGCTTTCAAAGGTTCGAGATCCGGGATCCCGGGAAGTTCCAGCCCCGCCAGAGAGCGCGCATACAGTTGCAGATCGACGTTGGTCGCACCGACGACAACCCGGTCCAGGTCATCGCGATGCCCGGGTAGTCGATACTCCAGACGCGCATCGCCGGCTCCGGGAGTCGTTGCGACCCATTGCGAGACGACCTCGTCCGATTCCCGCCGCCACTGGAACCGGTGCCCCACCGATTGCCCCCGCCAACCACCATCCCTGAACGCGAGCAGGCGGCTGTCATGCTCGCCTTCGAGGTGGCGGACCCGGCCGTTTTCCAGAGTCGCCCAGACCCGCACCGCCGAAGTACCGAGGAGACGCCCCCCGATTCGTCCCCCGAGTCCGCTCCAGTAAGGCAGTTGCAGATCGTGCGCATCGAGAAAGAATTCGATGCGATCGGGACCCGAGGGCGGCACCTTGATGCCGACATGCACGGCCCCGCCGGCTTCCGGGACGAAGTGGCCATCACCGACGAGCCGCAGACCCGAGCCATCCGAGCGCAGCATCAATTCCGCCACGTGCAGACCTGTCCGGATGCCGGTGACCGCGTCGACCCATTCGACACCGGCGTCCTCGATCTGCAACTGTTCCATGCCGGAAAAATGGCGCGCCCAATCGATTGCCAGCGAGCCCGCTCCGCCGAAACGCCATCCATGCACGTCCCAGGTCCCCGCATCGTCACGCTCGATACGAAGGTCGATTCCAGCCAGCCGCGCATGTCCGAGCATCGGGGCTCCGGCACGCAGGCTGCGCAAAGGCGCCAGACTGACCCCCAGCTCCCGAGCCATCAGCGGATCTGCGTCAGGTACTGCGATCCGCACCTCGCTGGCAACCAGCTCCGGTGTCCATCCCGACCAGCCGACACGCAGTGAACCCAGTTCGACCTCGCGATCGATCAACGCCTCGACCCGGTTTTCGACCAGTGCCGCGAGACCGTCCCATTGAGGCAGGAATACCCGTAACGTCAGCAGGCCCAGCGCCAACAGAAACAATACCGGCGCCAGCAGCGCGAACGTCAACCGAAGGCTGCGACGGATCATCGGCCGCCGGACCTTGCAGGCGGCGATAGGAACCGGCCGCGATCACGACGCCGAATAAGACACCAAGTCCAGCGTGCTGACGGGGTCGAAGGCATACCGTTCAGAGAAAATCCCCGTTCAAACGAAGACCACGTCAAACTGCTCCTGCTGATACAGCGTTTCCACCTGGAATCGAATCGGAACCCCGACGAATTCCTGCAACTCGGCCAGGCTCGAGGATTCCTCGTCCAGCAGGAGATCGATGACATTCTGCGAGGCGAGCACGCGGAGTTCCCGGGCATCGTACTGGCGCGCCTCGCGCAGGATCTCGCGGAACAACTCGTAGCAAACCGTCTCTGCGGATTTCAGGTACCCGCGGCCGCCGCAGGTCGGGCAGGGCTCGCAGAGCAGGTGTTCAAGGCTCTCCCGCGTCCGCTTGCGGGTCATCTCCACCAGCCCGAGCGGCGAGACATCGCAGATCTGGCACTTGGCATGATCCCGCTCGAGGGCGCGATCCAGGGCACGGATCACCTGACGCTTGTGCTCGTCATCGAGCATATCAATGAAGTCGATGATGATGATGCCACCGAGGTTACGCAGACGCAGTTGCCTTCCGATCGCCTGCGCGGCCTCGAGATTGGTCTTGAAAATCGTCTCCTCCAGATTGCGGTGTCCGACGAAACCACCGGTATTGATATCCACGGTGGTCATCGCCTCGGTCTGATCGAAGATCAGGTAGCCGCCGGATTTCAACTCGACCTTGCGCTCCAACGCGCGCTGGATTTCCTCCTCGACATTGAAGAGTTCGAAAATGGGCCGTTCCCCCGGGTAATGCTCGATCCGGTCGGTCAACTCGGGAATGTAGCGCTCGGCGAATTCACGGACCCGCTGCCAGGTCTCGCGTGAGTCGATGCGAATCCGCTCCAGTTCCACGCCGACCATATCCCGGAGGATACGCAGCACGAGCGGCAGATCGGCGTGGATCTCGAGCCCCGTCGCGGAATTGGCGGCATTCTCCCGGAGTGTGTCCCATAGTTTCTTGAGAAAAAGGACGTCGTTGCGCAGTGCGTTCTCGTCGGCGAGTTCGGCCGCAGTGCGCACGATGAACCCGTGCTCGGGCGCCAGTTCGGCACGCAGCGCCTCCATGTTCTCGCGCAGGCGGCTGCGGGTTGTCTCGTCCTCGATGCGGGTGCTGATCCCGATATTGGTCTGGTTGGGCATCAGCACAAGGTGACGCGAAGGCACGGTGACGTAGGTCGTCAGGCGCGCGCCCTTGGTCCCCAGTGGGTCCTTGATGACCTGTACCAGTAACTCCTGACCTTCGCGCAGCAACTGGCTGATCGACTCGTTGCGTCGCGGCGCCTCGCCGTTGTTGCAGAGTTCCTCGCGCTCCACCGGGGCAACATCCGAGGCATGCAGGAACGCCGTGCGGTCGAGTCCGATGTCGACGAAAGCCGCATCCATACCCGGCAATACCCGGCACACCGTACCCTTGTAGATACTCCCGACCAGCCCGCGCCGGCGACTGCGTTCGAGATGAAGTTCGGTCAGTATCCCGTTTTCCACCAGGGCGACCCGGCTCTCCTGCGGGGTGATGTTCATCAAAAGTTCGGTGCCGGTCATGCATCCTCTCTTGGTTGAAATTCGGCCACCGATCAAATCCGCGGTTCCCGAATTCGGGGTTTGAGTCCCGCCTTCAGCACGCGTTCACGTCCGTGTCGAACCAGCCGGATCGTCCGATCGATTTCCGGCTGCATCTTCAGGATCATCCGTGCTCGCCATTTCACCCGGCAAGTCATGCCGCGGCCACGACTTCAGCACGGCATGCACCAACGTGGCCAGAGGGATTGCGAAAAACACCCCCCAAAGCCCCCAGATGCCACCGAAAATGAACACTGCCGCGATGATGGCGACCGGATGCAGGTTGACGACTTCGGAGAACAGCAATGGAACCAGCACGTTGCCATCGAGGAACTGGATGACACCGTAAGCGATCAGCACCCACGCAAATTCGCTGGACAAGCCGAACTGGAAATAGGCAACAAGCGCGACCGGTATGGTGACCACGGCGGCACCGATGTACGGAATGATCACCGATATTCCGACCATGAACGAGAGCAGGATTGCGTATTGCAGACCGAACCAGTGAAAAGTGAAGAAACTCACCGCCCAGACCAGCAGGATTTCGAGAAACTTGCCGCGCACGTAACTCGCGATCTTCATGTTCACCTCGTTCCACACCTGCCCGGCGAGGCGCCGATCGCGAGGCATGAAACCCATGAACCAGTTCAGGATCGCATCGCGATCCTTCAGCATGAAGAAGACCATGAGAGGAACAACGATCAGGTAGATCACCACCGTGACCAGATGCTGCGCGGATGCCAGGGACACCTTCACGACCTGCTGCCCGAACTGGGTTGCCTCGGCGCGGATCGCACCCATGATCTCGAATACCTGTTCCTCCGATATGATCTGCGGATAGCGCTCGGGCAATTGCAGCAGCAGGGCCTGGCCCTGGGAGATCATCACCGGAAGTTCCCTGACCAGCTGCGTCACCTGTTGTGACATCAGCGGGATCAGACCAAACATGGCCGTAGCCACCAGCGCGACGAATCCGGCCATGATGATCAGGACCGCAAGCAACCTGGGCAACCGGAAATAGGTCAGCTTGGCCACCGCGCCTTCGAGCAGATAAGCGATGATCAGGCTGGCAAGCAAGGGCGCCAGGATGCGTCCGGCGAAGATCACAAGCAGAAAACCGAGCAACAGCAGGAAAGCGAGGATCACCACCTGCGGATCGGTGAAATGCCGCTCGTACCAGCGCCGCAAGACCTCGATCATGACGGCGGACGCGCCTTTTCGTAGTGGGCCGCGAACATGGCCTCGAGTTCGTCGATGACCTCCTTCGCCGAACGCCCCTGCATCACATGCTGTGCCATCAGCGCCGATGTCTCGTTGAGCAGCGGGCCTCGGTCAAGCATGAAATAGGTCTCGGACAAGCGGCGCATCGCCTTGATCACTGATTCCTGCGCAGGCCGCGGGATCGATTTCGGTTCCGGGAATGGCGTATCCGCCTCCTGCTCCGGAACCTGGGTGAGCAGAAACTCGGCAAACTGCACAAGCGTGCGCAACTGCTCCTCGGGGAGCCGCTCCGCGATTTCGGCCACACGCCCGACGGCGCCGGCGCCTCGGGGTCCGCGGGTCTTGTTCCTGCGAGCCATGTTCATCGGTGCAATCAAGCTATTCCGTCTCCAGTTTCAGGCTGAACACCGGCATCTTGCGCCGTTCCTGCATCAATGAAAGCTCGGTAACGAGCGCCGCGATCACCTGGTGGGTGATGTCCTGCATATCGTGCCACTCCAGGCGCGCCTCACTCAGCAACTCGCCGATGTTGGGCGGCGGATTATGCCGTGCCTCCATGATGATATCCTCCAGCATGCCCGGTTTCATTTCCGGGCGGAACAGCAACCCGTAAGTCAGCTTGTCGGGACGTACCGCCAGCCACCGGCCTTCATCGTCAACGAGTGTCGGCTCCAGCCCCTCGGGCAGCTCGACGCCGCCGTGGACAAGAACCAGCACACGACGGCCGTCCAATGCCTCTGCCAGCGCATCGCCGACACCCGCGGCGGTCTTGTGCGCGGTGACAAATCCGGCCCGGTATGCGGGCTCGGCATGCGCGGTCCCGCCCGCCTGCAACGCCACCAGCAGGCCTCCCATGCCCAGCCCGATCACCGGCCGCTGCGAGCGCCGAAAGACGTCGATCAGGGCGAGCTCATCCGCAATGTGTGGGTTGTGCTCCTCGTCCGTGAGTGGCCACGCCCCCCCCAGCAACCAGAGGCCGTCGAACTGTGCCGCCGAACCCGGCATATCCTGGCCCACGAACGGGCGGTGATAGGAGAATCCGATATCCCGCTTCTCCAGTTGCGATTCTATCAGTCCAAGGAATTCCGAATAGGTATGCTGGACGACGCAGTAATTCTTCATCAGGTCTCCTTGCCGGTTGATTCATGCGGGCCTCGCGAAGCCTCGTCCTGAATGCAGTACTCGCGAATGAAACGCAACAGAACTTCAAGGGTCGGTACCCTGAATTTCTGCCGCGCGTGGACCAGGGAGATCGGCCGTTCCAGAGGCGGATCAAGAGGTATTGCGACCAGTTGCCCCAGCACGACTTCCTTGGCAATGACCGACTCCGAAAGCATGGAGATGCCGAGACCCGCCGCCACCGCCCCCTTGATGGCCTCCGCGCTACCGAGCTCCATGCAGAAATTCAGCTGGGTACGGCTGTATCCCTGTCGAATGAGGTATTCCATGATCACCTCACGGGTACCCGAACCCTCCTCGCGGCAGACAAATGGCTCATCGAGAAAATCGGGCAACGTCACCATGGACCGGCTGGCAAGCTTGTGATCGGGCGGTACGATCAACTGCAGCTGATCAACCAGGCAGGGCTGCACGATCAGGTTCCGGTTGCTGACCGGCGCCTCGACGACCCCGAGATCGATTTCGCTTTCCTCGACCATGGCCACGACGGCTTCGGTGTTTCCCACCCGCAGGCTGATCCCGACCTCGGGATGGCTGCGGAGAAAGGCGCCGAGGAGCGTCGGGAGCAGGTATTCGGCCACCGTGGTACTGGCACCCAGCACCAGTGCACCGCCGACCGCGCCCTTGAGCTCACGCATTGCGGCTTCCATCTCGGCATAGGTTTCGAAGATGCGTTCCGAATAACGGAAAACCAGACGACCCGCATCGGTCAGGGTCACCCGATTGTGATTGCGGTCGAAAAGGCGGGTGTCGAACTGTTCCTCGAGTTGGCGCACCTGGAAAGTCACCGCCGGCTGCGTCATGTGCAGCACCTCCGCCGCCCGCGTGAACGAAAGCAGGCGAGCGACGGTGAAGAAAACTTGCAGGCGCCGATCCGACATGGGCTTAGTCTCACCGGATATGGTTCCGGATGCCAGTTTCCCCGGAAAGCCGCAATTGCAGGCGGAATTTCCCTGGGGATGCAGTCTACGGGGTTAGACTGGATGCGAGTACCCACCACGTAACCCACCCTCGAGCAAATAGGGATCAGAAGCCATGAGCAGGGCCTGGCAAGAACTCAACCTGAAAGGCGGCGGTCTGCAGGCCGTGAATGCGGCCCTGGCCCAGGCGATGCGCTCCAGAGTCCGAGCCTATGCCGCCTGGGTTTTGTTCCCACTGGGTTTGCACCGCTTTTATCTCAGCGAGCCCCGCGGCGGCGCGGCGTTCCTGGCCCTGACTCTGCTTACGCTCGGGACGGCGTGGCTGGCACCGTCCTGGTGGTGGTTATTACCTTTGGCACCGCTGGTCACCCTGGCGATCCATGATCTTTTCTGGATCGACCGCCGCGTGGTCGCCTACAACAAGCAGTTACGCGTGCAGCTATTCCTGCGCAAGGGGAAAAGGCCGCCGAAAGACTTCCGGGGCCGCTACACCGACGACACGAGCGCGGAAGCGGTCACCCGGGACCTCGCGGAATACGGGGCGCTGAAGGAAAGCGAGCGCGCGGGTCATGCTCCACCGGGACAGGACGGCGTTGCCAGCAGCGAGCCCTCTGCACCCAGAAGGCAGCCCTCATTCAATGAACAGGAAGCCCTGCTGCGCGAACTGGCCCGGACGCGGCGCAAACGAGGGGGCCAGGGGTAGCTGCGGCTCCTCAGCCGAGCATTCGACGATAGCCGGACTCGGTGATCAGCACCACATGCACGCTCGATGGATAGATCCGTTGCTCGGCGCGCAGATGGGCGAGCAGCGTGGCGTGCGCGGAAGCGTCCAGCCGGAAGAAATCGCGCCCTTCCTCGAGCGCAGCGACCACGGCCTTGAAGCGTCGGAAAGACGTGCCCTTCGGCACCTGATTCAGTTCGTCGAGTTGCCGCAGACTCAGGGTATCCATGCCGGCAAACGAAATGGCGACGGGTCCCGCCAAACCGGGCTGCAACTTTCGAGTCTCATACGGATCATCGTTCCAATCGGACACCATCCCGTCCTTCCCGCGTAAGATCGTGGATCGTGAGCATACCGGGAGCCTGCCATGGGCACCGAACAACAAGGGAGTACGCATGGAGTTCCTGCAGGACTACGCACTGTTCCTGGCCAAGGGCCTGACCATTCTGCTTATCGCGCTGGCCGTGCTGGGTGCCTTCGCTTCACTGTCCCAGCGTGGACGGGACCGCGGCAACGAACAGCTCACCGTAAAGCACCTGAACCAACGCTACCGAAGCATGGAACGCATCCTTCGGCTGCGGGTACTGGGCTGGCGCGCATTGCGGCGGCATGGCAAGGAGTCCAGGCGCCAACGCAAGGAAGCTGCCAAGGGGCTTCGGGAAGAGCAGGGCCGAATCTACGTGATGCGCTTCCACGGCGACATACGTGGGACCCAGGTCGATAGCCTGCGCGAGGAGGTCTCCGCGATCCTGACCCTTGCGCGTCCCGGGGTCGACCGCGCTGTGCTCTGCCTCGAGAGCGGCGGCGGGCTGGTGCCTCCCTACGGCCTCGCGGCAGCTCAGCTGGCTCGCCTGCGTGATGCAGGGCTCGACCTCACGGTCGCCATCGACCGTGTCGCCGCCAGCGGCGGTTACCTGATGGCAGCCGTCGCGCACAGGATCACTGCCGCACCTTTCGCGGTCGTCGGTTCGATCGGCGTCGTTGCGCAGATCCCGAACATCCACCGCCTGCTGAAGCGCCACGACGTGGATATCGAGCT
>JAABSN010000399.1 GCA_011390385.1 Thioalkalivibrio nitratireducens | reverse complement strand
CGGATCGACTTGATGAAGGCCGAGGCGGTGTCGTAGTGCGCATCGCCATCGGCGTCGTAGGCGATGGCCTTGCGCTGGATGCTTTCCTCGGCGACCTCGAGGCTCAGCCGGATGCGCCCGTCCGGCCCCGGTGGCGTGGTCAGCGCGGCGAGTTCCAGCGCGGTCAGGGCCTTGCGCACATCGCCATCGGACATCCCGGCGAGATGGCGGAGCGCCTCTGGTTCGGCCAGCAGATTCAACGCCCCCAGACCCCGCTCGTCGTCATCGATCGCCTTCTGAAGCACCTGCAGCAGACCCTCGATGCAGACGCTTTCGAGCTGGAAGATCTGGGAACGGGAGACCAGCGGGGAATTGACGTAAAAGCAGGGGTTGTGCGTCGTGGCGCCGATGAACCGGACCGTGGCTTTTTCGATGTGGGGCAGCAGGACGTCCTGCTGGGCCTTGTTGAAACGATGGATTTCGTCGATGAACAGGACCGTCGTCTGGCCGCGCAGGTCGCGGTAGGTCGTCGCCTGGTCGATCTTGGCGCGGATCTCGGCGACGTTGGATTCGACACCGTTGAGGGACTCGAAGCGCGATCCGGTGGTGCGGGCGATGACGTTGGCGAGCGTGGTTTTCCCGGTGCCGGGCGGGCCGTAGAAGATCAGCGAGGTGAAGCGGTCCGACTCGATCGCCCGGCGCAGCAGCTTGCCTGGGCCGAGGATGTGGTCCTGGCCGGCGATTTCGTCGAGGCTGCGTGGACGCATGCGCGCGGCAAGGGGTTCCTCGGGCGCGGGCGGACGGGGCTTTCCGGGTTCGGAAGGGCTGGCGAAGAGATCGGCCACGGGTGGATTCAAGATTGGGGATTGCCGGTTGACGATTTCGGAATTGGGATTCGGCCATGCAAACGCTGAAGCATCTACTGGAACGCAACAAGGCTTGGGCCGCCGAACGGATCGAACGGGATCCGGGTTTTTTCGAGCGGCTGGTGGCCCAGCAAAAGCCGGAGTATCTGTGGATCGGCTGTTCCGACAGCCGGGTGCCGGCCAATCAGATCACCGGCCTGCAGCCGGGCGAGGTCTTCGTGCACCGCAACGTCGCCAACGTGGTGGTGCAGACCGATTTCAACCTGCTCGCGGTGCTGCAGTTCGCGATCGACGTGCTCAAGGTGCGGCACGTGATCGTCTGCGGGCACTACGGCTGCGGCGGGGTCAAGGCGGCGCTGGAAATCGAGCGGCACGGGATCATTGACAACTGGCTGCGGCACATCCGCAACATCGCCCGTCGCCGGGTCGCGGAGCTCCAGAGTCTCGGGCCGGTCGAGCGCGTGGACCGCCTGTGCGAGCTGAACGTGCTGGCCAACGCCGAGAACATCGCCCGCTCGACCATCGTCGAGGATGCCTGGGAGCGGGGTCAGCCGTTGGGCGTGCATAGCTGGATCTACAGCCTCGACAGCGGGAGGATCAAGCCGCTCGCCCCCTCGATCAACAGCCCCGTCTGGGATCCGGCCATCTTCCAGGCGCCCGATGCCGGAAAATTGCCGGTTGAATAATCCCGCAGGCTGGTGCATCCTGTCGCGCACAGCAAAACGGGGGCGTTCTGGTTTCGACGGGATGTTCGACGCGCTGGCTGCACGTGGAGGTTGGTCGGTTGGCCTCCTTAAAAGCCGTCCAAAACAAATAATTGCAGACTCTAACGAGCTCGCACTTGCCGCTTAATTGACGGCAACGTCTGAACCCTGATGCCTGTTAAGGGGGAAGGCGACCAACCAACAGGCTGGCCATTCGATCGGGCGACCGGGTCGGGTGGTGAGATCAAACAGGACGCTAGGATGGGGGACGCGGCCGGCGGGCCGATCTCATCTGAAATACCGAACGCCGGCTAAACGTGTAGATGCCCGCACTGAAGATGTTCCGGACAGGGGTTCGACTCCCCTCGCCTCCACCAACACTCTTATTATCAATAAGTTGCAGGCCATAAGACTGAGGAGGCAAATCCCTTAGCCTCAAAGGATGGACGAGGCAGAAGGGACGGCAGGGTAAAGGAAGCGGTGAAGCAAGAATGCTTGGTTGGGGGGACAATGAGCGAATAGGCCGTGTGTTTTCCGTGTGCTGAGAGAGCCGAATGAAATTGCATTCCGAAGCCTGTTCCGGCTTCGTGCGCGGTTCGCCGCAACCGCGGCCTGATCTCTCACGATGGCTGCTGATTGTCCGACTTGGTCGGACCATTCACTCAGGTCTCTTCCGAAGCTTCTTGAGGTCGAGCAGGTCCTGATCGCGGCCAGCCCGTTCCTTGGCCGCGATCAAATCCTGCAAGCCCAGGAACGGCACCTCGACCTCGCCGATTCGAACCGCCTCACGACGTTCCCAGCAGCCCGGAAACTCGACCCCGGGCACGCTGGTCAGGAAATCCACCCGAACCGGCGGCATCCCGATCTGGAACATCACGCCCGGCTGGCTAAAATCGTTCACGTCCATGTGGCTGAGCCAGGCACCAAAATTCAATAGCGCCTCGCGCAAGCGCGCGGCATTCCCGGGATTCGGTTCGATCCAGAGATCGAGGTCTTTCGTGAACCGAGGTTCGCTGTGGTACATCACCGCGTAACCGCCAACCACCAGGAATCTAACCTGGAAACGGCACAGATCGGCCAGCAGTTCTTTGAAGTCGGAGTTCATTTGACGGGCGGCCTTTCATGAGCCAGGCGGTCTCAACCATTTCCCAGCCGGCATCAAGCCGTGCCTCGCCACTCTGCGCCTGCCAGAACGCGAAATCAAACTCGCCGTCGTCTTTCTCCACCCCAAGCTTCCGCGACCAAATCGTGCCCCGCTGGGTGCGATCGACACGAATCGAACTGCTCATGGAGGAACCATAGGCTTCGGCGGGCGGAGTAACAAGACCGGATGTTTGAGGGGTCCCCTGACCTCAGTCCTCCTCCTCAAAAAGCACCCGCGTTTCCTTCCACTCAAGGTCGGTCTGAATCTTGAGGGACCGGCCGACGCTTGTCGGATGGCAGGACTTCACGATGCCTGCTCCGACGAAGGCGATGCCGAAGAGGTTGCCGATCCACGCGTTCAGGTCGGTGTCACCGAAGTCGAGATGCAGG
>JAABSN010000398.1 GCA_011390385.1 Thioalkalivibrio nitratireducens | reverse complement strand
CGCAAACATGCTGTCCGTCGTCAAAGCCGGCTGTCGACGTGCAGCCCGTGCAGGCGGTCAAGTCCGCCACCACGGCGTCGGCGTTCGATAAGCCTGGTTTTGTAACTGCGGTTGTCAAGGGCCGGCTGTGGGTTTTTGCGGAAGGCAGCGAGACGCTGGCCGCCTACAAGGCGTCTGGCAAGACGCCGGCCGTCCATACGACGCGCGTAAAGGCGGGGCCGGAAGGCATGACGATTATCGCCCCCGAGGGTGAGACGATTGTGGATTACATGGTTTCAAAACCGGGATTCCACACGGTCGTCAAGGATGGTCGTCTGTGGGTGTTCGCGGACGGCAGCGAGGAGCTGGCGGCCTACAAGACCAGCGGCAAGACGCCAGCCGTGCATTCGACGCGGATCAAGGCCGGTCCGCTAGGGATGACGATTATTGCCCCGGATCTGACTGTGCTTGATGCCTACATGAAATAGAGTCAGACTGAGGCGTTTTGAATCTGTATAACCTGCGGCGGGCGGGGGATTAACTCCCTCGCCCGCCGATTCAGCGAGAGCAAACCGTGAGTGAAACAACCCGATCGTTCACCGGTCGTCAGCGCGACCGCAAGACCAGGCCCGGCGTCAAGCTGGCCGATCATGTGGCGCGCACCCTGATTACGCTTGGCGGCATCGGCACCATTATCGCCGTCTCGACCGTCTGTATTTTCCTGGTCGCCGTGGCGTGGCCACTATTCTCCAAGGCGCGCATCAGCGATGCCCAGCCGATTGCGCCCCCGTGGGAGCAGCAGCGTGTCACACCGGTTCATATCGCGATGGATGAGTATCAGCTTCTCGGCTGGGCCATGTTCGAGGATGGCTCGGTACAGGTTTTCCGTTCCGATACCGGCGAGGCGGTCGGGGAGCGCCGCACGCCACTAGGGAACGAACGCGTCCTGACGGCGATGAGTTTCAATACCGACGGTAACGACGTCTGTTTCGGCTACCAGGATGGTCACGGGCAGCTCGGCGAGATCAAGATCGACATCACGTTCCTGGGGGAGCAGCAGGTTCCTGAAGCGGCGCTCGAAATCCCGGTTGGAGAGGTGGGCATGCTCGGGGAGACCCTCTATGCCCATCCGCAGCCCGGGCAATTCCGGCAGCATACGTTTGCGTTTTCCATGAAACCGGCGATCAAGCTTTCAGATGAGCCGGTCCGGCTGATCGGTCATACCGTGCGGCAGACCGGGCCGGTCATGGTGGCGCTGGCGGGCGAGAGCCTGGCCATCTACGCGGTATCCGAAGTGCGTAATTTTCTCAGCGGGGCGGTGACGGCAACGGCCCGGCGCGTGGACCTGCCCTACGAGACGCGCAGCAGCGGAACCAAGCCAGCCTACCTCGTTTTGTCGGGACTCGGCGATATCGCCTATCTAGCCTGGGAGGATGGCTACCTGCGGCGTTACGATACGCGGACGCTTGACAATCCCCAGCTTGTGGAGACGCTGGATCTGGCACCGGGCGAGGGTAATCGTCTGACCATGCTGAAGTTCCTGATCGGACGCACGACGCTGATCAGCGGTGACGCACAAGGTCGCGTGCAGGCCTGGTTCTGTGTGCCCGATGATACCAAGATCGATCGGACAAAACTGGTCGCCGCGCATGATCTTGGCACGGCGGGCAGTGCGGTGACGGCCCTGAGCGGATCTGCCCGTTCGCGTCTGCTGGCCGCCGGCTATGACGATGGTCGCGTGAGGCTCTTTCATGTCACGGCGAATGCGCTGCTGGTTGAAAGCCAGCGGCCTGCCGCCCCCGCTGACGCCGCCATACGGGTAATTGCCGTCGGTGCCCGCGAGGATCGGCTGCTGGCGGCGACCGCGCGTCAATTGCTCAGTTGGGATGTCGATCGCCGCTATCCTGCCATCAATCTGCATTCCCTGTTCACCAAGGTCTGGTACGAGGGCTATGCCGAACCACAGCACATGTGGCAGTCATCCTCCGGGACCGATGATTTCGAACCGAAATACGGTTTGATTCCGTTGATTTTCGGTACCATCAAGGCGACGTTCTACTCGCTGCTGTTCGGGTTGCCGATCGCGCTGCTGGCTGCGATCTTCACCAGCGAATTCATGCATCCGAAGGTGAAGGCCCGCGTCAAGCCGCTGGTCGAGATGATGGCCAGCCTGCCCAGCGTGGTGCTCGGGTTCCTGGCGGCGCTGGTGATCGCGCCGCTGGTGGAGAATATCGTGCCGGCGGTGCTGGCGTCGTTCGTGATGCTGCCCCTGGCGTTCCTGCTGGGGGCCTACGCCTGGCAACTGATGCCGCGGGCATGGGCGTTGCGATTCGAAAAACACCGTTTCGCCTTGATCTGCCTGATGGTGCCGCTAGGGATATGGGCCTCCATGCGCGTCGGGCCTGTCGCGGAAAATCTTCTCTTTGCCGGGGATTTTAAACGCTGGATGGACGGTCAGATTGGCAGCGGGGCCGGGGGCTGGTTCATGCTGCTGACCCCGTTGACGGCGATCCTGACCGGCTATCTTTTTACCACCCTGTTGCGGGACCGCTTCCGAAGTCTGACGTTCGGATGGTCGCGGTTGCGCGTGGCCCAGATGGATGCGCTCAAATTTTTCGCCGGACTTGCCTGCTGGCTGGCATTGACCGCGGCCGGGGCCTGGCTGCTGGCGGCGGCCGGATTTGATCCGCGCGGCGAGCAGATGCACCATTTCCTCGGCACCTACGTCCAGCGCAATGCGATGGTGGTGGGCTTTATCATGGGCTTTGCCATCATCCCGATCATCTACACCCTGGCTGAGGACGCCTTGAGCTCAGTGCCGGAGCACCTGCGTTCGGCCTCGCTGGGGGCAGGGGCGACCAAGTGGCAGACCGCCATCCGCATTATTGTGCCGACCGCGATGAGCGGGCTCTTCTCGGCGGCGATGATCGGCCTGGGGCGGGCGGTCGGCGAGACCATGATCGTGCTGATGGCGGCCGGTAATACGCCCGTCATGCAGATGAACTTCTTCAATGGGTTCCGCACGCTGTCGGCGAATATCGCGGTGGAAATGCCTGAGGCCCCGGTTGGCGGTACGCATTATCGCGTGCTTTTCCTCGCGGCGCT
>JAABSN010000397.1 GCA_011390385.1 Thioalkalivibrio nitratireducens | reverse complement strand
CTCGAGGAGGCGATCCAATCCGCCGAGGCGCTGCTGGAGATCGATCCGGGCAATCCCTCCTGGCGGCAGACCTATGGCGGCCTGCTGCTGATGAACCAGCAGTATCTGGCGTCCGCCCGGCAGTTCGACTGGCTGATCGATAATTCCACGACCAATGTGCTGGCCGCCCGCAACGGCTTGTTCGAGGTCGGCCAGGCACTGGCCGATTACGGCATAGGGCGCGAGCATCTCGATTACATCGCCTCCATCAATCCGGACAATCCCTATCTGCACCAGATGACCGCAAGGCTCGAACTGGCGCGTGGCAACCTGCCGGAAGCCTATGATGCGCTTGACAACCTTGAAGCCGCCGGGCTGCGCGGGGCCGTGGCGGTATTGTATTATGCCGGGCTGAGCGACAGTGACTGGTCGGGCTCGATGTCGGTCCGGCGCTTCCGCCTGCAGATGCTGGCGCTGAAACAGGCCGGCTACCGGTTCCTGACGCCGGGCAAGCTGGCGGACTATTTCGCCGGGCTTGAGCCGCCTGCCTGGCGGGACCGCGGCGACGACGTGCCGCCGCGGGCCGTTATCGTCATGTTCGACCAGGCTGACGGGCGAACGCTGGAGCTGGCCACGGAGGTGGCCAATGATCTGGATCTGGTATTCGCGCTGGATGTGCCGGCCGGACCGGTGAACGAGGGGCATGCCGGCATGGCGGGAGTCAACACGCTGCGCGAGGTCGCCAAGACCGGGCGATGGGTCTTCGGCAGCATGCTGCTGGACGCGGTCAGGCTGGTTCCCGTGCGCGAGGATGGCCGCTTGGGCAGCCCGCTGGCCAACCGCATCTGGCTCGAGGACAGCGAGATGTTCGAGCCCGAACTGGAGTTCGTGAAACGGGTGCGACACGAGTACAGCGAGAGCCGCCGTCTGCTGCGCGAGTGGCTGGGCGATTCCGAACCGGTCAATTTCGTGGCTTATCCCTACGGCGAGTACGGGCAGGGACTGCTCGGGAACGTCGAGGATGCCATCGCGATCAACCTCAATGAGGCCGCGGTCAACTACGAGATCGGCTTCACGCAATCGGTTTTCGGCTATGCGGTCAATGGCGACAATCCGCTCATGTACCAGCGCTACGCCCCTGAGCTTTTCGACACCGGGCAGGATGTGATCGATCATCTGGCCATGCATCATCCGGTCTTCCTGGCCCGGCGCATGCGCGCCGAGGTCGCCGCGCTGGACGGGCGTATGTACCGCGCACTCGATAACCTCGAGATGCTGCGAGATGCCGGCTATCCGCAACAGCCCTACGAGCGCATCGAATCCTATGTCTACAATCACCTGGCGCTGCGCTTCGGCCTTGCCCGCCAGACGGCGAAGTCGGACAAGGGCATGTTCGATATCGAGATCGAGCATCCCTATGTCGGCGGCCAGTTCGAGTGGTTCCGTGATTCGCTCGATCGGCGCAATTGGACGACCGCCGGTTTTGCGGGACTGTACCTGACGCCCGTCATCCACGCCGAGGTCCGTGGCGGCTACGGCGCGTTCGAACAGGATTACACCGTGAACCTGGCAGGCGCGGATGAGACCCCGGTGCTGGAGGGCCGAAGCGCCAAGGTGACCGAGACGTTCGTCGGCGGGCGGGTCGGCATGCGCTACGAATCGGATAAGCCGAGAAGCTCGCCGATCATGCTCAATGCCGGCCTCGAGCGGCATGAGTACCGCGGGGACGCGGATTTCGAGGACTGGGCCTACATGTTCGAGACCGCGTTCCGTCCGGCGCTCGCGTTCGATGTCCGCTTACGCTTCGACCACACCGTCATGCCGTCGGCCCGCTCCTTGGTCGAGGAGCAACTGGCCTACGACCAGTACGCCTATGGCGGGTCGCTGCGCGTGCGCGACTGGTGGGATGTCTGGACGCGTGCCAGCTACTTCGATATCAACGATGGCAATGAACGCCTGCATTTCGATATCTCCTCGATGTGGGAACTGCTCGAGGATGCCGGGCTGCTGGCGGGGCTGGAGTACAATTACGTCGACGCCAAGCATCCCAAGGAAGACTACTGGACACCGTACCGCCTTAGTCAATGGATGGTGGCCGCGCAGTTGCGCAATAATATCTACCGGTTCTATTACGACATCGCGCTCAAATGGGGCTATGCCCGCGAGGGGATCCGCCCCGAGGACGAGGCGGCCTACGAGCGGCTGGTGGAGCGCGGGCGGCTCTTCCGGTTCGACCCCGGTGACGGGCCGGAATCCGAGTGGGTCGAGGTCTTCACGGCCAATGCGTCATTGCGTATGAACCTCGGCCGCTATCTGCAAGCCCACTGGGAAGGCCTCTACACCGAATCGGTCAACTACCACGAATACAAGACCATCGCCGGCCTCACCCTCATCTTCTAGCAAACCACCCCGTTTGCGAATTCCCCCGACGCACCGCCGCGCTTGAATGCCGCCGTTGATACAACGTGATGCTTTACCCTTGCGGGTTTTGCATGTTTGTGCAATAAAGCAGGGCATGATCTCATCCTCTGACATGACAGTCTTGCGAGGCTCGCTTCTCGTATGCAACCGTTTACTTTTGGAATCAACTCATGGCTCTCTCTCTGAATAAACCCAAGCTTGACAATCTTGCCTCCGATATCTGGAAATCCGCCGAGCGACTGCGCGGCAAATTCAAGTCCTACGAGTACCAGAGCGTCATCCTGCCCATTATTGTGATTCGCCGTCTGGAGTGTGTATTGCTTGACTGGCGGGTGCAGAAAGCCGCCGAGGTGCTGAAGAAACGACCCAAGCTCACCGAACCGGAACTGGCGAAACTGGTGAAGGGCATGGAATTAGGCACGGCGCCATTTTCGAACACCACGGACTGGACGCTCCGCTCGGTTTATGAAGAGGATCATGCGCTGTTGGAGGGGAACTTCCGCACCTATATCAACGGTTTCTCGAAGAATGTTGACGACATCATCGAGCACTTCAATTACCGTGCCACCATTGGCCTGATGGTCAAGAACAACCGATTAGCGCCGATCCTGAACCAATACAAGGAACTCGCTCTCGGCCCCGACCAGCTTTCCGGCCTGGAGATGGGCTACATCTACGAGGAGTT
>JAABSN010000396.1 GCA_011390385.1 Thioalkalivibrio nitratireducens | reverse complement strand
GGCGTGGACGCGGTGGCTGAAAACGGATGACGAGCAAAGTTCACCATTGGAACAGGCCGGCCGCCGCGAAGCCGGACTGGTATTCGCAGTCTTGCTCGCGCTGATGCTGCTTGTGCTGACGCTGGGGTAGCCGATCGCTGGAACCGCTGGCTCTGCCTTGCCAATCACTCAGTCAGTACCGGTTCTGGCTGAGCGAGCAGGGCTTCAAAGGCAAGCGCCGATGGGCTCACCGGACGATGCGGTAGCCGCAGCCGATAGAGCGCCCGTCGAATTGGGCCGCATCCTGGTACATAGCGTCTGACCCGTCCCAATGCCAGGGCATCCCGGGCACAAATGCGGGGTACCACGCCAAGGCCGATGCCGGCCGCTATCGCCTGCACGATCGCTTCGTTGCTGCCGACTTCGATCAGGTCGCCCGGAACGATTCCGATCCGGTTCAACAAGGTCTGAGTGGCATCACGGCTACCTGATCCGCGTTCGCGCATGATCCAGGTTGCACCCTGGCCAAATGAGCCCGAGTCGGTCAGCGTGCGTTCGGAATCTGAATCTCCACGGGGTGAAAGCACAATCATTTCTTCATCTCGCCAGTGTCTGACCTCGACCCGGCGATCGTCGATCTGACCCTCCACCAAGGCCACGTCAATCTCGCAGGCAAGCAGGTATTCAGTGATGCGACGGGTATTGGCGGCCACGACCTGAAGTTCGATGCCTGGATGGTTTTCGCGGAACTGTCGCAAAAACCGGGGGAGCCAGTAACTCGCGATGGTGGTGCTGGCGCCAATCCGAAGCCGCCCACGGGTCAATCCATTGAACGCACGCAAGGCCTCATTCGCCTCCCGCTCCAGCGCAAACAGACTTCGTCCGTAATCACACAGGACCGCGCCCGCCTCGGTAGGTACGAAGAATCGGCCACGTCGCTCCAGCAGCACGGTATCAAGCTGTATTTCAAGCTCCCGCACCGATTTGGATGCCGCAGGCTGGGTAACGCCCAGTTGCTCAGCAGCGCGAGAAAAACTGTTCTCCTCGACCACTTGAACAAAAACACGCAGGAGATGGAGATTCATCTATAACTCCAGAGAATGGATGGGTAACTTTCATTACCTATGAGAATCTTAAATGTTTGGCTATGGTGATGGCCATACCCAACAACCTGATATCTCGCTGAACCATGCACGCTGCACTAAGCCCCGATGTCCGCCTTGGTTTGCTCACCAGCATCGTGCTTGCAGCATGCGCAGCTTATCTCGCGACGGTTCCGGGCTTTGCCAGCCGTGGCCTGGGATGGTTACCCCTGTCGATCGTGCTCGGGATGGTGGTCGGCAACCTGTGGCCGACATGGGTTCGCTCGGGACAAGCAGGTTTGAATTTCGCGCGGGGTGCGCTGATGCGCACTGGCATCGCCTTGTATGGACTCAAGCTCAGCTTGCTGGACCTCTCTGCGGTAGGCTGGCAGGGCGTGCTGCTTGCGCTGATCATCGTCGCCTCAACCCTGCTTCTGGCACGTTCGCTCGGCTGTCGGTTGGGCCTGGAACCCAACTTGGCACTGCTGATCGGTGCCGGCAGCGCCATCTGCGGCGCAGCCGCCGTGGCGGCGGCCGATAGCGTACTGAGCGCGCGTGCGCGACAAGTCGCTGCAGCTGTTGCCGCAATCGTGATCTGCGGGACACTTGCAATGTACCTGATGCCGCAGCTGGCGCCCTTGCTCAGACTGTCGGATGCCGCCTCGGGACTCTGGATCGGGCTGACCGTGCACGAACTTGGGCATGTGATCGCCGCCGCAGCAATGATCGGTCCCGATGCTGCAAGTACTGCCCTGGTCGAGAAAATGCTGCGCGTGATGTTGCTCGCACCCGCGGTTTTGTGGATCGCTTTTTTATGCGGTCGGAGTGCGTCAGGGGTCGGTACGCGCGTTCGGGTTCCGCTATTTTTATGGGTTTTCCTGGGGGTACTGGCGCTTAACCTGAGCGGCGGCGTTCCGGAGTCAGTTCGCGTCACTGGCGCAGTGCTTGCTGATTTCTTCCTTGCCACTGGGCTGGTTGCACTCGGCATGGTGACCCATTTTGCCGATGTCCGTGCCGCCGGTGCGAGGGTGTGGATTCTGGCGCTGCTGCTATGGGCTTATCTGCTGGTCGCGGGACTGGTTCTGGTCAAGTTGATGATCGCATAAAGCGTCCTGGCCAGCAGGGTTGATCCTGAGTCGGCCGCTACGAGGGGTGTTCTGTGGTGCATCAAAATCTGCACCCTGCACCATCAACGCGCATCCCGGATCGCTCTTTTTCCGAATTACATTATTTAAGCCAATACCTTACGGAGTCACAGCAGTGCTCCTGAAGACGGTACGCATCTTGCTCTCACTTGTTATAACAGGTGAATGAATCTGGATCTCACGTTCTGTCACGTCTATCCGGGAGGTGCAAGTGGATTGGTTGTCATCAACCCTCGTTGTCGAGCAACCCGCTCATATGTGGGCTTTGATTGCACTCGCAGTCATTGCGGGCGGAGTCGTCAGAGGACTCACCGGCTTCGGCGCTGCGCTGTTGATGGCGCCGCTGTTCAGCCTCGCGCTACCTGCGCTTGACACGCTGTGTCTGATTACGGTGCTGAGTGTGTTGCCCCTCAGCCCAAACAGCATGCGCCTCGCATACGCCGAAATGGATGCAAGCATTGTGCGCCCCCTTACGATCGCCGCGATCGCGGGGCTGGCGCCTGGCATTGGCCTGTCACGCTGGATACCCGCCGAGCTTTTCGGCCCAATTGTGGGAAGCGCGGTGATCGCCAGCGCCATCATGTTGATGGCCGGGGTCCGTCTTCCGAACATCCGATCACGCACCGCCTCAACAGTCGTGGGTAGCCTGAGCGGTGTGCTCACCGGTTTCAGCGGGGTTGGCGGTCCGCCCGCCATTCTCTATCTGATGGGTATCGAGACCAATCCCTATCGTGCCCGAGCCAATTTCGTGATTTTCTTTGCGCTGTTGTATCCGGTGTCATGCGTGATGCTGATCGTGAGTGGATTGATGGCCAATTCGATCCTGATCGCCGGTGTTCTGCTTTTTCCCCTTTTTCATCTCGGTGGCTGGGTTGGCGTCC
>JAABSN010000395.1 GCA_011390385.1 Thioalkalivibrio nitratireducens | reverse complement strand
CTGCCAGCATCGTATCCACGGGGTAATACTGAGCCGCGCGGATTGTGCGCAAAATGACCGAATACATCTGCGCCGGGCTGCCACCTTGCAGGATTGGGTTTGCGCCCAGCGTGACCGACTCGCCGGGGCTCCCGCGGCGGCGCAGCAAGCGGAAGTCGAGGTGCTCCCCGGGCGAGGAGCTGACGACCCACGGGCTCTCAAGCCAACCGCTCAGCCACTCCGGAAGTTCGGTCACGCGCTTGTCGATCGCGACGAAAACTTCAAGGTGATCTCTTGCGGTGAAACTCACCGAAAGGCCGGCATTGGCTGCGTCGGACTGAGCCGTGCGAATCCAATCCGCGTCGCTGAGCTGGCTGGAGAAGGAGCTTATTACCGGTCCGCCATCAACGTACTGGCGGCGCCCAACGCTGAAGTTGCCCACGGTCTGCCAAGGTTCGGAGGAGCTGGAATTCCTGACCACCAAATCGCCGACATGCTGAGCAGGTGGCGGCAGGCGCGTTGCCTTGACGGCAACGGCGTACATGCGGCCCTCTGAAGGTGACTCGCCGTTTGGCCCGAGGCGGACAACATCACCCGCGCTGAAGCTCTTCCGGTAGATGTGCAACGGATGCTTCGGCGAGTTCGACGCGGCAAGGGTCCATCCGGTCGCATCCCACCCATCGAGCCACGCAGGCTTGTCGGAAATGGCCGGATCGTGAGCGATGAAAACATCCCCATCATCGCGCAGGACGAAGCTGGCTAGCTCAGGAGCGGTGCAGGCGGCGGCGCTTGCTGCGAAGCGTATCCATTCGGACTCGCGCAGCTCCCATGCAAGCTCGCTGATTGTTTCTGGCGCGTCATTGTAAAGGCGCTCGCCCGTGTCCATCCATGTCAGCGCTTCGACCTCAATGTCGCAGGTGGAGGAGGACGCGAGTTGTTGGATCAAGCGGGACGGCGCGGCCAGTTCGGCCTTTCCCGATTGGTCGCTGGAAAGGGCGATTGCGGAAATGACCGCCTGGGTGGAAAGCACGCGGGGGAAGGACAGCTCGATGCGGCCGTCGGTCGCCCGGGCACGCACGGATTTCCGGAGCGCACCGGCGCGGCCGGACTCTGCCCAGATGTCGAGATTCTCGATGACCGTGTCGCCATTGACGGCGACATCAAACAGCCGCCAGCCCGTGCAGTCCATACCGCCGCCCGTGCCATACCACGGCTCGGTGAAATACAGATCCAACGTGTAGTCCCCGTCCGGTAAATTAAAGACATAGCGCAACTGATCGCGACCGTAGCGGAAGGACTGGAAGAGCGCGTCGTCGCGGGTGTTGCGGATCGGGTCGAAGATCTCGCGCTTGCTACCGAAGACCGGGTGCAGGTTGGGGTAGGCTGACGCCCATGAAACGGAGCCCCAGCTGTCGCCATCGCGGTAGACGCTGTCCGCCTGCCAGAGGTTGCCCTCGCTGTCGGTGTAATCAGGGCCGCCCGCGTTGACGCGGACGAGGTAGTTGCGACCGGGCTCGGACAGCTGCAGGGGATCGGCATCCCGTTGCTTCAGGCGTTCCCAGCCAGCTCCCTTTGGTAAATGGTGCAGTCGGATGATATCCGCCGCGACGACCTTGCCATTAACGCGGCCGACTGCGTGCAGAAGGTTGTGGCGGATCTCGACTCCGTCCCAAAGGAAGTGGGTCCCGATCGGCCCGCGGGTACGCGTGCCGAGTGACTTGCCTTCAAAGTCATCGAATAACTCCACCTCGTCGCAATTGGAATAGACGATAATGCCATCCTTCAGGCCCGGCTCCGTCCAACGATCCGGCCAGGTGTGGGAGGCGATGTAGACCATCGGCTCAGACTCCACCGGAGCGTAGTTGGCTCGGTACATATAAAAGACATCCAGCGGCTCTCCCCAGATTGACTGCAGGCCCTTGTTGTTGGCTGGTCCGATGTGGTCGAGTTCGCGGATGCCATCGCGGGTCTGCGTGCCCGCAGTACCGACATTGCGGCCGGGATTCTGGTGGGTCGTAAATGGCCACATGAAGTGGCCGATGACATTCTCGCGCACGGTTTCGGCCAAGCGTACTTTCATTTCCATCAGGGCGCTCATGCGTCCCTCGGTGTGCGCGCCGCCCTGCACCCAGCCATCCTCATTGTGGTGCTCAAGATTTCGCCATGCGCCGTATTCGCCGACAAGCCGCTGGCGCAGCAAGTCATCCGCGTAGAGCGTCGGATCGCCGCCATACGTACCGGTCCAGTTCTGCGGGATGTCCCAGTCGGTGCCCTCGCCACCGTTGCAGCTGGCAATCAGCCGCTGAATGCTCGCCGTTGGGTCCAGCTCGCGCATCAGAGCGACGTTTTCATGAGTAAACCACTCCGGCAGCTTACTCTCGTTTTGCAGGCCATAAAGAATCAGTGAAGGACTGTTGCGCCGCTCCACCATCCAGTCGTGGACAAGTGCCTTATAGTTGCGCTGGAAGTTATCGCTATCGAACCAGATCTGCGCGCCGTTCTGGGTCCACCAGAGCATTCCCTCGCGATCGAAATAGCGCGAGAAGCGCAGATTGTGCGGATGATGGGCATCGCGGAATGCGTTGAATCCAGCGGCGCGGATCTTGCGGATGCGGGTGAGCACCTGTTCCTCGGAGAACGCATGGCTCTGGCCCATGAGGTGTTCGTAATCAGCGACTCCATTAATGAAGAACGGCTTGCCGTTGATGAGCAGGGGAGTCGGGCCGTCATTGGCGATGTCCGGCCACTCGATCCAGCGAATGCCGTACGGCTGAGCGACGCGGTCGAGAATCACCCCGTCGGCTTCGATGACCGTTTCGACTGTGTAGAGGTAGGGACGGTCCGGCGACCAGAGCTGAGGATCGCGCAGTGCCGGGGTGTTCTGGGAAAGCACGGATGTAGCGCCGCCGCGGATGCTTGCCGCGGTGCGCACTTCGGCGACAGTCTGCCCGTTGGTATCCATGAGGCGGTTGACGAGGATCAAATTGCGCACTTCGCCGCCGTAATTGCGGATAGTGGTGCGGGTGCGGACAATCGCCTGCGCGGCGCTGATGGTTTCGTCATTCCAGATGTGAACACCGAAGGGCTCGATGCGCACGGGATCGGTGACAATCAGGT
>JAABSN010000394.1 GCA_011390385.1 Thioalkalivibrio nitratireducens | reverse complement strand
GAAGAACGCTACTTCCACCCTTGAAGGAGAACATCGTGTCTGTAAAACCCGTATCCCTTGCCCATGTCGTTTACCGCACGCGTCGCTTCGCCGAAATGATGGATTGGTATCGCACCGTGTTCGGCGCTACCGTTCAGAGTCAGAACCCGGCCATGGCTTTTCTGACCTTCGACGACGAGCATCATCGCTTTGCCTTGCTTGATCTCTCAGTGGTCAACCCCGACGGCTGCGAGCCGGAAAGCCGGGCCTGGGTTGGGGTCGACCACCTGGCCTGGACGCTCGCCTCGCTGGAAGACCTGTTCAAGAACTACCAGCACTGCAAGAAACATGGCATCGAGCCCTACTGGTGTATCCATCACGGGGTGACGGTTTCCATGTACTACGCCGACCCCGACGGTAACCAGATGGAGTTCCAGGTCGACGCTTTCGAAACCGCCGAAGAGTGCAATGCCTACATCTCCGGACCCGCGTTCGATGTCAACCCGGTCGGGGTGGAATTCGATCCGGAAGAATGGCTGGCTGCGGTTGACAGTGGTGCCTCACTCGACGACTTCCGGATGCGCAAAATTCACCAGCCGGTCTCGCCGATCCGGGGTGCGATTAGTGCGCTGCTTTGAACAACCCACGTTTTCGATAACACAGGAGCAGCACGCATGAACGATTCCAGTGCAGATTTCCGCCAGATCGAAGCGGTTATGCAGACCTACGTCGAAGGCGGCCGAACCGGCAAGATCGATACCCTGCGCCCGATCTTCCATGAACTGGCCACCATCTGCGGCTACGTGGGCCCGGACCTGTTCGCAGGCCCGATCGAGATGATGTACGACTGGCTCGCCGAGACTGGTCAGGCCGCCGACCTGGTCGCCGGCGACATCCGCATCGACGTCGAAGGCAGCGCGGCTTCGGTGCGCGTCGAACTCGACAACTGGAACGGCCACCGCTTCACCGACTTCTTCACGCTGGTCAAGATCGACGGCCGATGGCAGATCATGAGCAAGGTGTTCTACCTGCATCCGGAGGCAACGATGGCGCCATGACTGCGCCAGAAAAGCACACCGAACGGCTTCGCCCCATCGAGGAAGCGAGGTCTGCGATTCCGTGATCCTTTTCCGAGTCACCGGACCGGTCTATTCACCAAGCAAGCCTGACCGGCGCTTTGCTGATCCGCATTTTCTGTCGCTCGGCCCGCTTGATTCCTCGAGCGCAAAGAAATACCATAAATATACCATAATGGTTTCAAAGTATCGTCTTCATGAGCACCTCCATCACCCTGAAGAACATCCCCGACCCGATCTACCAGCGCATCAAGCTGGCAGCGAAACGCCACCACCGGAGCATGAACAACGAGATCATTGCCTGCCTGGAGCAGGCACTGGCACCTCGACCTGTCGATATCGAAGCGCGACTGGAGCAGGCTGGCAGGTTACGCGATCGTTACGCCGGTCCGGCACTGGAACTACAGGACATCTCCCGTGCCATCGAGCGAGACCGGAAATGATTGTTGTCGACACCAATGTGATCGCCTACCTGTATCTGCCGGGCGATCGCACGGCGGCGGCCGAAGCTCTTTGCCGCGAGGATCCGGAGTGGTTGGCGCCTTTGTTGTGGCGTAGCGAAATGCGCAATGTACTGGCCATCCAGATTCGGGCCGGGCGGATCGAGCTCGACGGTGCGCAGTCCATCCAGACCGAGGCGGAGAAGTTGCTTGAGGGGCGCGAATTTGTCGTGGACTCAGCTGAAGCATTGCTCCTGGCCGACGAATCCGGTTGCTCGGCCTACGATTGTGAATTCGTCGTGCTGGCCGATTATTTCGATGTGCCCCTATACAGCGCGGATCACCGGCTGGTCGAGCGCTTTCCACATCGCGCGCGCCTGCTGAGTGAGTGAAAGCCACATGCTCCTGCGCAGCATCACCAGGCACGTCCGCGACCAGAACTGGTTCGCCGTCGGGCTCGATTTCCTGATCGTCGTGCTCGGCATCCTGCTGGCCTTCCAGATCACGGAATGGAGTGCAGAACGTCAGCAGCGGATCGCGGAGGCTCGCTATCTGACCGAGCTCGCGCGTGACCTGCAGGCCGATGTGGATGAGCTTCGGGGCGGGTGGGAGCAAGCATGGTGGCGGTTGACAACGGCAGAATCCATCCTGCGGGCGCTGAATCCGGACTTCGAGCCTCCGGGCTTTTTCCCCCCACCCGCGCCGGCGGATACGCTGAATCGAGCAATCGACCGGTCGGAGTATTCCGAGTACGTGTTCGCTGCCCTGACCAGCACCTTCATCCTGATCGGCACCGATTACACCTTCGACGAGCTGGTGCAGTCGGGCAATCTGGGCGTGTTGTCCAACCGGGCACTGGTCACGAGGCTTGCCGCCTACTACGGACGCCACAATCGCAAGCGGATCGAATTCGAGATCGCCCGCGAGCAGGTGGGGCCCATACTGGCCTATCTCCGCGACAACGGCCTCGGCATGGCCGATCGGGCAACGGTGGACGATGCGATTCGATTGGCGAACTCGGATCCGCATTTCCTCGGATTCGTCAAGATGGCCTACTTTCTAGCATTCTGGCAGCACATCCAGCTCAAGCCCGTACTTGCCGAGGCCGAAGCCACGCTGCTCGCCGTCCAGCGCGAAGTCGAAGGTCGATCATGATCCTCCGTCGAGTCACCGAGCACGTCAAGGCCCAGAACTGGTTCGCCGTCGGCATCGATTTCCTGATCGTCGTAATCGGCGTGTTCATCGGCATCCAGGTGGCGAACTGGAATGAGGCGCGGGTCGAGCGTGGCATTGAAAGCACCTATCTGGCCAATTTGCATCAGGACTTTGTGCTCAGCTTGCAAAAGCTGGAAGAAAACGAACGGCGCATGATCGAAATCATCGAAGCCATGCGCACACTGCTCGATCGTCCGGGCGGAGCGCGGCCGGCTTCCGCAGACGCGCTGAACGGCCTGTTTGCTCAAATCCAGGACATGCCGACCTTCAATTGGATTTCGCGAACCTATGACAACCTGGTTGGTGCCGGACAGCTCCGGCTGATCCGCGACCCGACAATCGGCGACGCGCTGGCCGATTTCGACGCGCAGACGCGACTGATCGAGCTGGTCCAGGCCACGCAC